>CAJGCM010000029.1 GCA_904501765.1 uncultured Clostridia bacterium | reverse complement strand
CTTAAGCGCCCAGCCGAAGCCCCGTATAAGTATTATTTTCTTACCCTTAACCTCGCCTATAAGCTTTACAAGCTCGGATGTGTTGCTGTATTCTTTGTTCTGGGGGTGGAAAATTCCGCTCTCGCAGTTTTTCAGCATAAGGTGAACGAACTCGCACAAATGCTCAACGTATAGCATTGAGCGCTGATTTTTAACGTAGGGGAAAATAGGCATTTTTCTTGCAAAACTTGAAAGTGTGGGATAATTTCCCTTACTGCCCTTGCCGTAGATAACGGGGGGACGAAGGACTACGACCTTAAAGCTCTCGCAGTCAAGAGGCAGGATTCCCTCCTCCGCCTTAAGCTTACTGTCACCGTAGCAATTTGCCGGGGCGGGCGGCGTATCCTTCGTAATATGCTTTGCTTTGCCTATCGGGGAGCTTTCGCCGTAGACTATAGCGGAGCTCATAAATATGAACTGCCCGACGCCATCGGCTTTAGCTTTCTTTGCCACCTCGACGGTCAGGTCTGTGTTTACCGCATAATAGAGCTTTGCACGCTCGTCGCTTATTTTACCGCTATCCGAATGGGCAATTCCCGCTACGTGAAAAACGGCGTCGTAGCCGCTGAAGGACACCTCACGCCAAGCGGGGTCAAGCATATCAAGAGTATCTATTTCGTATTCGGAGGGGTAATTTTCCTTTAAGTAGTTTTCTACGGACACGCCTATATAGGAGTCCTTGCCCGTTATAAGCAGCTTAATCATTCTTAAACCTCCACAACATCTGCTGACAGGTCAGCGCTGTCTTCCGCTGCGCCGCCTTCCCCTGTGGAAACTTCTGCCGATACCGCTGTTTCCGAAGGCGCCTCGCACGAAGGAGCCTCTTCAAACTCTGCCGACATAATTTTCTCGGCTTCCGCTTCGACCTCGGCAAGCTTTGCCGCTTCTTCCTCCTGCTTCTTCATCTCACCCGTTCCGCCTTCAACGACTCCCTCGGAGCGGAACACGGATATGAAGGTGCCAAAGAAGCATCTGGTATCCATAGCAAGTCCTCTGAACCAGCCTGAATTAAGCTTTGCAACGTAATCGCCGTCAAGCTTTGCTTTTACGGGAATTTCAAGCTCGTCTCTGCCGTTTATCTGCGCCCAGCCCGTAAGTCCCGGGCGAACGTCGTTTACGCCATACTTATCACGCTCAGCAATAAGGTCGTCCTGATTCCAGAGCGCAGGGCGAGGTCCTATTATGGACATTTTGCCAAAGAGAATGTTATATATTTGGGGAAGCTCATCAAGGCTGGTTTTCCTTAAGAACCTACCTACTCTCGTTATGTACTGGTCGGGGTTTTCAAGCAGGTGGGTAGGGATATCGGGTGTTTTCACCTTCATTGAGCGGAATTTAAGCAGCCAGAAGAGCTTTTTATTCTTACCAACTCTTTTTTGCTTGAAGAACACGGGACCCGGGTCGTCTATGAAAATAGCTATCGCCACGATTATAAACACAGGCAGCAGCACTATTGCCGCCAGCAGCGACAGAATGATGTCAAAAAATCTTTTGAAAAAATACTTGTACATAAAGCACCTCGAGGTTTTATTTATAAGTCAGCCTAAATGGTATATCAGCACAGCTTTATCTTACTGTCCTGTTTCGAAGAGAAAACTGCGCCGGATGGCACCTTAGTGCCTGAGGGGACTACCTCATTTCCTGCTACGGTTCCGTTACAGTCAATATGGCATCCACGGTGACAAACGCTCTTATGATTTACAACGGCGCCTGCCGAGATGATGCAGCCATCACAGATTTCGCAGCCGCAATGCACAACAGCCATTGGCTCAACGAATACTCCCGCACCGATTTTTGCCGAGGGGGAAACATACGCCATAGGAGATATAAGCGACGGGATATTATAGCCTGCGACTCTCAGCCGCGCCATCAGCTCTAAACGAATGGTAGAATTTCCTATCGCAACCACTGCGTTTTTATATTCCCCGGCAAGAGCCTCAATATCGGAAAGCCCTCCGACAATATCAAGCCCTGCGCCGCCCTTTGCGTTATCGTCAAGAAATGCGATTTTCTCAAAGCAGCCCATGCTCTCGGCGATTTCCAGCGCCACAAGCCCGTATACGCCTGCGCCAACGATAAGCAAACCGTTTTTCATAGTGTCCCCTTTCCTTTTCCGGGTGGGATGAATCCATATTTTTTATTACAATATTATAATTAATATAAATAAATATATAATAACCCACAGAAGATTATAACACCGAATTATGCAAAAGTCAACCCAAAAATTCCGCTTTGCCCTTTGCGAGGGCAGGATTTGATTACCAAAATGCCCTAAAAACAGCAAAAAAGAGCGCTTATGTGCCACACCGTGACAAAAAACGCTCTTTTAAAACTTTCAAATAATAGTTTTTAAAAATTTTATCCCTTACAGGGAAAATCCACCCGTGCAACGGCATATATAGCGCATACGCCCGCAACCCTTATATTTCGGAAATATACCTCTTAAGGTTTGCAAGACCCTTGGCGATTCCCTCAATGCAATCCTCAGCGCCTTCGTATTCTATGGATACGTAGCCATCGTAGCCTGCTTTCTTAAGAATTCTGAGGCAGCGCTTAACAGGAATATCCCCCTCTCCCACTGCAGTGCAGGTAAGATACGTACCGGCTCTGGTTAGGATTGCGCCCTCAACGGGCTCCTCGCTTATCTTCATATCCTTTACGTGAACGTGTACAGCATAAGGCGCAACTCTTGACACGGCATGGGGGGAAAACTCATCTGCGCAGGCAAAATTGCCAACGTCAACCAGAAGTCCGTAGTTATCGTGAGCAACTGCGTTGAAGAGTCTTTCCACTCTGTCACTGTCCTGAGCTATAAAGCCATGGTTCTCGGTGCAAGTGCGTATACCGAGGCTCTCGCCGTACTCCGTAACCTGACGGGCAAGTGTGGCTATTGTTGGCAACATGAGGTCAAAGCTTCTGGAGGCCCCCGTCTTACCGAGAGTATAGCACACGTCGTGACGCATTACCGAAGCCCCGAGAATCTTAGCTATATCAAGCTGACCCTTAAGGCGCTCAACCTCTTTCCGGTTTTTTTCTTCACTGTCGTTATATAGACACGCCCCTATGGTATAGGCAATAATTTTCATGTCAAGCCTATCCGCTTCGGCCCGAAGCTTCTTTGCATTTTCTACCTGGAGGGCATAGTCCCCTTTGCCGTCTATATCAATAAATTCGATAGCGTCAAAGCCCATTTCTTTCGCCTTTGCGATACAGTCAAGCTGGGTCATTTTCCCCTGCTTTATGTACTGATAAAATGAATAACTGGATACACCGTATTTCATACTTTCACTCTCCTTTTAAAGAGAGCTGCCACCCGAATCACGCACGGCGCCCCCTTCTTTTCCTATCTTATTTTATAACGACCTCGTGACCTGTTTCCGCAGAGAGATAAATTGCGTCGAGTATTTTCATAACCGCAACACCGTCCTCGGCTGTTGCCTTACATTCGCACTTACCAAGCACACAATCCACAAAGTGAGTCATTTCAGCAACGAAGGCATCCTCTTCTCCCTTGTAATTGGCTGTCTTGATGTTAAAGTCTGCAAGGAAATCGTTATACTCACCGTAGAGCTTAACTCCGTCTGTGAGGTCCATACCCGCCTTAGTGCCGAAGGCTTGAAGGTAGGTTTTGGATTCTCCGTTTATGCTGTAAGAGCATTCAAGCTGAGTTGAAGAGCCGTCCTCGTATCTTATAATAGCGGATGCAAAGTCTTCAACCGTACACGGGTCGGTGGGTTTTGCGTTCTTGGGCATCCAACCAACGTTAGTTTTAAGGTGGTCACGCTTACCTATATTGTCATATGCTACGGCATATACGCTGACGGGCTTTGGTGAGCCCATAAGGTATCTTGTGCAGTCAATTACGTGAACTCCAAGGTCTATTACGGGACCGCCGCCCGAAAGCTCCTTGTTTGCAAACCAACCGCCGGGATTACCGTGACGGCGTACGTAATGAGCCTTAGTGTGGTAAACGTCACCAAGGAAGCCGCCATTTATAAAGTCGGTAGCTATTTTAGTTTTAGACTGGAATCTCATAACGAAGCCTATCATAAGGAGCTTGTTATTGCGCTTCGCCGCCTCGAGCATAGCCTCTGCCTGCTCCGTGTTATAAGCCATTGGCTTTTCACAAAGCACGTTAAGCCCTGCATCAAGCGCCTTTATGGCGCAGGAGGCGTGATTGCAGTTCCACACGCAAACGTCTGCCGCATCAAGCTCAAGACCTGCGGCGAGCATTTCTTCAACACTGTTATATCTGTTCTCAATGCCGTATTTATCAGCGGTTTCCTTAAGCCTTTCGGGGTCGATATCGCATATTGCAACTATCTCCGCATCTGCTACCTTCTTATAAGAGTCAAGGTGGGTGTTGGCAATATTACCAGCCCCTATCATACCAATTCTTACCTTAGACATATCAAATTCTCCTTCAATTTTATCTTATTTGTTAATGATGCCTTTGAGGAAATCATAGGCAGTCTTAATATCCTTCTGTGGGTTTTCTCCCACTTCCCTCTCAATGGTAAGGAATCCGCGGAAGCCTATATCCTCAAGAGCCGCAAGGTATCTCGGGAAATCAACGCTTCCGGTTCCGAGAGGCACCTCTTCAAAGAATTTCTTATCTGCTATTTCAGCAGGAATGGGATGGAGAACGCCGTATATATATTCGGGAGCGGCGCGGTAAAGAAGGTTGCCGTCCTTTGCGTGAGTATGAACTATGTAATCCTTAAGATTATATACAGCCTTAACAGGGTCATCACCTGTTACCATACAAAGGTTTGCAGGGTCAAGGTTTACCGCAACACCCGAGGAACCGAGGGAATCAAGGAAACCTTTTAGTACGAGAGAGGTTTCGGGTCCTGTTTCTACTGCAAAATGAGCGCCTACGCTATCCGCATAAGAAGCTAAGGCGAAGCACGCCTCTTGCATAATCTTGTATCTCTCATGACTCGGGTCCTCAGGAACAACACCTATGTGCGTGGTGACAATATTCGTTTCAAGCTCAAGTGCTAAATCCACTATTCTCTTTGACTTTTCGATAAGCTCAGCGTTAAGCTCCCTGTTACCAAAACCGTGCCCGAGATCTCCGCAGAGAGCAGAAAATCTGAGCCCATGTCCCTTTACCTCGTCAAGCAGCGCACGGCGAGCCGCCTTATCAAGATTTTCGGGAGAATTTTCGCCGCTTGTTGCATACATCTGAATACCGTTAGCTCCTATCTCGGCAGCCTTTTTAATAGCCTCGCTTCTTTCGAGCCTAAAGGACTCAAGAATTACACCGATGGGAAAATCGTACATAAAACATTCCTCACTTTTCATATATTTTATTTCTGTTTTCTATTGCTTTTTAGCTGTCTTAATTGTATAATATTTTACAGCGAATATCAATATTTATATTGACCTTAATTGACACAATATTGCGATTTTAAAATCTAAACGCACCCGGAGGTGAATATTTTATGAAGGACATTACGTATGAGATACATAATATTGAAAAGGACATTCTTCCCTTCGTTTACCATTTGGACAAGATAAAATTTCTCTATGCTTCGCCAAACTGGCACGAAAATCTTGAAATACTTTTATGCACCCAAGGAGATGGACAGTGCTTGTTGAATATGGAAAGCTACCGCTTTGAGAAGGACGATTTCGCTATAGTAAATTCCGATGCTATTCATTCGGTTATAAGTGAAGGAGGCATTAATTACCACTGCTTTATTATAGACAATGAGTTTTGCAAGCAGAACGGAATTGATATGACGAAGCTGCACTTCTCGGAGATATTCAAGGACGAGGAAATGAAGGTTATCTTTGAAGATGTAATCGAAAAAATCGAGGGCGCAAAAAACGACAGACAGCTATGGACAGCTCCCGAAATACGGCTATCCGTTCTGAAGCTGATATGCCATTTGTGCAAAAATCACCTCTCGGAAAAATCCGACAGCTCGGAAAGTGAGCTATCCTCCGCAAAAAGAGTAAAATCTGCTATTACGTACATAAAAGATAATCTTTCCGAATATATAACCCTCGACAACCTATCCTCTCACATAGGCATCAGCAAGTACCATCTCTCAAGAGAATTCAAGGAATTTACGGGACAGACGATTTTTGAATTTATAAACAATATGCGCTGCCGACTGGCAAAGCGTATGATAAAGGAAGGAAGCTCCGTTTCAGAAGCGGCGCTTAGCTCCGGATTTGAAAACCTCTCTTACTTTTCGAGAAAATTCAAGGAGATTACAGGTCATATCCCTTCTTATTATACAAAGACGGAATAGCCTTTTAGCAACGAAAAGACGACACGCCCCATGGCTTGCATGAAAATTTAATACGAAAGCGCCGCACGTTTGTCATGAAAATTCACCTCGGGCGGCGCCGTTTTTTCTTTGTCAATATTTCTTATCTTGTAAAGAATACTCTGTGTTATATATTGCGTTACGGGCGTTTTTGCTTGAATTAACCACTATGTAAGTGTAAATAGCGTCAAAAATTGCCAGCTGGGCTATTCTTGAGGTCATAGCTAAAATCGAATGCTTTGTTTCCTCGGATTTGGTGAACAGAGCTACATCCGACTCCCTGACAATGGGGGAAGACGAATAATTGGTTATACACACGGTAGATGCGCCGCTCGCCTTTGACAGTCGCAAGGCTTCTACTATATCGCGCGAGGAGCCGGAATGGGAAACACCTATCGCAACACTGCTCCTATCCAAGTGAGAGGCTATTATCGCCTGCATATGGTTGTCCGAACAGCTCTGGGCGTTAAGACCGAGGCGCAGAAATTTATGAGCCGCGTCCTGTACTATTGAAGCAGAGTTGCCAAGTCCGAAAATAACTATTCTCTTAGCTTCCATTATCATTCGCGCCGCCTTATCAAGGCTATTTCCGTCAAGGACCGATTCGGTGCTCCAAAGAGCCACGGATATATCGTTTATTCTTTTTCGGAAAATTTCGAGGCAGCTGTCGCTTCTCTCGATTTCCGAGCTTATTGTGGATGTGGTATTCAATTCGGCGGCAAATACTATCTTCATTGCCTGGAATCCGTCAAAGCCAAGCTTTCTCGAAAATCTTACTACCGTAGCGTCACCGCAGCCGCACCGCTCCGCAAGCTCACTTACGGACGTATTTATAAGCTCCTCGGTGTGTTCAAGCAAATACTCGGCTATTTTTCGTTCACCGGGACCCATTTGATTATACATAAATCTTATTTTGTGTACTAACGATTCCATTTTTCACCTTTCTGCGGAGTGAATTTCCATTATTTTACCACCTGAATGAAAAAAAGTCAATGTTTTTGAAAAAAATTTCACCTACTGTATTGAACTTCCGACATTGCTATGTTAAACTATTCGTGTAAGATATTTTTGGTTGCATTTATGTTATACAACAGGTATGAGGCTGCGACAAATTACATTCTTACTAACAATTTTTTGAGGTGGCATATGTTTGATTACAGTGTAAAAATCGGGCTGGTAACTATGCGCAGAAATACCACTGACAGACCGAGGGGAACCTTCCTTACATGGTATTCCGCAGAGCAGCGCGGTGACAAATTCCGTGAGTACATAAAAAAGAATTTTACCACAGAAAAGGTGCGCTTTGTTGACAACGTCGGGATAGGAATTCACGACCTCGTTTTCGACGACGAAACAGCTTCGGCGGTTATAGAGCGATTCAAGTCCGAAAAAGTAGATGCGGTATTTATCGTCAACTGCAATTTCGGGAACGAGGAGGCTGCCTGCGATATTGCAAGGGCTATCGGAAAGCCGCTTCTCATTTGGGCGCCACTTGACGACGAATACTATATTGACGGTATGCGTCCAACCGATTCCCAGTGCGGTCTTTTCGGTATGTCAAGACAGCTTCAGAGATATCACATTCCGTTCTCTCACCTGCCCTGCTGCCGTGTTGAATCGGAGGAATTCCGCAGTGGCTTCGAATCCTTCGTAAGAGTTGCTTGTATGGTTAAGAATTTCTCGGGCATGAGGATTGGTCAGGTGGGCATCCGCCCCGCTCCCTTCTTCTCGGTTATATGGAACGAGGGTGAGCTTATGGAAAAATTCGGCGTAAAAATCATCCCCATAAACTTTGCCGTAATTGAGGACAGAATGAAAAAAGTCCTTGACAGCGACGACCCGGAAAAGAGGGAAATAGAGGAGTACATTATCAACAATTACACCCTTGACGAGCTGACGCCAAAATACGTTGAACGTATGGCAGCTTATACGGTGATGTATAAAAAGCTTTTTGAGGAGTTCAAGCTCGATGTAATTTCGGCGGAATGTTGGACTGCGACTCCCGTTATGTTTGACGGTTTTGCGCCCTGCACGGTTTACGGACTGCTTAACGATATGGGATATATGGTTTCCTGCGAGAGTGATATGCATTGCACCTTGACTATGGCGCTTCTGAAATGCGCAACTCTCGGCGAAGGAAAGCCTCTGTTCGGTGAATTCACGGTAAGGCACCCTGAAAACAAAAACGCCGAGCTTCTCTGGCATTGCGGCCCCTTCCCTCTGTCACAGAAGGCTACCGAGGGTCCCGACAGCGAAGCGAGGCTTGTTAACCAGCGCTCATGGTTCAGAGCGAAGGACGGCACGTACACCGTAGCAAGGCTTGACCAGGAAAGCGGGAAATATATGATTCTCCCCCTGCTTTGCAAAACAACTGAAGGTCCGAGGACACACGGCACTTATATCTGGGGAGAGTTCCCGAATCTTCAAGCTGTGGAGGACCGCATTATCGACGGACCTTATATTCACCATTTCGTTGAAATTGAGGGGGATTTCAGAAAAGAAATTAAAGAGTTCTGCAAATATTTCCCGAATCTTTCGGTAGACGACACGCTTGACAAATAATTATTTATAAAACGGAGATAAAGAAAAATGCAATATCAGATGAACGAGTTTTTATTTTCAATGATTCTTACGGAGCTTGAGGATGCAGTCGGTAAGGAAAACTGCTCAACCAGAGCCATAGATAAGGTAACTCACAGCGTTGACTATTACTGGCTTTCACGTATGTGGGCTGACAGAGGCTGCCGTATGCCAGAGGCGGATTTTATCGTTTGCCCCAAGGATGCGACAGAGGTTTCCAAGGTAGTAAAAATTGCTAACTATTACAAAATTCCCGTTACCACCTGGGGCGCCGGAGGCGGCACGCAGGGAGGAGCTATTCCCGTTTGCGGCGGTATAATTCTTGATACCAAAAGAATGAACCAAATATACGAGGTTAATACCGAGGGAATGTACATAGAATGCGGAACGGGCGCTATTTATAAGCATATAGAATGGGCGGCTAACGAGGTTGGAAAGGCTACTATGCATTATCCCTCGAGCCTTACCTGCTCCACCGTAGGCGGATTCCTCGCCCACAGAGGAATCGGCGTTTGCTCCACAAAATACGGAAAAATAGACGATATGGTGCTAAAGATGGAGGTAGTTCTTCCAAACGGTGATATTATTACCACATCTCCTGCTCCAAAGCATGCGGCAGGCCCCGACCTTAACCAGATTTTCATAGGCTCTGAGGGTACTTTAGGCATTATAACAAAGGCGCAGATTCGTATATTCGACCAGCCTGAGGATAGGCGCTTCCGCGGATTTTTGTTCCAGGATTTGTCCGCCGCCTTCAAGGCAAGTCGCGAGCTTCTTCAAAAATTCAAGCCCTCTGTTATGCGTCTTTACGACGAAGCCGAAACAGCATCTCTCATTAAAAAAATCGTAGGCGTTGAGCGCAAAGGCGCATTTATGAATATTGCATACGAGGGCTGCCGCGAGATGGTTGATGTTGAGGAGAAGATACTACTTGACACCTTTGCAAAATACGGTGCAGAGGACCTCGGCAGCGAATACGGTGAAAAATGGTGGAAGGAAAAGATTACCTTCTTCTATCCCGGTCATATGATGGATATCCCCCAGATGTTTGGCACTATGGACACCATAGCTCCCTACGGTAAGATTGAAGAGATTTACTGGGCTATGAAAAACGCCATTGAAACCAATTTCCCACAGGCTAAATTTATTGCGCACTTCTCACACTGGTATGAGTGGGGCGCTATGGTTTACGACCGATTTATCATAGACGGAAAGGACGTCCCCGAGGATCCTGTGGAGGCTCTCCGTCTTCACCAGGCAGTGTGGACCTGCGGCGTAAGAGCTGCTCTTGCCCACGGAGGAGTTGTGAACGACCACCACGGCGTAGGCATAAAGCTCGGGCGTCTTATGAAGGAGCAGTACGGTCCTGCTATGCAGGTGTTTGAGGGGCTTAAAAAGCAGCTTGACCCCAACGGAATTATGAATCCCTTCAAGCTGGGAATATAAGTCTGCGAAGAAAAGGAGAAAAGTAAAATGAATTTATCCGATAAATGTAAAGAACACGTTGATTCCTGCCGTTTTTGCTGGATGTGTCATCATATATGCCCCATTGGCAACGCAACGGGGCACGAAAGAAACACCGCAAGAGCAAGAGCTCTCGGCATTTCACTTGTTAACCGCGAGGCAATAAAGCTTGAGGAAATAATTGATAATATTTACGAATGCGCAACCTGCGGGGCTTGCGTACACGACTGTGTAACAGGCTGGGACCCCGTTCTGTTCACAAAAGAGGTACGCCTTGAGGCAGCTCTCGAGGGTACTCTTCCCGAATATATAAGCCGTCTTGTTGATAACTGTCTTGACACGGGTAACGCCTATGGCAAGAAAGATGTGTGCGAATGCTTGCTTAATGCGATAAGAAGACACAAGGAGAAAACTCCTACGCTTCTCTATCTTGGAACGGATACGAGATATATGGCGCCGGAGCAGGGTGTTAAGGCTATTGAGGCTCTTGAAAAAGCCGGAGTTAATTTCACTCTTCTTGAAGGTGAAGCTGCCTCGGGAGC
Source organism: uncultured Clostridia bacterium (assembly GCA_904501765.1). GTDB lineage: Bacteria > Bacillota > Clostridia > Oscillospirales > CAG-272 > UBA1740. The sequence continues at coordinate 7,340 of CAJGCM010000029.1, read as the reverse complement.
AGAGCTTGATTTCCTTATTGGAGCGGCAGAAGAAGCGAAGGAGCAGATGACAAAGGCGGCTGAACAGATGTCGGAATTTGACACTGTTATTGTCCTCGAGCCCTCCGATGCTAAGGTTATTAAAAGAACCTATAAGGAGTACGGTATCGAGGTTTCAGCAAAGGTTTATACCTTCACCGCCTTCCTTGCGGAGCTTTGTGACTCAGGTAAAATCGCAAAATGCGACAGCGGTCTTACCGTAGTTTTTCAGGATCCGTATCAGCTCTCCCGAGACCTTCAGGAAACGGAAGAGGCAAGACGGGTTATTTCAGCTTTCGCAACCCTTCATGAGATGCATCTTAACAGAGCGGAAACCGTATTTGCAGGAAACATACTTATGGCGGAATATTGTCCTGAGGTTATAAAGCAGGTTGCAAAGCGTCGCATTTCCAACGCAAAGTCCTTGGGAGAGAGCATTATCGTTACAGCCTCTGCGGCGGAATACACAGCTCTTAAGCGTGCGGGTGATGAGGGAGTCAGAATTATTTCACTCCAAGAACTGATTTTACTCTGAGGCGAGGATTTTAAATATGCTTGTAACATTACAGAAAATTATAGGAATGGCAGAGGCAGGAGGCTTTTGCATCCCGGCGTTCAACGTATATAACGCAGAAACCATTATGGGCGTTATAGAGGCGGCTGAGGAGGCAAAGGCTCCCGTAATCCTTCAGGTTTATCCACGACTCGTAAGAGAAGATATAGGCTACTATATAGCACCCGTAGCTCTCGCAGCGGCGGCTAAGGCTACCGTTCCCGTTTGCTTCCACCTTGACCACGGTCCCTCGGAGCATGAGGTTCAGCGAATGCTCAGATGGGGAGCCTCGGGTGTTATGATAGACGGCTCCACACTCCCCTTTGAAGAAAACGTGGCTCTTACACGTCATATAGTCGATATATGCGCATCTGTTGGAGTTGGGGTTGAAGGTGAGCTTGGACATATCGGAAGCGTAAACGATGACACTATGGAGGAATTTACAGACCCTGCCGCAGCTGCTGAATTCGTTGAAAAAACGAAGGTTACCTGCCTTGCGGTTCTTGTGGGAAATGCTCACGGGCATTACAAAAAGCCTCCTGAAATCGACATAGACAGAATCAAGGCAATAAGAGCGGCTACCAATAACACGCCTCTCGTGCTTCACGGAGGCTCGGGAATTCCCGACGAAACGGTGATGTGCGCAATTAAGGCGGGAATCAGAAAGCTGAACGTGGGAACTGACGTTTGCTGCGCTTTTGCAAAGGGCGCCACCGAGGAGCTTAATCGGGAGGGTCGCAGTATAGCCATTGACTTATTTATGAAGCCTGCAATTGAGGCAGTGAAGAAGCTTGCTCTTGAAAAAATCAAGCTCACAGGCTCCGGGGGACGTGCGGAATGAACAAAATCGTCGGAATAGGCGCATGCGTTATGGACACGCTTATCAGCCTTCCCCACTACCCATCAGAGGACACAAAGCTTAAGGCTGAAGGAAGCCGCCCTTCCGGCGGAGGGCCTGTTGCCACAGCGCTCGTCGCTGCATCAAAGCTTGGGTCAGAGTCGGCTTATATAGGCGTTTTGTCCTCTGATAACGGAGGCAAATTCCTTATTGGAGATTTCGAAAAATACGGTGTTCGTACAAATCTTATACGCACCTTAGACGGTTACCGTTCCTTTACCTCGGTTATATGGCTCAGCCGTGATACCGCCAGCCGAACCTGTGTTTTTGACAGAGGAAATCTCCCTCCGCTGGTTTTAGATAAGGCGCAAAAGGATGCTATATGTCACGCTGAAATTCTTATGGTTGACGGAAACGAGCTTTCCGCCGCTATTGAAGGCGCAAAGCTTGCCAAAGCCTACGGAACGAAAATTTTATACGATTGCGGGGGACTTTACAAAGGAATTGACGAGCTACTCCCCTTTGCGGATATTATGATTCCATCCGAGGAATTTGCTCTGAAATATACCGGCAAAAGTGACGTTGTCCTTGCAGCCGAAGAGCTTTATACAAGGTTTCACCCAGAAATTCTCGTTATCACAAGGGGAAAAGAGGGCGGATTAATATACGGTAGCGAGGGTACGCTAAAATACCCCGCCTTTGTCGTTGACGCAAAGGATACCAACGGCTCCGGTGACGTTTTTCACGGAGCCTTCGCCTCTGCATACGTATCCGGCCTTGACACTATGTCCTGCTGTCTTTTCGCAAGTGCTACATCGGCTATAAAATGCACTGCGATTGGCGCAAGAGAGAGTGTGCCCACCTATCGGGAAGTAATTGATTTTTTAAAGGAGAGAGGCTATGAGCTTTAAGAAAACCTATACACCTAAAAAGGGGTACACACCCCTATGCAAAATCGGAGAATGCTCTCTTAAAAGGCTTGAATTCGGGATTATAGAGCTTGACGGAGGCGAAGCTATCAATTTCTTTACCGAGGACCGTGAGTATGCATTTATTATGCTGGAAGGTCACTGCAACGTAGCCTTTAGCGATATGCGATGGGAGAACGTCGGCAACAGGCAGAGCGTTTTTGAAAACAGAAGGGCCGAGAGCTTTTATATGCCAAGAGCTACGAAGCTCACGATAGAGGCAATTGATAAAATTAAAATCGCCGTCTGCGGAACTCCCATTACCGAAACAACGGAGCCTCAGCTTCTTAAAGAGGACCACGTCACCCTTAAGCTTTTGGGAAGAGTTCCTTTTCAGAGAGAAACCAGCTTTATTATAGACGGCAGGTCGAATGCAAAAATACTCACCATTGGTGAGGCGTATTGTGCCGAGGGAAACTGGGCGGGATTCCCGCCTCACAAGCACGACGAGGATAATATGCCGAAGGAATGCGTTGCGGAAGAGATTTATTATTTCCTCTTCGAGCCGAAGGAGGGCTTCGCTGTACAGTGTCTTTATACCTCTGACGGAACTACCGATGAAGCTTACCGTGTTAAAAACGACGAGCTTGTGGAATTCCCTTACGGATACCACTCCACCGTTACAACTCCCGGATACAAGAGCTATTTTCTCTGGCTTATGGCAGGAGATTACCAGGGATTTAACCGCTCATCGGACCCCGACCACGAATGGATTGAAAAAATCTGACAAAATTTATTCCTTACAAATTGCAATTTTTTGTAGACAGAGATATATTTATATGTTAAAATAAAATGGGAAAGAGCTTTAACGGTAAATTTCGGGTTAAAGCTTTTTCTAAAACACAAAACGCCGTACCGCAAAAACAAAATATGCACTAAGAAGGAAATTGCTATGCTTGATATCATTTTAAAGAAGTTTAGAGAAAAGAATCCCACTATTCCCGTTTTCTCGGTCTACGACAGTGAATTTTTACCATTCGGGCGAATTATAGAGGGTGTTGACACGACAGAAATACTTGAGGCTGCAAAAAGCATCCCTATGCCGAAGAGCGGTTCACGCTATCTCCCCTCCGAGCCTTCCTTTGAGGCGCTTCCTATTGCAAAAGAAATAGAGGATAAATTTTATGGCACCCTCCCCGCTCAATGCGGCTATTGCTGGGGATATAACAGCAAAATGGACGCTACCGAATGGCACACCTCTTCGGAAATAAATATTCCCACCACTCCTATAATTCTCATCCTCGGTCACCTTTGGGACGTCAAGGACGGCAAGATTGATTCAGGAAGCTTTAAGGCTTTTTATGCGCCTCGCGGTGTTGTGCTTGAGGTTTACGGGACCTCGCTTCATTACTGCGCTTGTCAAACCTCTGATGAGGGATTTGGCTGCGTTGTCGGACTTCCGAAGGACACCAATACACCTCTATCCCTCCCTGTGGATTCAAAATTTCTCTTCAGAAGGAACAAGTGGATTATCGCCTGCCTTGATAACGAGGCTCTGATAAATGACGGCGTATTCCCCGGTATCAGCGGAGAAAATTACGAAATAAAATATTAAGGAGAGGTTATGAAATACCTTCTTGGCATAGATTTCGGAGGGGGCGCATCTAAAGCAACGCTCCTTTCGGAAGAGGGGAAAATTGCCGCTGAATACAGCGTTGAATACCCCACTCTATATCCGGAGGCAGGTGCGGCAGAGCAAAATCCTAAAGATTGGATATCTGCGCTTTGTATCAGCACCAAAGCCATAATTGAGAATAGCGGAATAAAAAATTCCGACATTGCGGCTGTTGCCGTGGATTCTGCAACTCACACCTACCTTTTGGCTGACGGCAGCTATCAGCCTTTAACCACTGCCTTTCACTGGACGGATACACGCAGCCGCCCGCAAGCAGAGCGATTAAGGGACTCTTTCGGCGAATTGATTTTCAATAAAACCTACCACCTACCTGACACCATATGGACTCTCCCGCAACTGATATGGCTTAAAGAGAGTTGTCCCGAGCTTTTTGCGTCAGCAAAGTACATATTTTTTGAAAAAGATTATATAAGATATTTTCTTACCGATGTTTTTTGCACTGACTATATAGAAGCCGAGGGATCTATGCTCTATGACTGTGAATGCAGAAGTTGGGACCCTGAGCTGTGCAATTTAGCGGGAATTTCCATAGAAATGCTACCCCCTATAAAAAGTCCTACAGATATAGTAGGCTCGGTTTCCGAGGCAGCGGCTACGGCAACCGGACTTGCCATAGGAACGCCTGTTATATGCGGAACTACCGACACGGCTATGGAGGTTTTCGCTGCGGGAGCTATATCCCAAGGCGATATTACCGTTAAGCTCGCCACCGCAGGGCGAATTTGCGTGATAACAGACAAGGCTTATCCCGACAGGCATCTTGTCAACTATTCCCACATAAAGGATGGTCTATGGTATCCCGGCACCGCAAGTAAATCTGCGGCCGCCTCCTATCGGTGGTACAGAGATACCTTTGGCGGAGAATACCGAGAGCTTGACTGCGAGGCAGAAAAAATTCCCATAGGCTGTGACGGTCTTATATTCCACCCATATCTCAAGGGGGAGCTTACGCCTTACGGTGACCCGCTTCTTTGCGGAAGCTTTACGGGAATAAGAGCTACTCACACAAAGGCACATTTTTCAAGAGCCGTTCTCGAAGGCGTTGCAATGTCCTTGCTTGACGGACGCCAATATCTGGACTCCCTTGGAATAAATTACGCATCCTTTGCCACCGCTATCGGCGGAGGTACTAAAGGAAAGCTTTGGCGGCAAATACTTTCTGATGCTTTAGGGCTTACTCTTAAGGTTAACGAAAGCAGTGACTCCTCTTTCGGCTCAGCTATGCTGGCAGGCGTGGCTATAGGTATATTTGAAAACGAAGAGGACGCTCGCAAAAAATGTGTAAAAACCCTCGATATAACCTATCCTGACCCGAAGAGAACAGCAGAATACAAGAAGCTTTATGCGGAATACAAAAAAATCAAGTCTGCCCTTACTCCAATATACGACGGGCGGGGATGAGATAGTTTTGGTAAACAATATGATAAAGATAATCGTTTGTGTAAGACAGAGCGCATCGGGCGATATAAACCCCTTTGACGCATCGGCATACGAGGCGGCGTTAAGAATACCATCCTCTCACGTCATTCTTCTGTCTATGGGGCCAATGAAGGTTTATGACTTTCTTAAAAAGCTGACACGCCTCGGGGCTAAAGAGGCTTACCTGCTGTCAGATTCCGCTTTTGCGGGAGCTGATACCTTAGCCACCTCTTACACCCTCTCCCTTGCTATAAAAAAACTCGGGGCAGATTTTGTGTTCTGCGGCAGACAGACTACCGACGGTGATACGGGACAGGTTGGCCCTCAGCTTGCGATAAGGCTTGGATATGATTTGACTTGCCAGGCTATGAGCATAAGCGGAGATACTGCCGACGGCAAAAGAATCAGAGTAACGACACGTATGGGAGAAGAAAAACTTCTCACCTCCCCTGCGCTTATCACGGTAGAAAAAATATACAACCTAAGGCTCCCTTCCCTTCGTGGCAAAACGGCAGAGGTGAAGGTGCTTGATGCAACGGACCTTGTCGCTGACACGAGCCGTTGCGGCTCAGCAGGCTCCCCTACTAAGGTTGTCAGAAGCTTTGAAAACAACCTCGACAGGCGGAAGTGTAAATTTATCTCCCCCTCGGAGCTTGAGAGTGTCATATCGGGCGCCCGAAAAAATCCTCGCACTAAACCGACAACGAAGACAAGCGAACATAGACTTGATAAGGTTTTTATTATTGGTGCATCTCCCCTTGACTTTGCAAAAGCCATCAGCGACGATATACGGATTGTCGAGGAATGTGATGCGGATAAAATATGTAAGCTTATCGCAGAAGAGAATCCGAGCTGTGTCTTATGGGGTTCTGACTCTGCCGGTAAGATAACTGCCGCCACCGTCGCTGCAAGGCTTGAGCTTGGGCTTTGCGCAGACTGTACCGCCCTTGAGTTCGACGGGAAGGAATTATTTATGTACCGTCCTGCCTTCGGCGGAAATATAATCGCAAAAATTAAATCCACCTCTCGTCCTGCTATGGCTACGGTACGATGCGTATCGGATTTGCGTCCTTCGGTAGTTATCGGCGTTGGCATGGGAGCGAAGAATTATCTTGAACAAGTACAAGACTTTGCAAAAAGAATCGGAGCTGACGTCGGCGCTTCCCGTCTTATGGTTGACCACGATTTTTTACCATACGAAAGTCAGATAGGTTTGACGGGTAAGTGTGTATCTGCCGACGTTTATATTGCTATCGGCATAAGCGGAGCCGTGCATCATATTGCGGGAATCCGCTCCTCAGGCAAAATAATTGCAATAAACCCCGACAGCTCAGCGCCTATATTCGACTATGCCGATTACGGAATAGTCGCAAAGGTAGAGGACCTATCCTTATAAAATACTTATTAAAAGACTCCCTCCAAATAGCGTGATGCTCTTAACGGAGCATTCACGCTAAACTATGATTGCCCTGGCGGGCAAGTTATCAGTTATGATATGCTCCGCATAGTTATGATTGGGCAACGCCCAAGTTTAAGGTTTGACGGGCAATCATATCATAACGCTTGCCTTGCAAGCTCATAACGGCGAGAGGAGCGAGCCTCATAACTCTAAACTAAAACGAACAGAAAAAGAGCAGACATACAAGATTTTAATGTGCCCCCTGTCAAGTAGACAGACAAAAAACAAAAAAGAGTTTGTTAATTGAATAAGATTCTTTCTACTCCCCCTGCTGCGCAGAGCCTTGTTATTCGCTATGCTCATAATAAGGGCTTGGGCTTAGCCCATAATGCGTTTGAGTAGTCAAATGCGATGCTCGCACTTAGCGAGCGCTGCTAATTCTCAGTTAAGGACACTGCCCCATACTGCGAGGGAGTTTTTTCTTTTTTACGACAAAAGTTTACAAAAAT
>CAJGCM010000028.1 GCA_904501765.1 uncultured Clostridia bacterium | reverse complement strand
TAACCTCGTAATGAAGCTTACAGGCGGTGAGCTTATCAACCCCATGATAGGCGCTGCGGGAATTTCCGCATTCCCAATGTCGGGACGTATCGTTCACAAAATGGGACTCGAAGAGGACCCCCAGAACTTCCTTCTTATGCACTCTATCGGCGTTAACGTTTCAGGTCAGATTGCCTCGGTTATCGCAGGCGCTCTGGTCCTCGGATTCTTCATATAAGGGAGGGGTAATTCATTATGGAATTTAATGCTTGGAATTTTATTGAAAACCTTAAATATATGGGTATCGGTCTTCTCGGCGTATTTATGATTGTCGGAATTATTATCGCCGCTACCTACGCTATAAGCTATTTTACCTCTAAAATAGGCAATAAGGAAAATAAATAAAAATATTTCTTCACATGGAGAAAAGTGGCGCAGATGCTTGATTTTGCATCTGCGCCACTGTCTTATTAAATAGCCGTTTTCCGCCGCTTTTGTTAAAGTTTTTATTCTACCGCCGTTTTTCGCAAAACTGCGAAAGCTCATACAGTATTTTAAAAAGCGAGAAGGTCACCTTTTTCGGGCGCCGAACGGATACAGCAAGCGTCGGCTTGATTTATTCTTCCTCGCTTTGCGCTCTGTGGGCTCTGGCTATATTTGCGTATTCTCTGATTTTTTCCGCAAATTCGTCAGTTCCCTCAAGAACTACCTCTGCTGATACCCAGCGGCTTTTAAGGCTTATTCTGTAAGTGGTATCGGGCATAAGGCTGGGGTTATAGTTATATTTCAGGACCCCTGCCTCGCTCTTATGCTCCGAGCGCTCACCTCTCCCTTCCTTTTTCACCGATACGATATCGGCTACGTAGAAATTCGCCAGGGTGGTTACCCTCTTTCCTATGCGCTTCGTTACGAGAAGAACAGGCTCGTCTTCGCCGCCGTACGCAACGACGTATGCGTACTCTCCGCCAAGATACCTTGAATAAACGTATAAAGCTGCGCACATAAACGCAACCGCCGCAAGGCTGATAAGACCCTTGTATTTGAGGGAAATAACCGAAGCTATAACCAGCGCCGCCGCTATTACGAGTGCTCCGAAAAATACCGTTATCGCCTTTCCCTTTTTTGGTATCGGGCGAAAGGTAAACTCAAAAATTCCGTCAATCATACGCTCGGAACCTCCGTCGACGAGGGAGTGTAATCTGTGAATTTATTGTTATCTACGTTGTTTTCATAAATCGGTATCATTGCGTAGGGTTTATTTGAATCAAGCATAGGGACGAATATTTCAAGTCTTAAATATTCGGGGAATTTTCCGTCCTTATCCGGGGTCAGCTCAACTCCGTTGAAAACAAGCTTCTGATATCGATACATAACCTGCGTGTCATAATCCCCGAGAACAACCTCACTGTATACCCTTCCGTAATTATCCGTAAGCCTGTAGGTGAAAACGTCGGGGTCACTGTCGGAGAGGTTAAGCCCCTTATTATTCTCGTTGAGCCTTTTTACCGTTGACTGATTATATCTCACCGAAATCTGAATCTGCTTTGCCCCTTCTATTACGATAAGGTGGTCGCAGAAGAAATTGCCTAAATCGGGGTCGTCATAAGGGAAACGAAGGCTTTGAGTCTTTGCGCCTAAATCACCGTCTGTTTCATTATAGTATTCGGTAAGCACATCGTCAAAATAAAGCTTTTTCTGGCTGTCGGGGTAATTATTGAAAAGTATAAGCCTGAAGGCTATAATGCCGACTACACCTATGATAATCACCGCAGTGATTATTTTCAAAATAAGAAGGACTATATTTTGGCTTTTGGGAGCGTCCTCCTCTATGTCGTTATAGTCGCCGTATCTTTCCATATCCTCCATCATACCACCTCCTTTTATCGGTGCGGGAGCATTTAGCTCATTTTTTACAAGCTAATTATACATCTATTTTAGGAGTTTGTAAAGCAATTTGATGTTTTTATCGAAAAATCGTTAAAAATTTACATTTATTCGAGACAAAATCAAAACTCTTTATATTCTATCCCACACCTGCCTATTACGGCATATTCGGTAAATCCTGCGCCCTTTGCAAGGCTTTCTGCTTCCTCAAAAGCAAAGTTCAAATATCTGCTATCATGGCAATCGCTGGATATTGCTATTTTCCCACCGTATTTTTTTATCATAGCAAGGATTGAAGGCGATGGATATGGCTCACACCTGCAACCGCGTGCCATAGCCCCGGTATTAATTTCGAAGGGAACTCCAAAGGTGCAAAGATGCTTTACTGCCGCCGAGGCTGCGGCAAGATATCTTGGGGTTTCATAGCTTGTATGCGCGCCCTTATATTTAGCAACAAGGTCAATATGTCCTATGATATCCGCCCCTGTTTTTGAAATTACGTCTTTCACGCGGTCAAAATACTTCTCGGAAAACGAATCAAAATCTCCACCGAAAAATTCATTTACAATCCGCTCGGTATCCTTGCGCGAGGAATCTATAGCATAGTATTTTCCGTCAAGATAAAGCCCGTGAAGAGAGCCGATTTTATAATCAAGAGCGCCGTCCTCTGTTATCGGTGAATCCATATCCTCTTCAAGCCCGAGATAAACGTCTATCCTTCCCTTGTATTCTTCCTTCAAGGCGAGGATTTCTCTTTTGTAATTTTCATATTTGTCGGGGGTCATATAATAAGGTGATTTCTCGTCCGGCAGATAACTGTGCCCGGAAAAGCCTATGGCTTCAAGGCCGAGAGCTATCGCCGCCTCTATCATTTCTCTTGGGGTATCCTTGCCGTCGCAATAGGTTGTATGAGTATGAAAATTGCTCTTTATCATAAAAAGCTCACCCTTTACTTTTTGTCCCCTGTCATTTTTTCCTGCTTAACCTTCGTATCTATAACGTGGCGTGAGCCAAGCTCTCTCATTACGTCCTCAACGCTGATTCCCATCTCTACCATAAGCACCATTACATGATATGCAAGGTCGGCTATTTCATAAACCGTTTCGCTCTTATCAGTAGCCTTTCCCGCAATAATTACCTCTGTGGATTCTTCCCCTATCTTTTTAAGTATTTTATCAACGCCCTTCTTAAAGAGATAGGTGGTATAAGACCCCTCGGGCAGCTCACGCTTTCTGCCCTGAAGAAGCTCGTAAAGCCCTTCTAAAGAAAACTTGTGAAGCTCCTCGCTTTCATACACGGGTGCGCCGAAACAGGAATCTTGACCTGTATGACAGGCGGGACCGTCCTTTTCCACCATCACAACAAGCGCATCCTTATCGCAATCTGCGGTTATGGAAACAATGTGCTGATAGTTGCCGCTGGTTTCACCCTTCAACCACAGCTCCTGTCTTGAACGGCTGAAAAAGCAGGTGAGCCCCTTTTCCATAGATATCAAAAGGCTCTCCTTATTCATATACGCAAGTGTCAGCACCTTCTTTGAAATAGCATCTACCACTATGGCGGGAATGAGCCCGTCTTTGTCAAATTTGAGTTCTTCAATGTTAAGCATAAAATCAATCCTTCTTTGTTATTCGTTGCGCTTATCTTACTATTACGGAGTTCTTGCGAAGAAGCTCCTTAACTTCCTTTATAGACACCTCTCCGAAATGGAAAATAGACGCCGCAAGTCCTGCGTCTATATCGGGGATTTCCCGGAACAGTGTCAAAAAATCCTCAGCCGAGCCTGCGCCGCCCGACGCTATAACCGGCACCTTCACGCTCTCGCACACAAGGCGGAGAAGCTCTATGTCAAAGCCTCGCTTTACACCGTCGGTATCAATGGAGTTTACGACTACCTCACCTGCTCCCATTCCGACGCATCTCTTAATCCATTCAATAGCCTCAAGCCCCGTATCCTCTCTGCCACCCTTGGCAAAGACACGAAACTCACCGCCAACCCGCTTTATATCAACCGAAAGCACGACGCACTGGTCACCGTACCTCTTTGCCGCCTCGGAGATAAGAGAGGGGCTTCTGATAGCGCCCGAATTGACGCTCACCTTATCAGCACCGCACTTTAAAACTCTGTCGAAGTCCTCTACCGTGTTAATTCCTCCACCGACTGTCAGGGGGATAAATATATTTTCGGCAACCCTCTTCAAGATGTCTGTAAACAGGCGTCTTCCGTCGCTGGAGGCGGTTATATCGTAAAACACCAGCTCATCTGCGCCGCAGCTGCTATAATATTTACCCAGCTCCACGGGAGAGGAAACGTCGCCTAAATTTTCAAAATTAACGCCCTTTACAACCCTTCCGTCCTTAACGTCAAGGCAGGGTATAATTCTCTTGGTTATCATTGGGAAATTCTTACTGCCTCCTTTAAGTCGATAGCGCCTACGTAATATGCCTTGCCCACTATTGCGCCAAATACTCCTATTTCCGACAAAGCTTCAATATCCTCAAGGGAGCTGACGCCACCCGAGGCTATTATGTCAACATTAAATTTTGATACGAGCCTTCGGTAAAGCTCTCTGTTCGTTCCCATCATTGCTCCGTCCTTGGATATATCGGTGCAGATTACGGTTTTTACACCGATTTTCTCAATTTTTTCAAAGAACTCCTCGCCGCTTATATTGGTTTTCTCAACCCAACCCTTTATAGCAACGAAGCCGTCCTTTAAATCTATTCCGACGGCGATTTTATCCCCGTACTTTTCTGTGGCCGCACGGAGAAATTCCTCGTTTTCTACCGCCGCAGTACCGAGAATAACTCTGCCGACTCCTAAAGAGATGTATCTTTCCACCGTGTCAAGAGAACGGATTCCGCCTCCTATCTCCACGAAGAGCCCGCTCTCCTTGACGATGCTCTCAACCACATCAATATTTGGCACGGTACCGTCCTTAGCGCCCTCAAGGTCTACCAAATGTATATACTCAGCGCCTGCTTTTTTAAACTCGCGAGCAACCGCCAGGGGGTCTCGGCTATAAACGGTCATCTGAGAATAATCGCCCTTATAGAGCCTTACTGCGCATTTATTGTATAAATCTATCGCTGGGAAAATTTTCATAACAAATATACCTTTAAAAAATAAATAAGACTAAAGCTCTGCGAAGGCTTTCAGGATACCGAGGCCTACCTCTCCGCTCTTTTCCGGGTGAAATTGACAACCGAAAATATTGCCACGGTTTACAACAGCGGTAACGTCTATCCCATATTCGGCACAGGCTACAAGACTATCGCTACACCCATCGGCAAAATAGGAATGAACGAAATAAACGCAATCTCCGTTCTTTACGTACTTAAGGATTGGACTGTCCTTTTTAATTTTGAGAGCGTTCCAGCCTATATGGGGAATTTTCAGGTTCTCGGGAACTCTGCCCTTTATAGGAAGAATTTCGCCCTGAAGAAGCCCAAGTCCTTCCCACTCGCCATATTCATAGCTACGCTCAAAGAGCATTTGCATACCGAGGCATATTCCGAGAAGAGGTTTCCCCTCTTTTGCTACCTCACGCACAACGGCTGAAAGACCGCTCTCGTCAAGCTTCGCCTTAGCATCTCGGAAGGCGCCCACACCGGGAAGGACGATTTTTTCCGCCGTTCTTATTACTGCCTCGTCCGAGGTTACGACGGTTTCCGCTCCTATAGCTGCAAAGGAGGACTTAAGGGAAAAAAGATTTCCTACTCCGTAATCAATTATGGCAATCATTAAAGCACTCCCTTAGTTGAGGGTATATCGTCTTTGAAGGAGGAGTCGATAGCTATAGCTCCTCTGAGTGCAAGACCGAAGGACTTGAAAGCTGCCTCGATTATGTGGTGAGAATTTTTCCCGTCAAGCTGCTTTATGTGGAGAGTTATACCCGCACGACGCACCAATGCCATAAAGAACTCCTCCACCAGCTCCGTGTCAAAATCTCCAACCTTCTTAGCTCTCATATTAAGAGTCAGCTTAAGGTAGCTTCTGCCGCTTATATCAATGGCGGTAAGCACCAGAGCCTCGTCCATAGGAAGCAGGGTGCTTCCATAACGGCAGATGCCCTTCATATCTCCCAAAGCCTTTTTGATACAATCGCCCAATACTATTCCCACGTCCTCCGTGGTGTGGTGATAATCCACCTCCACGTCTCCCTTACACTTGACAGTCAGATTGACTCTCGCATATTTTGCAAAAAGAGTCAACATATGGTCAAGGAAGCCGCAGCCCGTGTCAACTGTCGATGCTCCGCAGCCGTCAAGCTGAAGGCTCATTTCGATATCAGTTTCCTTGGTTTTTCTTTTAAATTCAGCCTCTCTCATCATATCTCTCCCACAATTTCACGTACAGCCGATATAAATGCTTCCATTTCCTCACGGCTGCCTATCGTAATTCTGTTATAATCCTTAATTCTCGGCTTTTCAAAGTGACGAACCAACACTCCACGCTCCTTAAGGGCAAGATAAAGTTCCTCTCCGCCGCATTTGTCGGTTTTGGCAAATATAAAATTAGCCTTTGAGTCTATAACCTCAAAGCCGAGAGCCTTAAGCTCGGCTATGGTATAATCTCTGTTTTTAATGATTTTCTTACAGTTATCCATATAATAACCGTTATCACGGACAGCGGCAGCTCCCGCCAGCTGAGTCAAGCGGTTTATATTATAAGGATTGGTTGAATACTTGATTTTCTCAAGGTCTGCGATAAGAGCTTCATCGGCTATTGCAAAGCCAAGCCTTGCGCCTGCCATGCTTCTTGACTTGGAAAAGGTACCTACGCATAAGAGATTTTGATACCTCTCGGTTAGTCCCACGGCGCTCTCACCGCCAAAGTCCACGTACGCCTCGTCTATTACCACAACCGTATCAGGATTGGCTCCGAGTATTTCTTCAATCTGCCATAAGGGAATTGTCTTACCCGTAGGAGCGTTGGGATTCGCTATAACTATAAGCTTATCTTTGCCTAAGTAATCACGGTAGTCAAGAGTGAAATCCTCCGATAGGGGGATAATCTCCGCCTCGATGCCGTAAAGCTCGGCAAAAACCTGATAAAATCCGTAGGTTATATCAGCGAAGCAGGCACCGGCGGCGCCGTACGCCATAAAGGCAAAATTTAAAATATCGTCAGAGCCGTTTGAGAGAAAGACGTTTTTTTCCCCCACTCCGTAAAGCTCTGCCAGAGCCGACCGCAGTTCCTTCGCCGTGGGGTCTGAATAAAGGCGCAAATCCTCTACGGCTTTTTGATTTATCGCCCTTATAACTCCCTCTGAGGGAGGATAGGGAGACTCGTTTGTATTAAGCTTTATATAGCTCTTATCCCGAGGCTGCTCGCCGGGGGTGTAAGCTTCAATTTTATTAAGTCTTTCGCTTGAAAATCTACTCATTATTTTTCATCTCCGCTCTCAAATCTTATCGTTGCGCTTCTTGCGTGAGCTGAGAGTCCTTCCTTCTCGGCAAAATATGCAACGCTATCCGCTACCTTTGAGAGCGCTTCCTTCGTATAGTAGGTGTACTGAGTTTTCTTAACGAAATCGTCTACCGACAGGGGACTTGAAAATCTCGCTGTACCTGAGGTAGGAAGAGTGTGGTTTGGACCTGCGAAATAATCTCCCAGTGCCTCAGGGCAATATCTGCCCATAAATATGCTTCCCGCATTGTTTATCTTATCAAGGTAGTCAAAGGGATTATCTACGCAAAGCTCCAGATGCTCGGAGGCGATTTCGTTTGCTACGTCAATTACGTCGGATATTTTATCTGCAACGATAATCTTGCCGTTTTTATCAATGGATTCTCTTGCTATGTCCTCTCTGGGAAGAAGCTTAAGCTGGCGCTCTATCTCTTCTGCCACACGCTCGGCAAGCTCCATACTGTCGGTCACCAGAACGGCACTCGCCATTCTGTCGTGCTCTGCTTGTGAAAGCAGATCTGCCGCAACAAAGGCAGGATTTGAATATTTATCGGCTATTACGAGAATTTCGCTGGGACCAGCTATCATATCTATGGCAACTCTGCCGAACACCTGTCTTTTAGCCTCGGCAACGTATTCGTTGCCCGGACCTACTATTTTATCGACACGGGGTAGGGTTTCTGTGCCGTAAGCCAAGGCTGCAACGCCCTGCGCTCCTCCCACCTTGAATATTCGGTCGACTCCGGCAATCCTCGCCGCAGCAAGAATAACGGGATTCACCTTACCGTCACGACCGGGAGGGGTTATTATAGAAATCTCGCGACAGCCTGCGATTTTTGCAGGTATGCTGTCCATAAGAACAGTTGAAGGATAAGCCGCAGTTCCTCCCGGAACGTAAAGCCCTACTTTTTCGATAGGTGTCACCTTTTGCCCGGTAATCACACCGTCCTTTTCGCTTATGATAAAGCTCTGGTGTACCTGGCGCTTGTGAAAATCGTATATATTGGCGTGAGCCTGTCTTAAAATCTCAACGAACTTAGGGTCTACCTTGGAAAACGCCTCTTCTATTTCCTCTTCGCTGACCTCGAGAGTGGAAAGAGCTACTTTATCGAATTTTTCGCAATACTCAAAAAGAGCTTTGTCCCCTCTTTCCTTAACGTTTTCTATAATTTCTCTTACAACAGCGCTGACGTCTACGGTATTTTCGCCTCTGTCAAATATTTCCTCGGCGCTGACGTCGCCGTATTTCATTATTTTAATCATTTCCTCTGACCTCTTCAAAAAGCGCTTTTTTGATTTTTTCTATCTTTTCCGATTTAAAGCTGTATGCGGATTTATTGGAAATAAGCCTTGCGCTTATTTCGGTTATGGTTTCATAGGGGCAAAGATTGTTTTCAAGCAAGGTTTTACCCGTTTCCACAATATCCACGATAACGTCGGAAAGCCCTAAAATCGGTGCTATTTCTATTGAGCCGTTAAGATGTATTATATCTATATCACGGCACATTCCGGCATAATATTTTTTCGCTATGTTTGAAAACTTTGTGGCTACCCTCAAGGTCTTCGACATGTCGTCCTTGAAATCCGCCCTTGCTGCTACCGCCATTCGGCATTTCCCTACATCAAGGTCAAGCAGCTCGTAAACGTCAGGCTCGTACTCAAGAAGAATATCCCGCCCAACGACTCCGATATCCGCTGCCCCTCTTTCAACGTAAATTGCAACGTCGGAGGGCTTAACCCAGAAGAAGCGGAGCTTTTTCTCGGAATTTTCAAATATAAGCTTTCTGTTTGGCTCTTTTATAGAGGGACAATCATAACCCGACCTCTCAAACATATCGTAAACCCGTTCTCCAAGTCTTCCCTTCGGCAGGGCTACATTTATATATTCTGTATCAAGCTCAGAGGCACACTCGGGAATTCGCTCAAGAGTGTCAAGATATACGGCAAAGCCGATAGCCTTCGCAGCCTTTCCCATTCTTTTCATAAGCCCGTCGTATCTTCCTCCTGCGAGGACCCTTGTTCCGACTCCGTTAATGAAACCACGGAAAACTATTCCGCTATAATATCCAACGGAGCTTATGATGGAATAGTCAATCTTAAGGTTATCTCCAAAGCCGCATCTTACAAGCTCGTCTGTAACGTACTTAAGCTCCGAGAGCGCACCCGCCAGCTCCTCACTTCCACAGCAGAGGTCCTCAAGCGCCACCGTCGCCTCTGTTAGCGATGCATAGCTCCTCATAAAAGGTTTAACAAATGAATACTGCTCCTCCGCCATTAACGACTTAAGACGCCCGATATTTTTATCCGCTATTGCTTCTATTACATCTCTCCTCTGGCTATTCGCAATTCCGATTTTGTCAAGGGTGAGGTTTATAAGAGCGGCGTGAGATATGCCGAGGGTGTAATTTTCGCTAATGAGCTTAAGGCTCTCCATAGCGAGTTTCACCGCTTCAAGATTTTCCTCGTTGCCTATATTTCCTATGCACTCAAGCCCGGTTTGCATAATTTCACGGTATTCTCCCGAGTTTTCCGAAATGCGATAAACGTTTTCACTGTAATAATATCTTTCCGCACCGCTGCCTGTATCACGGGAATTTTTTATTATAGAAAGAGTTACGTCGGGTTTAAGCGCCAAAAGCTTTCCGTTTGTATCATTAAATGTAATAACGCCCTTAGAGGCAAGGAAATCCTTGTTCTCCACATAGAGGTCGTATTCCTCAAATTTGCTCATTTTGAATTTCGTGTACCCTGCGTCGGTATAAAGCTTACGCAAGGCAAAGGCTGCCTTCTCTTCGTTCTTAAGGAGGCTGCCGTCAATTTTTAAAATTTTATCTGTCATTTTCACCGAGCCTCTCTATAACCTTTTTATATCCGCCCGAACCGTAATTAAGGGCTCGGCTGACTCTGCAAATAGTTGCCGTGCTTGCGCCTGTGGACTTATTTATATCTCCGTATTTCTCACCTCTGCAAAGGCGACATGCAACCTCGTAGCGTTGAGTTATAGCTTCAAGCTCCTGGATTGTAAAGATATCGTCAAAGAATGCCTCGCACTCCTCTATGCTCTTAAGAGAAAGTATTGCTTTATAAAAATTCTCTTTTTCGGGTGTCAGATTTCTGTTCATATTACGCTCCTAAGTTTTAATGCTTTATCATTTTACCACATTAGCGCGCTAAAGTCAATAGGGTAATTGTACTAAAAAGGTTTTTTATTTAGACTTTTACTGTATTTTTGACCCTTTTTTTAAATTTAGTCGCCCCAGACGGGCGCAGAATGGTAGAAATGAGATGTATCATTAAAAATTGGGCAAAATAGCCTCAAAAATATAAAACGAGGTAGAAAATTGCAGAACAGGCTGCAATTCCTACCTCGTTTTATATTCGGTTCTGCCTGAATAAGACAGTCCCTTTATGCTTTTTAAAAGCTTAAATTACTTGGAAAGCTCTGCGAAATACTTGATAGTTCTTACCATCTGAGATGTGTAAGAGTTCTCGTTGTCGTACCAGGAAACAACCTGTACCTGATATGTGTCATCGTCAATCTTAGCTACCATTGTCTGAGTAGCATCGAAGAGAGAACCATACTTGATACCGATTACGTCGGAGGATACGATTTCGTCAGTGTTGTATCCGAAGGAGTCGGAAGCCTGAGCCTTCATAGCAGCGTTTATGGATTCCTTTGTTACGTCCTTACCCTTAACAACTGCAACGAGGATTGTTGTAGAACCTGTGCAGGTAGGAACTCTCTGAGCGGAACCGATAAGCTTGCCGTTAAGCTCGGGGATAACAAGACCGATAGCCTTTGCAGCGCCGGTAGAGTTAGGAACGATGTTCTGAGCGCCTGCTCTTGCACGGCGAAGGTCACCCTTTCTGTGAGGACCGTCAAGAATCATCTGGTCGCCTGTATATGCGTGAACGGTTGTCATAATACCGGAAACAACGGGATATGCATCGTTAAGAGCCTTTGCCATAGGAGCGAGGCAGTTGGTTGTGCAGGAAGCTGCGGAGATGATCTGATCATCAGCAGTAAGAGTTTCGTTGTTTACGCCGTAAACGATAGTCTTGAGATCGTTACCTGCGGGAGCAGAAATAACAACCTTCTTTGCGCCTGCCTTTACGTGAGCCATGGACTTCTCCTTGGAACAGTAGAAGCCTGTGCATTCAAGAACTACGTCAACCTTAAGCTTCTTCCAAGGGCAGTTAGCTGCATCCTTCTCAGCATAGATTTTGATTTCCTTACCGTCAACGATGATAGCGCCGGGAGCTACTACCTTACCGTTTTCGTTAACCTCTGCATCCTTGTAGGATACTGTGTGACCTGCTGCGAGATAGCTACCCTGAGCTGTGTCATACTTGAGAAGATGAGCAAGCATCTTGGGGCTGGTGAGGTCGTTGATAGCTACTATCTGATAGCCCTTTGCGCCAAACATCTGTCTGAAAGCAAGACGACCGATACGGCCAAAGCCGTTAATTGCAACCTTTACATTTGCCATTTTTAAAATCCTCCAAAAATTTTTATAAAATTTCCATTTGAGATTATAGCACAAAATTTCATAATATACAATAGATTTGCGAAAATTTTATCAAATTTATTAGGGTTTTTCAAAAAAACGCCAAAAAAACGGCTTATTTTAGTTAGAATATACGAAGCTATTACGAAAGTCCTATTCTTATTTTTTTCGAAGCGCTCATCGAATTTTAACTGCGCCCGTCACAGCGGAGGTTAACCTCTGTAAAGGCTTCGCCCTCCTTTACCTTTGGCATTTTTTCGTCTTTCAAGCCTCGTGAGAGCCAGAAAATCCAAAAGAGCGGGAATATTCTTTATGCGGCGAGGCTCAGATAAAATCCTGTAAAGCCATTCAAGACCCATTTTTCTGAAAACCTTCGGCGCTCTTCTTTTTGTACCCGAATAAATATCGGCCGACCCGCCAAGTCCTATGAAAAGGGTTCTCGGGGATATAGGTAAAAGCTCAGAGATAAGAATTTCCTGACTTGGTGTTCCAAGGCAAACGAAGACTATATCGGGCGAGGTTTTCTCAAGTGAGGTCACAAGCTCTTCTTTTTTGTAGGAATATCCGTCCATAACAAACGCCTCCGACGTACCGCTGTGAGTAGCCTTCAGGTAAGCCATAGCAAGAGCGGCAACCCCCGCCTTGCCCCCTATTATTCCAAGAGAAAAGCTGCCGAGCCTAAGGAGGCTTTCCGCAAGCTCCACCCCGGGGAAGACCTCGGTATATATACCTCTTTTCGCAAAGGCTCTCGCAATACCCACACCGTCGGGAATATTAAGAGAGCGGCTTAAGGCTACGGAAAGCTGCTCGTTTCTAAGCGCCTCGGTAAGCATAATCGGGTTTGGGGTGGATATAGCACCGCCCCTGCCGAGAAGAGATGCCGCAGCCCGAAGAAGCTCCTCTTTTGAGCCTGTAACAATTTCCTGCCCGAGAAGCGGGGAGGTTTTTATTTTTTTCTCATTTCCTTCGCCATATAAAAAATCCTTTTGAACAGCCAAAGCATATCCTCGCACACAAGAGCCATAAGGCTCATTTTTATTTTATTTTTGGCAAGTATTACTTTAAATATACTGCGCCCCGCCGCCTTTTGCCTCCAAGATTACGCAAAACAATTTACAAAAATGAAATCAGGTGAAATTAAGTGCTATGCGGATGGCAGTTGACAAAACTTTTATTTCGGTGTATAATACCAAAGGACCGGGTCGGGCAATCGCGCGGTAACACGCCGAAAGGTTTTACCGTGAGGAAAGTCCGGGCATCACAGAGCAGGATAACGGATAACGTCCGCCGAGGGCGACCTCCGGGAAAGTGCAACAGAAATAAACCGCCGTGTTTTCACGGTAAGGATGGAAAGGCGAGGTAAGAGCTCACCCACTTCTATGGTAACATAGATTTGCTGTAAACCCTATCCGATGCAACACCTTGAATTCGGATTTTTCCGACGGCTGCTCGCCGTTTTCGTGGTGGCAGAGCTTTCAGCTTGAACTCAGCGGTAACGCTGAGTGAAGATAGATGATTGCCGCGCGTCAAGCGCACAGAACCCGGCTTACAAGCCCGGTCCAAAATAAAAAGCACGTCCTTTTATTTACGCAGCTTTTTGTTGCGTGTGGACGTGCTTTTTATATTTTACTTAAGTTTTGTGTCAATAAGCTACACTCCTTTGTTATGGCGCAAAAGACATTCCTTTTTCCAAGTATTACATTTGATTCGAAGAGAAATTTATGATAGAATATAGAAGGCGGGCGCTATTGATGCGCTCTCCGTAATACGTTAACGGAGGTATTATTATTGAAAAAGTTTTTAGCTTTTACCATTATAACAGCAGCGGTTTTATCAACGCTTATACTCAGTGTCGGAGCCGCTTTTGCTCACACCGTAAAAAGAGGCGACACTATGTGGAAGATAGCTACAGAATACGAGATTGGCATAAGCGAGATAAAGGCTGCAAACACTCATATAAAAAATCCCGACCTCATATATCCGGGACAAATCCTTAATATTCCAAAGCTTCAGGATAATATAACCTCTTTTGAAAAGGAGGTTGTGCGGCTGGTCAACGAAATCCGAGCAGATGCAGGTCTTGGAGAGCTTATATACGACTGGGAGCTTTCTCGGGTGGCAAGATATAAGTCGGAGGATATGAGGGACAACGGATATTTTTCTCATACAAGCCCCACCTATGGCTCACCTTTTACAATGATGAAGAATTTTGGTATCAGATATAGGAGCGCTGCGGAAAATATAGCTAAAGGACAACGCACGCCCGCCGCAGTAGTAAATGCCTGGATGAACTCCTCGGGGCACCGCGCCAACATAATGAACAAAAGCTTTACGCATATAGGAGTCGGCTTTGCCGACGGGGGCAACCTCTGGACACAGATGTTCATTTCTAAATAAAAGTTTTTATTATACAAATACAAAAACAAAAAAAGAAGTGACCCTTGATTGCTTTCTTTACAGCAACCAAGGGTCACTTCTGTTCACTCTTAGTATCTAACATCTTTCTTAATCCTCTCTTTCGTTTTTCTACCTTTACCGTACATAACTCTGCAACTTCAAACACACTAACACACTTCTCTACGGGAGAATCCTTCATTCCTGTTGTACACACCCTACGGTTAAAGGCGAGCATCTGTGACTTTAAGATAAGCTTTTTCAATTCGAACACTTTTGGGGTGAAGCTCTGTTCAGCTGCTACAATGCTTCTCCACTTACGTTTTTCTATCTATGTAAAGCGTCGCACCGCCGTGTATTTTGGACTCTTTTTTGTTTTTTATCTTCCGTTCGAATCTCACTGTTTTCTTATCCGAAAGTCTTTTTTAATTTCTCATTGGACTGTACCTTCCTCTCTTGTGTCTATAGTATAGCATACTTTTCTTCGGATTTCAATTGGTAAATTGTAAGAAATACACAATATTTTTTTGTATAAAACATAGAAATTAGTGATTTTTTACATATTTCTCTTTACAAATACGACAGCTTATGATAAAATAGACGTATGGGTGCCTGTTTCAGGCGAGGATTATTTAAGTGAGGCAGAAGCATTCTTTCAAAAATGCTTCTGCCTCACTTTGCCTTTTCTACGACACGCGCTTTTTGATTTAATTAGGTTATTTAATGTTCTCCGCACCCAGAGAACACCTGTAATCCGAGGGGGTTTTTCCATACTCCTTTTTGAAAAGCTTTGAAAAATACTGCACGTCCATAATTCCACAATGAAGCGCAACGGTCTGTATCTGAAGCTTTGTTGCCCCGAGGAGGTATGCCGCATATTCCATTCTGCGGTGACGCACGTATTCAGAGAGGGTATTTCCCGTTTCTTTCCTGAAAATTGCCGACAGGTATCCGAGCGATATTCCAAGACTCGCCGCCACGGTAGCTGTGGAGAGGTCGGCTGAAAGGTCAGAATCTATTATCAGAACAGCCTTTCTTACCGGTTCCGAAAACCCCTTTACACTGTGGCTCTGAACTAACCTGCAATAAGTTCTGAACATGTCGTGCATCAAAGAATAATCGTCCGACACCAACTGAAGCGCCTCTATCTTTTTAGCGAATTCCGAAGATACTCTGTCAAGATATACAGGGTGAACACCGCCTCGCTCTGCCGCTTTTCTCAAAAGAGTATTCATAATTATAGAATAGTTTTTCACATTTCTTAAAGGGTCCTGAAGCCTTTTTTCAAAAGCGTTGTTGGAAAACGCAGTTTTAAACCGCTCCTCCATATGCATCTGACCTAGTTCCACGGCTCGCATCATTTCGTTTTCAAAGGAATACCGAAGCTCGATAGCCTTCATATTTATAAGCGTATCGGTTAATTCGGCAGCTCCCATCGTTTCTGTAAAGGGCGCCTCCTTGGGACCTTGTATTATGTCCTTAATAGCAAAGGGATGGCCACGCCATATCCTATTGCAAAAGCTGTTGAACATCACCACAAGCGGGGAGTCTTCGGTTAATACCGCAAGTCCCGAATAATATTCCGACAGATATTTCTGCTTATGGGGAGATATTCCGTTTCCCTCGGCTATTTCCATTTGCCGCTTTTCGGAAACCTCCTCCGAAAGATACGGTCCTATGCAAAGCACAGTTTGCTCCTTTAAGTCCGGAAGAAGCAAAAAACGGTAGGTACATTCAAGAAAGTCCGTTATCTTATATACGGTATTATGGGCAAGGCTTAAAAACAGCTTCGACAGGTATTCTCTGTTATTAAAAAGACCGTGTCTTTTCTTGTCCGCTCTCGCCCTTTTAATATCCTCTGCGTTTATAAGGTCAACGCCAACATGACTTTTTTCGAAAACGTCACGCAAAAAGCTTAACTCATTCTGATAAAACATAGGGCTCTCCCTTTATTCCAAAATCATGATATTTTATACATGATTGTTATTTTTTTCATATTTACAATTCATTATATCATACTTTTTGTGTAAATACAACATAGTTTTTAATGATAATATGAAATTATTACAAATTTATATTAAAAAAATACTCACGTTCCCTGCCGATAATATTCTATACTGTATATAGAGTATGAAATTGATGCCAAAGACAACGTTTATTTTGGTGTCAGCTACTAAATACTTAATAATAAAAAGGATGATTAAGGTATGAAAACAGAACCGAAGCTTGACGCAAACGGCAAGCGCGCCTTTGGCATGAGAGATTGTATTGCTTATGCTGCCGGCGACCTTGGCTGTAACATGAGCTTTGCGCTCAAGGGTACAATGACTATCTTCTGGACCCAGTTCATGAAAATGGATCTGTGGTACGCACTGCTGCTTATGGTAGTCCAGGTGTGGGACGCTATTAACGATCCCCTGATAGGAACAATCATTGACTCAGACAACCGCAAATACAAGAGAAACAAATTTTTGACCTACATATGGATAGGTTCGTTAGGACTTATTGTCGGAGGTGCTTGCTGCTTCCTGCCCTTCCCTGACGCTCCCGAATGGGCTAAGGCTATTATCTTCATAGCCGGTTACGTAGTATGGGATGCCTTCTATACCGTGGCAAACGTTCCTTACGGCTCGCTTCTCGGACTTATATCCGACGACGTTAAGGACAGAGCTTCCCTCTCCGCATGGCGCTCTATTGGCTCCATATTCGGAAATATGCTTCCTATGGTGCTTCTCCCCTTTATTATTTATGATAGTGACAACAACCTTATCGGTGAGCGCGTATTTATCGCAGCTCTTATAATGGGCGTGCTTGGATTCATATGCTTCCAGATTATGATTCGCAACACCGAGATAAGAATTGATCAGGACATCATACTTAACGAAGAAAAGCCTAAGTTTAACATTTTCAAGGCGTTTTTGAACTTTATGAAGAATCGTCCCGCAGTCGGCGCTACTTTAGCCGCTATGGGTATGTTCATCGGTATGCAGGGCGCAACTACCGCTGTTACGGTTATATTCCAGTCTTATTTCAAGAACGTACAGATTTCGGGTATTGTTCAGCTCTTCGCTATGATTCCTATCGTATGCTTTACCCCTCTTGCCCGTAAGATGGTTGCGAAATACGGTAAGAAGGAGCTTGCTACCTTCGGCTCTATCTGCTCTATCGTTGCAGGTCTTGCACTGTTTATCATAACACCCGACAATACAGTTCTCGACCTTGTGCTTTACATAATAAGCCAGCTTGTATTCTCCCTGGGTCTTGGTATTTATTCCACCGTTTCCTGGGCTATGATGGGTGATGCTATAGACTACAATGAATGGAAGACAGGCAACCGTGAGGAGGGTACGGTTTATTCGCTCCACTCCTTCTTCAGAAAGCTTGCACAGGGAATCGGCCCTGCGCTTATTCTCGTTGTGATGGTAGCTTTGGGATATGACGGTGAGAACGAGGGCAATCAGCTCTGGGAGGTTGCGGTTCGTATGCGTTACCTCGTAGCAGGAACCTTCCTCTTCTCCGCAGTTCTTCAGTTCGTAGGCTTGGGTCTTATTTATAACCTGGACAAGAAGAAGCTCGCAGAAATGAACGCAGAGCTTAATAAATCCGCCGAAGCGGACAGTGACGTAGCTGTTTAATTATTGCAGTGTCCGGCCTTTCGGGGTCGGACACTTTGTTTTTTCTTTTCGTTTATACTAAGTTCATATTTTTTGGATATAATCTATACATCTTTATCTTATCGGGAGAAAAAAATGAGAAAAATAATAAATTTAAATGAAGGCTGGGCGTTCATAAAGAACGTAAACGGTGAAGCTCCGGAGGAAAGCACCCAGGTTAATCTGCCTCACACCTGGAATGCGACGGACGGTCAGGACGGCGGCAACGATTATTTCAGAGGCGCATGTCTTTACAAAAAAAGCATAAAGCGTGGGGAGCTTCCCGAAGCTGACTGCTATTACCTCGAATTCAGAGGCGCAAACTCCTCCGCTGACGTCTTTGTAAACGGAAGCAAACTTGCTCATCACGACGGCGGTTATTCAACCTGGCGTGTTAACATCACCGACAGCGTTACTGACGTTACGGAGATTTCGGTTATCGTTGATAACTCGCCTAACGAAACCGTTTACCCCCAGATGGCAGACTTCACCTTCTACGGCGGTCTTTACAGAAGCGTTAATCTTATTGCGGTAAACAACACTCACTTCGACCTCGATTATTACGGCGGCACAGGTCTTAAGATCACTCCCGCAGTAAACGGCGCTGACGCCAAGGTAGAGGTAGAGGTATTCGTAACTAACCTTTCCGATGGCGACAAAATCCGCTACACACTCTTCGACAAAGAAGGCAACACCGTAGGAGAAGCAACTACCGAGGAAACAAAATGCTCATTTGATATTAAGGGCGTTCACCTCTGGCACGGAAGACGCGACCCATATCTCTACTCTGCGAAAGTAGAAATTCTCCGAGGCGACTCTGCTATTGACTCCGTTTCCTCCCGCTTCGGCTGCCGCAGCTTCAAAATCGACCCAAACGAAGGCTTTATACTGAATGGCGAGGATTATCCTCTTCGCGGCGTATCCCGCCACCAGGACAGACTCGGCGTTGGAAACGCTCTTCTTCCCGAGCATCACGAGGAAGACATCGACCTCATTATGGAGGTAGGCGCAACTACCATTCGTCTTGCTCACTATCAGCACGATCAGTATTTCTATGACCTTTGCGATGAAAAGGGTCTTGTTATCTGGGCTGAAATTCCCTATATCTCAAAGCATATGCCCGGCGGAAGAGAAAACACTATTTCGCAAATGAAGGAGCTTATCACCCAGAACTACAACCATCCTTGTATCGTTGTTTGGGGTCTTTCCAACGAAATAT
>CAJGCM010000027.1 GCA_904501765.1 uncultured Clostridia bacterium | reverse complement strand
CCGTTGGTAACAATCGTTACCTTAAGGTCGCTTTCAATTTTCTCGCCGCCTTCGAGGTATGCGCCTACAACACCGTTTGCGCCACCTGCGTCATAAACGAGAACGAGAGTTTCGGTCGCCTCGTCATAAGAGCCTTCCTTGATAGAGCCTCCCTTGAGATTCAGAAGCATAGAGCCTGCCTTAGGAGCGAAATTCTCGCCCTCTTCGTCCCAAGAGCCTCCGTTATCGTCGCTGACGCCCTTACCCTCCATATACCAGATAACCTCTTCGGTTTCCTCTATATGATCAAGGTCGTTTTCCACCGGAGCAAGCTCCTGAATAACGCTTTCGTAAACACTGACAGCCTTACCGCCGATACGGCCTGTAACGAGGGTTGCCGTGCTTTCAAGAACTACGTTACCGATAGTATGGGTGGTCACGGTTTCTGATTTTGTGGGAATGCTGGTCGCAAGCATTTCGTTAATCTTTTCAAGCTGCGCCGAGGATGCGGCATCCAAATTTGCTCCGCAAGAGAAGAGAGCAAACACACAGCAAAGGATAAGCATCAATGCAATTATTTTCTTCATATCCGATTCCTTTCACATTTTGAATCTGCCCGAATCAAAAATCAAGAGTTACGGGCTGGTAGGTATATGACGTATCCACTACTACGTCTGCAGATGCCGTCTTGTAGCTTATGATAATTCTGTTAAGGAATGCGCCGTTTGTTACAACCTCTACGGTTACAGTGCCCGTCGCATAAATATCAACGCCCAGAACCGCCTTGGCGCCTTCTGCGCCAACCGTTGCCTTAAGGCTGTTTCCGTCCTCGGAAATCTCGTAAGTATCAAAGTTTCTCTCGTCAAGCTGAAGGTCGTATTTAGCTACGGAGGAAACCGCCGAGCTTTCCCAATCCGCACCCTCGTTGAAGGAAACCTTGCCGTCCTTCGAATAGATTTTTCCCTTTATGGTTTTAACTCGTCCGTCTTCCATCTCGGATATATTCGCCATTCTTTGGAACTCAAAGTCAAACACGGATTTGTTTCCGTCAACCGTGTTTATAAATTTGCCCTCAAGAGGTGTTGCGCCTGTGAAATAAACCATAGTCGTAACCTTTACAGGCTTGGAATTCTCAACTATTGATTTTATATCCACATCGCCGCCCGAAGCGCAGGAGAACAATGCAAACACACAAGTTAAGGCAAGAAGCAAGCATATGATTTTTTTCATTTGGATACCATATTAACCTTTCGTTGCTTGTATAATTCGTATGAATTTAATAGACTATTTTAATTATACATTTTTATTTATTAAAAGTCAACAGCTGAGTTGCTCTTTGAAGGGCGCAACAGTGCCGAAAATATTTTGTAAAATTTATTCAAATTAACCAAAGCTATCCCTTCCTTTAATGCAAAATAATAAAAGTGAGAAACAAAGGCTTTGTTTTTACCTATGTTCCTCACTTTATTTCAAGGCCTACAAGTCAGCCTTATATAAGCTTTTTGAGATAACCCTCTCTGTAAAGAAGCTCTGCGATAAGCACTGCTCCTCCGGCAGCTCCTCTTAAGGTGTTGTGCGAAAGTCCTACGAACTTATAGTCGTAAATTACGTCCTCACGCAGTCTGCCGACGGAAACTCCCATACCTCCGTAAAGATCACGGTCAAGACCTGTCTGAGGTCTGTTATCCTCTTCAAAGTAGGTGATAAACTGCTCGGGAGCAGAAGGAAGGCCGAGGGTCTGAGGCTTTCCTGAGAAGGTGCGCCAATCCTCGAGGATTTGCTCCTTCGTAGGCTTATTCTCGAATTTTACGAAAACGGCAGCCATATGACCGTCGGTTACCGGGACTCTCAGGCACTGAGTTGTAATAACAGGTGATTTTGCGGGTATTATCTCGCCATTTTCAACCTTTCCCCATACACGGAGCGGCTCCTTTTCACTTTTTTCCTCTTCTCCGCCGATGAACGGAATAAGGTTATCCACCATCTCGGGCCACTCTGCGAAGGTCTTACCTGCGCCGCTTATTGCCTGGTAGGTTGTAGCCACAACCTCCTTGATTCCGTATTTCATAAGGGGGGTCAAGGCTCCTACGTAGGACTGAATAGAGCAGTTAGGCTTAACTGCTATAAACCCGTGCTTCGTTCCGATTCTCTTTCTCTGCGCCTCGATAACCTCAAGGTGAGCGTCGTTAACCTCGGGAATAACCATAGGCACGTCGGGAGTCCATCTGTTTGCCGAGTTGTTTGAAACCACGGGAATCTCCGCCTTCGCATAGGTAAGCTCAAGAGCCTTGGTATCATCCTTGCTCATATTTACAGCGCAGAATACGAAATCAACAAGCCCTTTAACCTCTTCTACGTTTTCCGACGAGATTATCTGCATATTCTTGACGCATTCGGGGATTTCCGCCTTCATTTTCCATCTTCCGGAAACCGCATCCACATAGGATTTTCCCGCAGACCTGGGGCCCGCAATCACTGCGGATATTTCAAAATATGGGTGATCGGCAAGTAAAAGAATGAATCTCTGACCAACCATACCCGTTGCTCCTATAATACCAACCTTAAGCTTTTCCATAATTGCCTCCAAAAATGTTTATTTATATTCATAATAAAGAATTATTCGGTGTGGATAATATTTTAACACACAGCACACCTTCTGTCAACAAATATCAGGTAAAAAAACGATTAAAAAACAATAAACTTCTTCTTTTTTGTCTGAAGCAAACTGAAAATGCGGTGTATGCCACAAAAACTTTAAATCCGGAAACGACAATAGAACGAAGCAAACAAAAATATGGAAATTAGCATAATTTCAATCTTAAAAACTTAAATAACAATAAATTTAGAGCGAAGATACCTGCTTTTAAAGTATCTCCGCTCTTATTTGTTCGATTATGCCGAAATACGGCAGCCGCTTTTCCTTGCCTCTTTAATTCTTTTCACTTTTATAAAAGGGGTACCCGTTAAATTCTTTAAAAATCACTTATTGATAATGCTTACCTTCTCGGGGCTGATACCTGTAGTTTCGTAAACTATTGCAAGAATCTGGGCTGTGTCCTTCGCCTGAAGAGCTTCAGCCTTTACGACTACGCTTACGGAATCGTCGCCTATAACCGCAACACATTCCTCAAAGCCCTTTGCTTTTACAAGGGATTCAATATTTGCCTCATTCTGAATGTCAACTGCTATTTTGGAAATTTTAGCCTGAGCCTCTGCCTTTGCCTCGCTTGAAGCCTCTGCGCTCTCGCAAACCAAGGTAAGAACGTCTATTGCCTCATCTCTGGACTGCTGACGGGTAAGTGCGGTTGCGGTGAAGTAGTTGCTCTCGGCGTCCTCACCGGGGGCGTCGGTAGCTTCCGAGTCGTCGAAATTATCCTCCATGTTGTTATCTCCGTATCCCAGAGAGTCCATAGGGTCGTAGAACCAGCGGTAATTGAGATAAACCGCAAGACCTATGAGAAGCACTGCTCCTATAACTACGATGCTGCGGAATGCTTTACTTGCGAAAAAGCCTTTTGAATTTTCGTTTTTCATAGTATGTATTTTCTCCTTTTTTGTTACTGATAAACCTTATGCCGCATACTGCGGCTATATTCCATTTTGCAAAAGGATTTTTTATCCACAAAATCCCATATTCCTTCCGTGGGCGGACTAACCG
Organism: uncultured Clostridia bacterium; assembly: GCA_904501765.1. Taxonomy (GTDB): domain Bacteria; phylum Bacillota; class Clostridia; order Oscillospirales; family CAG-272; genus UBA1740. The sequence continues at coordinate 15,622 of CAJGCM010000027.1, read as the reverse complement.
TAAGATGTGAAGCAGTTTAGAAAGAATAGATTTTTTCACAAACGAGCCAAATTCTTAGGGAAATATAGGCATATTTAAGAAGAATTCGGTGAAGTATAGGAAAAATCTATCTTTCCAAGCCTTTGTGCTCGACTCCTTTACGTTATACCGTCAGGATAGCTTAAGGACGCATATTCGGTTTTTACCAACATCGAAAAGTGCCGATATCATATCGGATATTCTGCCCTTTACCGAAATGCTGTCGCCTCCTTGGCAAAGCACCGTAACGCCAAGCACCCTCGGCGGCGAGGAGGAGAGAAGAGCGCTGCCTTTATATTCAAAGCTCTCCCCCTCGGCAAAGGAAACCATAACCCTGCATCTGCCAACCCCATCAACCGAGGAACAGAAATCCGCCAAGGACTCTTCAAGAGTCGCCTTATATTCTTCAAGTCCTCCGTCCCGCACCTCCTCTTTTCCATCCTCGGTCAAAGCGAAGGAAATAATCAACAGTAAAACGCCGCCAATCAAAAGAGCTATCAGCAGCTTACCCCGCTTCGTTTTGATAAGCTCCTCTAAAAATCTTTTTAACTCACCCAAAATCTACCCTTACCTCACCTTCGCAAAAATTGTTTTCAATAATATATTTCCGTATGGCGGGAATATCCGCAAGCGCCGCCCTGCCCGTGAGAGTAACGTAAATGGCCTCCGCCTTCACCCTGCCGTAATCAAATCCCTTAGCATAGACCTTAATTTCAGAGGGGTCAAGGGAAAATTCCTCGGCGATTCCAAGGCCCACACCAACGAGAAAGGACTCCTCTATCCTTTCCTCGTACACCTCGCCCCCCGTATTCTCTTCGGGGAAATCAAAGGAAAAGGCTCCGAGAGCGCCGGGAATTGCCGAAGCGAGGGAGGCAAAAAGGATAATCCCCAATCCAAATCTTACAGTCTTATCCCCCGGCTTATAGGAAGCAAAAGCGCAAAGAGCCGTAGTAATGCACATACAAACAATAAAAACCAACGCATCACTCATAACGCCGCCGCACCGCACATCATAAAAATTATCACCTCAACTATATATATAATTCCCGAGGAAGCGAATATCGCTATCAAGGAGTCAAGGGCAGAAGAAAAGGCGGAAAGAGTTCTTTTGCCCGATGATGCCGCCGCAAAATCCATAATCCATAGATTTAAGCTTATTGAAAGACGGTATAGAAGAAGCTCTATTAGCGGCATGGCAAAAATCGAGCAGAGCGCCGCCACCGACGCTCCTCCGATAATGCTCGCCACATAGCCCACACCGCCCCCAAGGGTCGCAACCGTCCCCGAAACCACCGAGCCTACCACGGGTATCATATTGGAAAGAGCGTATTTCATTCCCCGCATAGTCATTGAATCCTGCGCCGAGCTTATAGCTGTCTGAAGGGCGACGGAAGCAAGAATTACCGTGGTGGCGATTCCGAGAGAATAAGAAAACACCTTTTTAGTGCCGCCCACAGCAGGGGCAAGTGTGTCTTCGTCAACCGAAGAAAGCAAGGAAAGGGCAAACATCAGACCGCAAATCGGCATAAGCGCCCCCGAAAGAAAGCCTCCCACAAAGCCAAGGCTTATTCCCATAGCCGTTCCCTGGGCGGCGGCAGTACCCACCTTGCCACCAAAGGACATAACTGCGTTTGCCAAAGGTATCAGCTCTCCGAAAAAGGCGGTGGCGGAGCTTAACCCCTCCCTCACCGTATCAATGAAGCCGTAAAGAGCGGCAAAAATGGGCAGCGACAACACAATATTCACCCCAGAGGATGCGCTCAAAGATAAATCTCCCCTATCCCGTGTCAAAATATCTGCGGCGCAAAACAGCAGTGTTATGCCAAAAAGCATAAGAAAAAACCGCCAAAGGCTTGAGGTGCGTCCCATAAGACCATCAGCCAAAAGAGAAAGCAGCCCTTCAATTCCTACCGAATAGGTGAGGGCGTCCTCCTCGGTGGAAACCCCCTCGGGTAAAATCCCACGAAACTCCTCGAGTATTCCCTCAAGCTCTTCGGACAAGCCATACGATGCCTCCTCTGCCCCCACATCGAGGGCGGTGAGAGTTGCCGTGATTTTCCCGACACGGGGGGACATATCCCACGGTGGGAATGCAAAAAGCGCAAAAAGGCACACGAGCGCCGCAATGGCGGCAAATCCTAACAAAAATCTACCCCTAACCTTCATTTGCCACTCCTATCCCTCGGCGCACTGAATAGCATATTCGATTATGCTGACAATAAATGGGGCGGTTATTGCGAATATCTCAAGTCTTCCCGCAAGACTCACCGCCCGTGAAAGCCCCGCCTCGCCAAGCTCCAAGCATATATCCGAGCAAATACCACCCACGTACCCCACGCCTATGATTTTAAGCGCTCCCTTGAGGTAGTCCGAAATATCCGAATACTCCGCAAGTCCGGTGATGGTAGAAAAAAGGTCCGATATTCCCTCTGAAAACAGACTTATCATACCTACTGACGCCACAGATATTAACACGGGTACAGACTTTGCGCCTAAATTTTTTAAAATCAGAGCCATAGTAATGCACAAAAGCGCCATTCCAATACAGCTGACAAATCGGTCACTCATATACCGAATATTCCTCTTATCGTATCTAACAGCTCACCGAGCTTCGCAAAGAGCATAATAAGAACGACTATTATTCCGCAAACCGAAACCAAAGCCGCCTGGTCGTCCCTGCCCGACTTTCCGAGCACCTGGCAAAGAACCGTTACGATAAAACCGACCCCCGCCGCCTGCATTATAAATACTAAATCCATTTATTTACTACTCCCCAAAGCCGCATTTTCTAAAGAGGCGACTAAATAAGCAACAAAAAGACACCGCCTGCAAACCCCGCAAAAAGAGTCAAGGCTATTTTCTTATCCTTAGGACAGCTCTCCTCGGCGATGCGACACCTTTCCTTAAAAAATGAAAGAAGTTCCGAGATAGCCCGTAGTTCCTCCTCGGCATACCCTCTGCCGAAGCAGTTAAAGAAGCTGCGGAGCTTATCCTGTGACTCCACGTCTATATGTAGACAGGAAAAATCCGCCCCTCCCCGTCTTTTCTTCAGGCTGTCAAGAAATCCGCATTCGGAGAGGGTATCGCACTTAAAATCCGAAAGAATACTGTCTATCGGCGCAAGATAACGCTCAATCCCCTCGGACAAGGCGACAAGAAGCGAGCATATCCCCCTGTAATGGGCAAGTTGCCGCTCCCTATCTGCCACCGACGCTTTTGTAACGACAGCTCCGATAAATATAAAAATTAAGATTGCGCAGTACCTAAAAAACATACACGTCATCCCGCCTTTCGGGACTTTCTTCCTGTTTCTCCACCGCAGTCCCGTAAGTGTGATGCGGATTGTCTATATAGCCGTCAGGGTCTTGCGCATATGTTTTTCCATCCGCAGCAAGTTCTTTTATATCACATTCAAAATTTGCGCCGCTCCTCTTAAGTCCCACCAGCATTCGGAAATTGACCGTCCGTATAAGCTCCTCTCCGTCACGACTTAAGCGAAGCTCGTCTATATCCTCTGCGTGAATAGTTGCTATCACCCGAATGCCCAGCGTAAGCGCTGAGGAAAGAGCCTCAGCCTCACGAGCCGAAAGCTCGTCTATAATTATAACGTCTGCCGAAAGTGAGCGCTTCGCTATCTCTATACCCGACACCTTCTTATATCCCTTAAGTATATCAACCGAAAGTCCTCGGTAATCCTCTGATATAAATTCACGCCTCTCGTCAACTACTACGCATCTATGTGGACGCCCACCGCCTCCAGCAAGCCTCGCAAGCTCTCTTATAAGCGAGGTCTTTCCTCCGCCCGGGGGAGAAAATATAAGCATATTCGGCATTCCTGAGTTAATCCAACGAGAAAAAACCTCCTCGCCAAAGGTGGATTTCCCCCCGGGGATTCTGAACACGAAGCCATCGGGGCGCACAAGACCGGAAAAATTGCCGTTATCGTACCTTACCTCTCCACAAATTCCGACACGTACCCCACCCTCAAGGGGTATGTACCCTGCTCTCACCGCATCTCTGTGAGAGTAAAGAGAGCCGCCCGAAATACGGGCAAAAAGCTCCGCTGCCTCCTCTTCAGTGAGGGTGGAATATAAAGGGATATTCTCTCCACAAACTGTAATAAAGCAGCCTCCCGAAGCGCTGAGCCTTATTTCCGACAACCCCCGGAAGAATCCCCGTCGAAGACTGCCCTGATGCAAAATTTTCTCCTTAATCCTCTTAGGCAAAAAGGAAAGTGCGCTATTGATTGCTTCTGGACAACCTTTATCCCCCTCACCACAAAGTAAGCGCAACGGCTTTTTTCCATAACAATCGCATGCCGCCGAATCCTCGTTAAAAATTTGCCTATTTTTTCCTTTTTCTGAAAAATCTATTGACATAACAAAGCTCCTTGTGGTAAAATAATTCGTGGAAAGAGGCGATATATTCCCTCACCGAAATCTTGCAAGAAAGGATAGATTTATGAAAGCTACCGGTATCGTGCGCCACGTTGATGAAATGGGTAGACTCGTAGTCCCCAAGTCTATTCGTACGAAATTAGGGCTTAGTAACGGCTCTGCCGTTGAGTTCTTCGTAGAAGGCGATCAGGTTATCCTTACCAAATTTTCATCCGCATGCATCTTTTGTGACGGAACGGAGAATTTAAGCGAATTCAGCGGAAGATGTATTTGCAGGGCTTGTATCGAAAAAATCAAAAGCGAAGAGGCTTGATTTTTTAGTCGGCGCCCATGATAAATTGTTTTTTGGGAAAGCATATCCCCTATCGGCTATATTTAAAGATATGCCGCTCAGGTTTGAAAAATTATAATTTTGAAAGGATTTTTTAATATGAAGGTTGTAACTTTTGGAGAAATAATGTTAAGACTTGCTCCCGAAGGATATCTCAGATTTACTCAGGCTGAGAAATTCGGCGCAGTTTACGGTGGCGGTGAAGCTAACGTATCCGTATCTCTTGCTAACTATGGCATTGATTCGGCATTCGTTACCAAGCTTCCCAAGCACGACATCGGTCAGTGCGCAGTTAACTCTCTTCGCAAATTCGGCGTTGATACCTCTATGATAGTAAGAGGCGGTGAGAGAGTAGGTATTTACTACAACGAGAAGGGAGCTTCCCAGCGCCCCTCAAAGGTTATCTACGACAGAGCTTATTCCGCAATAGCTATGGCGAGCCGCTCAGACTTTGACTGGAAGAAGATTTTTGAAGGCGCAGATTGGTTCCACTTCACAGGAATCACCCCCGCTCTCAATCCCACTGTTGCTGAAATCTGCCTTGACGCTTGTGTTGCCGCAAAGGAAGCCGGCGTTAAGATTTCCTGCGACCTTAACTTCAGAAAGAAGCTCTGGTCCAGAGAAGAGGCTAACAAGACTATGAGCGAGCTTTGCAAGTACGTTGACGTTTGCATCTCCAACGAGGAGGATGCTCACGACGTATTCGGAATAGATGCTGAAAACACAGATATCGCAGGTGGTAAGCTCAATCACGAAGGCTATAAGTCGGTTGCAAGACAGCTTGCAGAAAAGTTCGGCTTTGAAAAGGTTGCTATCACACTCCGCTCCTCCATCAGCGCAAACGATAACGACTGGGCTGCTCTTCTTTACGACGTTAAGAGCGGTGAGTACTGCTTCTCCAAGTCCTATCACATGCACATTGTTGACAGAGTCGGAGGCGGTGACAGCTTCGGCGGCGGACTTATCTATTCCTGCCTCAACGGCTACTCTACTCAGGACGCTGTTGAATTCGCAGTTGCAGCTTCCTGCCTTAAGCACACAATTGAAGGCGACTTCAATATGGTAACCGTAGACGAGGTTAAGGCTCTCGCTGGCGGAAACGGCACCGGAAGAATTCAGAGATAATCCTTCCCAAAAAAAGCACTCTCTTTGGCGGGAATGCTCCATAATGAAATAAGCGTGATGCTCCTCGCGGAGCATCACGCTTTTGCTTTAAATAGGAAACGGCGGTAGAATAAAAAACTTTAACCTAAAGGCGGAAAACCGAGAGGTTTTCAACCTTATTTTTCTACGGGTAACAAAAACAGAGGCGAAGTATTTTTCATACAACACCTCTGTTTTTTATTCGGTTACGCCTGAATACCGAAGCCAGGGTGGCGTCTTAATCAAGCTCTTTGAGGTTAAGCACCTTGCTGTTCATTTTAATGCGAGGATTCAAATCCTCAATTACCGCACTGTAAATAGCGCTACACCTCAAATACTTGTTGTAAGGCTCATTAAGCTCTCCCGCTTCCTTATACATCGCCGTGGGGAGCTGACGTGTTGCCCGTCTTGAGTTTACCAGAGTTTTGAAGAATTCTGAGTGCCGCTTTCCAAACAGAGCGCCCTCCTCCTCGTAATATCTTAAGGAAAGATTGCCGTTTGTCTTAAGCAAATTGATATATTCCGTGTAATCCGTAGGAAGAACAAGAGTGTCCTCGTAATTATAATCACGAGAAGAAACTGTCCAGTTCGCCATCTCGGTATATTCGTAATCCAAGGGGGAATCCTCACGGTTTCTTCCCACAATCTCAAGGACTACGGCGCAGTTAAACTCCGTTACGTTTTCCGCTCTTATAATAAGGCGCTCGTAACCTGCCCTGGAATTCTCGGGCTCGCCGCCCCTGTCGGTTGAGTAATTAGGTCTGTTGGTATGGGAAAGAAGGAAGCTTTCCTCATCAATGCCCGCCTTTATTTTCTGGAATCTTAAGTTAGGGTTATCCGAAATCATAGCCGCCCTGAGGGTGACCTTACTGCCGTTTAAATAGGTTGACAGGAAGGCAACTCTGCCGCTACCCTCAATGGAAATTCTCGCAGAGGTGTGACCTATCCAAACCGCCGACTGAACTCCCTTGAAGGAAATTTCGTCCTGTATTACGGTAGTCTGCCTTGAGTTAGTGAGAAGCACGCCTCGCCTTGCGTAATTGACGAACTCACCGTATGCTCCCGCATTATCGAGGATTGCATACATTCCGTCCTCCTCGCTGACAACCTTTTCAAGCTTTCCGCCACAATAACAATTACACTTATAATACTTTACACCATCTATTTCAATATCTTTACTAAAACAATAATGCTGACCGTTTATGTACCCAGGCGTGTCCTGCTGAGAGGTAAGGCAAACCACGTTATGCCCCTCCGCATTATTCCTGTAATAATTGTATCTCGGAGCGCCGTAGGAATGACCTAAATAATCCTTTGCGTTATACTGATCAGAGCCTAAATCGAAGAACCAGCTGTAATTTTTATTGGCGTAAATAAAACTTCCCGAATCCACATGACCGTGATCGGTAGCATTGTTTTTGTTACCCATAAGTCCCACGAACAAGGCTCCCGATTCCCAGTCGCTCCTTGCGGCAACGCCCTCGCAGGATTCGAAAATTCTGTCTGTTTCAAGGTCTAAATTCTCTAAGTCAAGCTCGTCATACTCGGGCTTATAGCCGAGAATATCGCTCCAGGTAACTCCTCGCCCGTCCTTCAGATGCTTAAGCCTGGTTCCTGCCAGGGCAGGGTCGTTCAGCATATCCGCAGCGAAGAGGAACATCGAGGTATCCTGAGAGCCTGAGCCGCAGTCGTGATATCTCCAATAAATATATCCCTTGCTCGAGCCGCTCTCGGTGGACTGATATTCGGAATGCATAGCGAAATAATAGGTTCCGTCAATACCACCCGTTTCAAAGAAGCCTAAATCGTCGCCGACAGCCGTGTCAACTGCCCACATAAGCCCCGAGAAATAATTGGTTGCGTAAGACCAATAGGAGGGGGATTCTATATAGGAGCCGTCGGGGGCGTACTGGTTAAGTCCGTAGTTTGCGACGCTTGAAAGGTTCTCTCTCATAATCCATTTAACACGGTTGGTTTTATCCGAAGGATCTCTGCCTGCAGTATAGTCAATTCCCTCGCCGCTCTCGCCAACTATTGCCATAGAGCCGATAACTATACCGGAGTTACAAACGCAGTTCCAGTTTATAGTACATTTAGACCAGTTCCAGATATTAGTTCCCTTACCGTTCACATAGCTTGTAGCATCTCTGGTCCATACGTCGGTTGTGATACGGTAACGGCTTATATCGTATGCGTAGTATATACCCTTTCTGTAAATCTTCTGGGTTATATAGTTAAGGTTGAATTCGGATGAGCGCTCGTTCTGAATCTCGCTCCATACGTCGTAAAGCCAGTCGTAAGCCAAGCCAAGACGGTAAAGCATCTCGCCGGTGGAAAGGAAATGCTTATGGGACCAGTTGTGCCAATTGGTATCGTCACAAAGGGAAAGCATAATATCGTATGCAAGCTCTGCGTATTTCCTCTCGCCTGTAATTCTGAAGCCTAACGCCAAATCGAGAATGTACTGCGCGTAGCTAACGCCGTTGCTGTTACGGCTTCCCGCCCAGTCGTAGCCGTCGTTGTAGTGCTGACCGTTTTTATCTCCGTGAAGCTTAGAGGGCCAATAATACCCGTCGGAATCCTGATAAGCGTACTCAAAAGCGGGCACCTTATTTCCGTTCTCGTCGTTTTTCCACTTATCCGTGTATAGCTCGCCCTCCTTGATTCCCGAGAAGGGGTTCGTTATTTCAACGACTAAATGCTCATATTTGGTGGGCAGAAGCTCGTTTACCTTCGTTTCATAGGTGGGGTTTGCGGGCTCGTCGGGAAGGGTTGTGAACCTCTCAAAAAGGCGCTCCGAATAATCCGCCCAATAAAGAAGCCATTTTTCAATAGTTTCTCCCAGCTTTCCGGGATCCTTCTCCTCCAACGCTTTTGCTTCTTTATACACATTGTTTAAATATGTAAACTTTTCCTCATCCGCAATAAGGTAAGGGTGATCAAAGTTATCGGTGTTTTCCTTAAGCTGATTATAAAAATCGTCCTCCGCAGGGATAGAGTAGATAAACCTTTTCATAAGGCTTACCATATCGGCAAGGTCGGTTTCCCTGTTGAATATATTTTCAGCCGTGGAAATACCGATAAGCCCCATATCGTCATAGGTTACGTAAAGAGAGGGGAAAATCTTATGCACGTCGTCTATGGATATTACCGTATACTCCTTGTCACAATCCTCGCCCTTGGCAAGAAAAGGCTCGTTTGAAAGTGTCACCCGTGAGCCGCCAACAATAGCGTCAGTGCTGCCGAGGGTTATAACGGAGGTAACACCCGCAGCAGATACGGAGTAGGAACCGCTGGGATAATTTGCCGAGGCAAACCCGTAGTTTCCGCCAAGAAAGACCGTGGCAATAGGCTTAATCGCAACGTATACTACGCCCTCGTGCTTTACGGGCGAGCCATATATAAATCCGTCCTGATTGTATATTGCAGCCTTAGAATTTTTATTTAACATATAATTCGAGCCGACCTTCATAATCAGCCCCGAATTCACCGAGGAGGTAAGGGCGGATTCCTCAATCACGACCTCTCCCGAATTAACGATATCCGAAAGCAGCTCTGATGCGTCCTGCTCCTCCGCCACCACCGGTGGATAATGGTAAAACAATGCCACCGCAAAGGAAAAAATCAGGCATAGGCATACAAACGCCGAAATTCTTTTTTTCATAAAGCCCTCTCCGTTTCTTTTACACCATAACATATTTATTACCGCACTGCGGTAAATTTATTTGTGCACGTAGAAATTACCGTACACTTCCGTCAGCTCGTTTATCTAAAATATAAGTATATATATTTCTACAAATATATTTTACCAAACCATAAGCTATGTGTCAATAATATTTTATTAATTTTAAATATTTTAACCTAATACATAAAAGCGAGCCGCATTTTACTGCGGCTCGCCACATTTCAGGGTATATCCCTTCAATTAATTTTTTCCCAACTCTGCCCTAAATGGGGAAAATTATTTTACAATTCTTGCACCGAGGGCGGAGCTTGAAGCTGCATACTTGTTTACGTCATCTCTGAACGCATTGAATAGCTGAATATTCTTGAGGTAAGCAAGGTATGCCTCCTGGATTGCGGGAATGTTTGCAAAGGTTTCGGGTCTGTAAGTGTTTACAGCCGCATTAACTCTTGCCAAGAGCTTGAAGAAGTCAACTATACGCTTATCGAAAGCGAAGTTGTTCTCTATGAACTGAGTAGCCTGGTTACCGTAGGTTCTGATGTCGGTCATCTTTGCGGTAACAGCGGTTTCTTTATCAGACTCGGAGGAAGAACCGCTTCCGCCTGTGAATTCAGCCTGAGGCTTCCACTTGTTGAGAAGAGTGTAATCATACTCAACAGGCTCACCTGAATCAAGACCTTCAACCATCTCAAATACAACCGCTACGTTGAACTTCATAGTGGAACCTGATTTGATAACTACTCTTCTGAGTCCTTCTCTGCTTCTCTCGGGAAGCTGACCCATAGATTCTGACCAACCGGCAACCTTCATATCCTTAAGGAGGAAGTCGCTTCCGTCCGGCTTGATACCGCAGGTCATAATCTCAAACTTAAGGTTCTGGTTTTCGGGAGAAATAAGGGAAAGTCTTAAGTACTTGTTCTCTCCGCCTACCTGCTGATAGAAGAATGCGGTCTTCTTATCGTCGGAAAGGTATACGCTTTGCGCCTGAGTATGAGCAATCCAAGCGCACTCGGTCATACCGTTAAAGGATATTTCGTCCTGAATTACCATAGTCTTTCTGGAGTTGGTGAGCATCATACCTCTGTTCGCCCAGTATACTGCGCTGCCGTATGCGCCTGCGTTGTCAAGGATTGCATACATACCGTCAGAGCCGAAGGACTCCCATTTTTCAATCCAGGTATCTCCGTCGGAGGTCTGACCGTAGGGAAGGTTTTCGTAAAGGGAGGTTATGGTAACGAGGTTATGTCCCTCTGTGGACATTCTGTAATAACGCTCTCTGATACCGTTCCAGCCGAAATATTCATAAATGTTGTATTCGTCGGAGCCTATATCGGGAATCCAATAATAGCCCTCGTTTGCATAAGTGAATGCGCCGGAGTCCATATGACCGTGCTGACCCCAGTGGTTCTTACCGCCCATAAGACCGGCGAAGAGGGAGAAGTCCTCCCAAGAGCTTCTTGCGACTATACCGTCACACGCCTGGAATTCCCAGTCAAGAGGAAGAGGCGCATCTTCTATGGTAAGGTCTGCGTACTCGGGCTTGTATGCAACAATATCTCTCCACGAAACACCCTTTGACTTAATCTGCTGAAGACGTATCGCCGCAAGAGCAGGGTCGTCGAACACATCTGCTGCATAGAAGAAGGAGTCTGTATTTACAGCTCCGCTACTACCGTCGTGATAGCCCCAAGCCTGGTAAGAAACGTCGAGTTTATTGTTCTTTACAGTGGTGCATTCACCCTGAGCCGCAAAGTAGAAGGTTTTTTCAACGCCGGGGGACTCATAGAAGCCCATATCGTCGCCGAAGCATGGCTCAAGAGCGTAAAGCATCTGAGCGAAATAGTTGGTAGCAAAGCCCCAATAGCCAACAGCCTCTATGTAAGAGCCGTCGGGAGCGTACTGAACAAGACCGTACTGAGCTATGTTCCAAAGGTTGTTACCCATACACCAAAGAACTCTGTTAGCCCCGTCGTCATGCTCCTCATTTTCGGTGTAGTCTATAATTCCTGTGCTGTTGCGTCCCTCCTTGGTGTCCTCGCCAACCAAAGCCATAGCGCCGAGAACTATACCGCAGTTACAAACGCAGTTCCAGTTGATGTCACATTCAGACCAGTTCCATATACCCTTACCAATACCGTTAACGTATCCTGACGCATCTCTGGTCCATACGTCGGAGGTGCGGGCGTATCTTGAAATATCATAGCTGTAATACAGAGATTTTCTGTACATCTGCTGTGTTAAGTAGTCCAGGCTGTACTGCGCATCTCTGTCATGCTCTAACTCGTCCCACTTGTCGTACATCCAGTCGTAAGCGGGAGCAAGGCTGGAGAGCAACTCTCCGACGGAGAGGTGGTGCTTATGCGACCAGTTGTGCCAGTTATTGTTATCACAAAGAGAAACCATTATATCGTACGCCATTATAGCATACTTATCGTCTCTCGTAATCTGATATGCAAGAGCAAAGTTCCTTATATGGTCAGCGTATTCTACCGCATAGGAGTTACGGCCACCTGCATAGTCGTATCCGTCGTTGTAGTGCTTACCGTTGGTATCGTTCTGATGAAGAACCGAAGGATAGTAATAGCCGTTCTCATCGGGAGCAGCCGCATATTTATAGAAGGGATAGGTTACGTTGCCGTTATTGGCTACCTTCCAGATATTCTGGTAAGCCTTCTCCTCGTCGCTGAGGTTCACAGCATCCTTCTTGGAAGCGGTTCTCCAGATATCGGAGAAGAACATACCTTCCTTGATTCCCGAGAAGGGGTTGGTTATTTCATAAGCAAGAAGCTTGTATTTTCCGGGGTTGGTTTCATATGCGTACTTAGTATAGGATTCGTTGGCAGGTCTTGCCATAAGATTGCCTATAAATCCGTATTCGTCTGTTTCTCTTATCTTCTTGGCGTCCTCTCTTTCGGCAGGAAGCTGAGCGAACTTATTGAAGTTAGCATCACACTTCTCAACGAAATTTTTGAGCCACTCGCGATACATATCCTGACCCGTTATCTCTCCCTCGTAGATTTTGTTCATAGTGTCGAACTGTTCCTGGTCTGCAAGGAGATAAGGATGGTCAAAGCCTTTCGTATTGGTTTCAATCTTATCGTAAAGCTCTCCAAGCTCCTCGTCGGTAAGATCACCTGCGCCGGAGTAATCGTAAATGAAGCTCTTCATTAAGGAAAGCATCTGCTTAAGGTCGGTTTTTCTGCTGATAACGTTCTTGCCCTCAGAGAAGATTATCATACCCATATCGTCGTAGGTGATATAATATCCCTGGAAGAACTTCTCAACGTCGTTCATTGCGATAACGGGATAGGTATTCGTCTCATCGTCGGGGTCCTTAACGAGCATAGGAGCCGCAGTCAGCTCTACCCTCTTACCGTTTATAATCGCAACGTCGCGGTTAAGAGTAAGCGTGGAAGAACCGGCAGCTGTGGATATATCGTAGGAAATTCCGTCCTCATGGGGATAAACGGGATAACCCGTCGCAGAAAGGAAGGGCTCGAAGGGCACGTATACTATGCCGTCGCGCTTAACGGGAGCGCCGTAGGGTTTTCCCGTATCCTTGTTAACGAAAATAGGCTCACGGTTATTCCTGTTAAGCATATAGTCGGAGCCAATCTTCATGATTATGCCCTCGCCTATATAGTTCTTTCCTTCACCGCCGCCAAGGATAGTAATCGTCTTCGTTGCCGTTTCGTTTACCTTTGAGCCATAGCCGTAGGTAGCAACGTCATCAATACCCTCAACAACGTCCATATCCACACGGTTACCCTCCGCATCCTCGGGAGAGAGGTCACGGTAAATGAGAAGGTTATCTATATTGTAAGACATACCTACGTGCTCAGCAGCAACGCTTACAAAGCCGAAACGCATATTGTAGAAGGTAGCCGCTGTTCCGGTTTTCTCAGAAACTATGTAGGAATCTCTGTAATAGGTTGCCTCCGCGGAAGCGTCAGCATTAAAGCCTGCAACGTTATCTATATTGATGGCATTTTTCGCATCGAATATATCGGTGTTGCCGAAATATGTTCTGCAACGGATAATCATCTGCTTGGAGGTATTACCGCAGGGGCCGTATTCAGCCTCGGTTCCCGCCTCCTCGTCAGCCGCCTTCTTCAGAACCTCGTTGGGACAGGGAGCGCCCTGGTTTTCAAACTCGTATATATGGTTGCAAGCGGAGCACTTTGCAATATTCTGCTCGAACTGATATACCATAGCTACGTGAACCCACTGCCCCGCAAGACTTGCAACCTCAACAGAGCCTGCGCCAAGAGTGGTTTCTCCGGTTTCCTCGTCAACCGACACAGAGTTGCCGTTGAAGATAACGAGCTTGTTGTCCTTGATTCCGTATATGCTAACGTAGGTTCTCGTTTTCGAATCGCTTGTGGTAAGACCGTATCCCAGCTGTGTACAAGCGCCTTTATTGTTTACGATGCTGAAATAAGCATCAGTGGTAATATCGAACTCAACGACAGCGCCTCCCGATTTAGGCGACGAGCCGAAATTGAACTCAATATGTCCGTCCTTCGACGAATTAGACGTGCCGTCCGTTATTTTCAATCTTGTGAAGTAATTGTACGTAGCATCTGCGAGCTCTTCGTAATCAACGTCAATGCTCTGAACCTTCTGGAGGTTGCTGACGCCATTGGAAACCGGCCAACCCTCATCAAAGGTTCTGTTGAGTAAGAGCTCAACCGAAGACTTCTGCTCCTCTTCGCCCTCTGCTCCCTCTGCGGCAAAGGAAAATACCGCAAAGACGGATAAAAGGGAGGCTATGACAAGCAGCATAGAAATCAGCTTTGTTAACTTGCTCTTCATATCTTTTCTCCTAACTTTTATATAGCTATGTAATTTATTTTTATTTTTGCCTTTTAATTATATCATAATATATCTCACTCGTCAATCGGGAACAGAAGTCGCAGAGTGTAGATTTTTTTCAAAGATTTTTGTATATATTGACAAAAATATGAGTTTTGTGAGGCAAAAGTATGAATTTTTCTTGTCGGGCAGCGCTGCTGCGTAAAATCCTGAATCGCACTATTTTTCGTCGGTGATACTTTTGCTTGTGCAAAAGCGACGCTATGCTTTGCGCAAAGATGAGTCCCCCGGCAGTCGCAAACGATGTGATGCTTGCCAAATCAAGCGCTAAAAACCTCACAAAACTTAACACGGATGCGTACATAAACAAAAATCGCCTTTTTTCGAAAGCCTTTTTCAACTTATACAAAAAATCGAATTTATAAGGTGCGTATAAATCCCGTTTGGCGTTCCGAAGAATGAAAAAATTTAGCATTAATACTAAGCAAAGTCAAGCAAAAAAAGATAAAAAGTGAAAAAAGATTATCAGAGTTAATTGATAAAAACAAAAAAACGAGATAGAAGGCTGCAAAATGCTTTGCAATCTCTACCTCGTTTTTTAAAGTTTTTAGTGGGATTTTATTGAATTATCCGAAAAGACTAATAACGAAGTTTATAATATCGTCAATTCCGCAATAGGTACGAACGGAGCAAACGACCTCCGCCGTCGCAAGAACGTCCACGTTGATATCTTCAACTTCCTTATTATATTCATAGCTTATCTCGTCATAGATTGCCTTTGATGCGGTAACGCCATCATAGCTCTCGTCAATATTATCGTAGCAAGCATAGCACTTTACAAGAGCGAGGTAAAGCTCATCCTCATCCTTGATTTCCGCAAGCTTCTGCGCCGTTGCGTTGAATATTAAGCAATCGGACTCTACAAGAGCGAGATACTCTTCCATTGCCTCAAAGGTGGCGACTGCCGCCTGAGTTTCTTCGTCGGGAATATCCATTGCGTAGTAGTACTCTCTCGCTTCGTCCACAAGGACCTTAATATCCACGTAATTCAAGCGTGTTACAGCCAAATTGACGATATTTACAAATTTCTTGGAATTCTGTGCAAGAAGCTCCTTGTAGCTCTCCTGAAGAGTTCCAAGCTGCTCGCTGTATCCCTTCGCTATCTCAACAAGCCTGAACACCTCTGCGTTGCTCGCATCAATATACTTTGCGTTATCCGCCATATAATAATCT
>CAJGCM010000026.1 GCA_904501765.1 uncultured Clostridia bacterium | reverse complement strand
GCTACTATAAAGAAAATAGGAACCTACGCAAGAGAAGATATAGAAAAGCTACTTGACACAAGGGTGTTCCTTGACCTTTACGTAAGGGTAAAGGAAAATTGGCGGGAGAGCGACTTCAACATAGCGAATTTAGGCTATAAAGAGGAATAATATGCTGACAGAGGTTACGGGGCTTGTAATTAAGAGCGCCGATATAGGCGAGTCGGACAGGCTTATAACAGTCTACACAAAGGAAGAGGGAGTCATTAGCGCCCTTGTAAAGGGGGCAAAGTCGCTTAAAAACAAAAATATGGCGGCGACCCAGCTATTCTGTTACAGCTCCTTTGTTTTATACAAGAAAAACGATAAATTCTGGGTAAGAGAGTCTGAGCTTATAGAAAGCTTCTTCGGAATACGTTCGTCTATTGAGGCGCTTAGCCTCGGTGGATACATTCTTGAGGTTCTCTCTGAGGTCGGAACGGCAGCTGCTGAGGAGGAGCTTTTGCGTCTTGCCCTCAATTCTCTTTATGCCCTTGCCGAGTGTAAAAGCTCTCACGATAAGGTCAAAGCGGCGTTTGAGATAAGGAGCATGGCTATTATCGGCTATATGCCTGACGTTCTCACCTGTCGTGATTGCGGTGAGCGGAGCGGGGAATTCTTCTTTGATATAATGAGCGGAAATATACAGTGCTTCTCCTGTCATGAGAAGGAAGGGCGGAGTGGCGCCCCCGAGATATATGACAGCTCGGAGAGCAGAATAATAAGAATTATAACCGAGGGAGCAAAGATAGCTATGGGCTATTGCGCTCACTGTCCTATGGAAAGGCTTTTCGCCTTTTCTCTTCCCGATGGAGATATGGAAAACTTTTGCGCCGCTGCCGAGGATTATCTTGTGAACCAGCTTGAGCGCTCCTTTAAATCACTGGAATTTTACAAAGAGGTTATTCGCTGATGCATTTTACCACCAAAACTCTTACGACTCTTGAATTTGATAAAATAAGAGCGGCGCTTGCGGAGGTTGCTCCCACAGAAGGGGCAGCAGCGCTTGCGCTTACGGTTATGCCTACCGACGACTACGATACCGTTGTTGCCCGTCAGCGCAGAACAGACGATGCAAAAAGACTTATCAGCTCTAAAGGCTATCCATCATTCAGCGCTCCCGATTCGGTTGTTGGAGCGGCTGAGAGAGCCTATAAGGGCGCAGTCCTTTCACCGAAGGAGCTGCTTGACGTGGCATCTCTTTTATTCTCTGCAAGGCAATTGATAGATTATATCAAGTGCGACAGGCTTTTCGACACAACTATTGATGAGCTTTTTGACAGGCTTATGACCTCAAGAGGTCTTGAAGACAGAATCAGAAAAGCGATAATTTCCGAGGAGCTTATTGCGGACGAGGCAAGTCCCAAGCTTTCTGATATAAGGCGCAGAGCAAGAATTACCAACAATAAAATCAAGGAAACCCTTCAAAGCTATATCGGCGGAAACCGACTTAAATATTTGCAGGAAAATATAGTTACAATGCGAAACGGCAGATATGTCGTTCCCGTAAAGGCGGAATACCGTAACGAGTTGAAGGGTCTCGTGCACGATACGTCCTCAACGGGAGCCACCCTCTTCGTTGAGCCTATGGCTGTGGTAGATGCGAACAACGAGCTGAAAAGCCTTGCTGCGGAGGAGAAATACGAAATAGAAAGAATTCTTTCTGAGCTTTCCGTCCTCGTTGCGGAGGCATCCTCGGTTATAACGCTGAATTATCATAATATAACCGAAATTGCGTTTATATTCGCCTGCGCATCCCTTGCAATATCAATGAATGCAAATATGCCCCTGATAACGAAAAAAAGAGCGGTTAACCTGAAGCGCGCAAGGCATCCGCTTCTTGATAAGGCAACCGTCGTGCCTATTGATATAGCGATAGGCGGTGGGGTTGATACCCTGGTTATTACAGGACCTAACACAGGCGGAAAAACCGTAAGCTTGAAAACCGTAGGGCTGCTTACCGTTATGGCGCAGTCGGGGCTTCAGATACCCGCACTTGAAAGTTCAGAAATAGGTGTTTTCGATTCCGTGCTCGTTGATATAGGTGACGAGCAGAGCATTGAAGCCTCGCTCTCAACCTTCTCCTCCCATATGGTGAACGTGGTTGATATATTATCCAGAATTGGCGAACGCTCGCTCGTGCTTTACGACGAGCTTGGCTCAGGAACAGACCCTATAGAGGGCGCAGCTCTTGCAATTGCAATACTTGAAAAATCCCAAAGTTCAGGAGCGCTCACTCTTGCTACAACTCACTATGCGGAGCTTAAGGCGTATGCCCTTAATACACCTCGTGTTACTAACGCATCTTGTGAGTTTAACGTGGAAACCCTGCGTCCAACCTATAAGCTCGTTATAGGTACTCCGGGTCGCTCTAACGCCTTTGCCATATCGGAGAAGCTTGGTATGCCAGAGGACGTTATAGAAAGGGCGGGGGAGCTTATTGCGGCGGATAACAAGGAATTTGAATCTGTCATAGAAAAGCTTGACCTTGACCGAATAAAAATGGAAGAGGAAAGGGACGAGGCAAGAAGGCTTCGAGAGGAATACGAAGCCTTTAAGAAGAAAGCCGAGGAGGAGCTTCGCCGTAAGATTTCAAAAAGCGAAGAGGAAACCTCGAAGAACCTCACGAAGGCTCGTCAGATACTCGATAGCGCCAGAGCTACCAGCGAATTCATATTCCGCCAGCTTGAAGAGCTTAAAAAGCAGGAGGATAAGCAAAAAAGAGATGAGATGCTCACTCTTGCAAGAGGCGAAGTGCTTCGGCGTATGAGGGAGAGTGAGGCTATGTACGGCGAGGTGACGGTTAAAGAAATATCCCTCGACGACGAATATAAGCTTCCAAGACCTCTGACTGTGGGGGATAAAGTATACGTAATAACCGTAGGAGCAGAGGGAGTTGTAACCTCGCTTAAGGATAAAAACGGCTTATACGGTGTAACTGCTGGAATTTTAAAAACTAAGGTAACCGAGGATAAGCTCAGGCTTCTTGACGGTAGTATTACTGTAAGAGAAGCTAAGCCACGCCCTAAGGTGTCCGAGGGAAGAGTAAAGAAAACCGTAACCTCAACCTTCCGTATTGAAATAGACGTCAGAGGTATGATAGGTGATGACGCCTGGTTTGTGGTTGACAAATACCTTGACGATGCGATACTTGCAAACGTTCCCACGGTCCGTATAATACACGGCAAGGGTACGGGGGCGTTAAGAGCGGCACTTTGGAAGTATTTCAAGGCGGATAAAAGAGTCAAATCTTACCGCCACGCAGAGTACGGTGAGGGAGATGCCGGTGTAACGGTAGTAGAGCTTAAACATTGATTTTTAGGAGTCTTTAATGAAATTTGTATCAATAAAAACCTATGCCGCAGCAGAGGACCTATGGTATGCCTTGGAGGACCCCGAAGGAACTAATAAAAACGTGAAATTCGACGAGGTTAACGGAAAGCCTCTTATGCACGTGAAGCGCAAGGACAAGTCCTTGAAAATCAAGTGTGAATATCTGTCGAAGAACAAAAAGGACAATGAATTTCTCTTTGGCACAACCTTCAAGGGCAAGGTAACCGAAAAGGACGGTGTTACCACCGTCAGCGGTATTATTACCACAGAGCCCATATATCACGTTATAACCTATCTGCTTTTTGCAGTCTTTGCCGTGCAGTTTTTCTATTTTCTGATAGCCGAGGGTGCCTTCAGCTTTCCCTTCGTGCCAATCCTCGTTATATTCCTTGATTTTCTTATGTTCCGTGCGGAGTTTAAAAAGCAGGGAATTATAAAAAGATATATCGCAAGAGCTGTAAGACGTGCGGAATTTATATCCGAGCGGCGCCGTGAGGAGGCTGAAAACGGCGGCGTAGCCGAAGAGGTAAATACCCCCTCGGATAACGTAGAATAAAGGTACACAAAAAGAATTGAAAGCAGATAAACTAAACCGATAGTTAAAGCTAAAATTCAAAACAAGAGCCAAAATTCAAGAAGGAATTTTGAAATAAATCTAAAAAATCCAAAAGTAAAAAGTAAAACTTAATAAGTTAAAATAAAAAAGTAAAAACAAAAAGAGAGAACAGCTTTGATACGCACAAAGGTGCCTTGCAGCCCTTTTGTGCGCATCAATCGGATTATTCCGATACGTTCTCTCTTTTTTCTTTGACATCGGAGAATGTCAAAGGTTATTATTTGATTGTAAGTGTAAATTCCTTAACGCCGACCTTGAGAGCTATGTCAACAAGATAGTAGCTGTGACCCGAAAGCTGAACCTCAAACGTTCCCGCAGATTGGCACAGGGAATTGTCAAAGGTAGCCACAGTATTCTTTGTTTTTATAACCCCATCAGAAAGCTCTGCCTTGTCAAGAAGCACAAATCTCTCAATGATAGTTTCGTTGCCTTCGTAATCAAAAGCGTCGTGAACGGTAACAGTGTCCTCTGTAACCGTAAAGCTTCTCTTAAGTGACTTAAGGTCAGGCAGTGCGTATGCAGGAGCCATATCCTGCTCAAATACTCCGTTTTCATACTTAACGTCGACAGCCTTATACTGAACGCCGTATCTCTGCCCGTAAGCTCCGATAATAGGAAGGCTGTGATAGAAGGATGCCGCCTCTGACTGCCTGTAACGAAGCTCGGAAATTCCGTACTGCTTGTTATAGGTTCCGCCGCCAAGGTCGGCAAATACCTGTCTTCCTTCCTTTGCAACAATGAAAGAGCCAACGTCATTGTGGTTATGATGCTCCTCGTTGTTGCCCGCCTTTGCGGCAAAGCCGAAATTAGGAGTTCTCTTTATAAGCCACTGGAAATCGTGGTCATAAAATTCAGAGGAGAAATTGTCCTCGTCGGGGTTGAAATAGTAGTCCTCGTTAAGCCAGATTACGCTTCTTGTAAAGAAGCAGAATCTTCCGCAACCGTCGGTATAGGTTCCAAAGTCGGGGGAGTAAACCTTAACGTCGTCGGGATATTCAGCTTTAAGTTTGTGTACAGTACCAAAGTAGTAGGTGCCTGTTCTGGGGCAGTCCGAGAAGCTGAGCGCCGTCTGTCCTGAAAGGAAGCTCTTCTGTATATATGTGGCAATATCCTTTACTCTGTCACGCTTGAAGTAATCAATCTCGCCGTTAGTAAAAATACGCACCATATCAGCGTATGCAACAAAGTGACCGAAGCCGTAGCCCCAGTAGTGAGTACCCTCGTCGCACATACCGCATTCTGAAAATCCGCTTAAAAACCTTTCAAGTATTTCGCTTATCTCACCCTTGATTTCATCGAAATATTCAGGGTGAACCAGCATTGCGGTCATGCCGATAGAGCCGGCACAAACCGCCGCCCAGTTTCCGGTGTAGTTAACACGCCACCAGGGGAAGCGGGGCTTATCTATAAATGGGCGTATAATTCTTTCCTCGGTTTCTTTTTCTATTCTCGCCCTGAGAAGAGGCGCAAGCCTGTCGCCGAGTAAAGCGTAAACCTCAGCCATAGCAGTACCGGTTTCACAGCAGAACAGGTCTATATAGTCCTTTTGTGTGTTCGAGAGCAGCTCAGGCTGGTGAGCAGGGAGGCACCAGGTAAATTCGTTAAGAATGGCAAAGGTGAGATTATGAAGATAATCTATATACTTTTGCTCCTCAGGGTAAATAAGAGATAAAACGGTTGCAACTCCGAGCTGGCAGCGGCGAAGGAAATAGGATTTTTCATATATGTTTCTGTTTCCTGTCACTCCGTAAAGCTTGTATTCGGTATATTTGAGAGATTCGATAGGCTGTCCCTCAATCTTTTCGTCCCAAAATTTCAGCTGTTTATTTATAAAATCAGCATATAAGGGTTTATTTCTAACCTCTTCCGACCAGAATTTCGGGTCGTTTCCTCTTCCAAGTAAATTCATATTTTAATCCTCCGTATGCCCGCTCATAGCGGAATATTATTTAATATTTATCTCAAAATCACGCACTCCGCTATTTAAAATGAAATCTATCGTATAGTAGGTTTCCTTATTGGTGTTTCTCTTTTCGGTGATTTCAAGAGTACAAATTTTAGGGTTGTAAGTTAGAGTAAGTCCCTCGGCGGTGATAAGACCGTCGCCTGTGTTTGCAGGCTTGGCGAGAGAGGTGAATCTTTCGGTGATTTTTCCCTCGTAATCAAAGGAGTCGTTAATTTTTATCCCCTCGTTATCAAAGGTAAAGGTTCTCTCGGCTCGCTTGAGACTGTCTAACCCGTACGCTCCCGCAATATTCATAGAAAATACACCGGGGGAGTAGCTGACGTTTCTTGACTCAAACTCTCTTCCTTCTCTTTGGAAATATCCGTCGAAGATAGGCAGGCTATGCCAGGAGGAGGAAGCCTCGTTGCTGGCATATTTGGTCTCAGGATCACCGTATTCCTTGGTGTATAATCCTCGTCCCTGATCGGTGAGAATCTGTTTACCATTCTTAGCGAAGATAAACGAGCCTACGTCGTTATGGTTATGATGCTCGTTGTTGTGGCCTGCCTTGGCGGCAAAACTGTAATTTTCGCATCTCTTAATGACCCACTGATAACCTTCGTCGTAAAGCTCGATGGATTCCTTATCATCCGCAGGATTGTTGTAGGTGTCCTCGTCAAACCAGATAAAGTTTCTGAAAGTGAAAATCTTTCCGTCAATGTTTGCAAGTTTAGGGGAATAAACCTTAACGTCGCAGGGGTATTTTTTCTTGAGATAGTGAAGAAGACCGATATTGTAAGCGCAGGACCTGGAAGCGTCCGAGAAGCTTACGGTGCAATCCTCGGTAAGATACATCTTTTGAAGGTAGGTTGCGATTTTTTTAACCTTAGGATTTTCAAAATAATCAACCTCACCGCCTGTAAAACTATATAAGAGGTCGGCAAATACAACGAAGAAGCCGAAGCCATAACCCCAATATCCGGGACCCTCGTCGCAAAATCCGTTATCCGAGAATCCGGAGAGGAAATTGCCGATAAGCCTCTCCATATCGCTCTTTACCTCTTCGTAACACTCGGGGTAGAGATGGAAAATGCAGGTGGCGATATTAGCCGTGCAAACCGCAACCCAGTTTCCTGTGTAGGTGCCACGCCACCAGGGACAGTAAATACCCGTGGCAATTCCCTTAATATAAGGGTCAACTACTCTCTTCTTAACTTCGAGCTTTATTCTGTTTCGGATAAGAGGGTCGAGCCTGTCGCCGTAGAGCGCGTATATCTCCGCTAAAAGACCACCCGTCTCGCAGTCGAAAAGGTCGATAAAGGTGTTATCGGTATTCGTGAGCAGGTTTTCCTGGTGTGCAGGGAGAGTCCAGGTAAATTCGTCGCATATAGCGTAAATTATATTGTGAAGATAATCAAGGTATTCACCGTTCTCAGGATATATAAGACCGAGAGCAGATGCGGTTTCGAGCAGCATTCGTCTATGGAAATAATCTCTCTCGTAAATAACTCTGTCGCCGGTTATTCCGTAAAGCTCATATTTAGTGTATTGAAGCTCCGTTATAGCCTTTCCATCGCAATGCTCAGCCCAGATTTTGAGCATATTATTGCGTATGTAAGCAAAGCATTCCTTATTTCTTACCTCTTCCGACCAGAACTTAGGATTCGCGCCTTTTTTCAGCAAATACATAGCTTTTTCGCTTTCGTGAATTTAGAAATAAATTATTTTATGTAAATTTCAAAGTCTTTAACAGATTCGTTAAGAGCGAAATCTAACATATAGTAGGTCTCGTTTTTTGATGTTGTATGCTCACTGACAGAAACCTTGCATTTGCCTGAATCGTATGTGATTTCAAGGCCCTCTGCAGTGACCGTGCCGTCCTTTTCCAAGCTGGGCTTCACGAGAAGTATAAGTCTCTCGGTGATTTTTCCGTCGTAGCAGAAGCTGTCGCTTACCTTAACCTGCTCATCGTCAAATGTAAAGACTCTCTTCGCACACTTAAGATTTTCAAGACCGTAAGCACCCGCAATGTCCATAGAGAATTTGCCAGGCTCGTAGGACACGTCGGTGGATTTGAAGGCTGCACCGTCTCTTTGGAAGAATTCGTCAAAGATAGGGAGATTATGTCTGGACGAGGAACACTCGTTATTCGCATATTTATTAACAGGACTTCCGTATTCCTTGGTGTAAACGCCTGAGCCAAGGTCGGAAATCAGCTGCTTTCCGCACTTTGCAAAGATAAACGTACCAACGTCGTTGTGGCTGTGATGCTCCGCATTATGACCTGCCTTAGCGGCAAAGCTGTAGTTTTCGCCCTTCTTTATAAGCCACTGGTATCCTTCGTCATAAAGCTCGTAAGGCTCTTTGTCGGAGTCAGGGTTGTCGTAAAGGTCCTTGTCAAACCAGATAAAGGTTCTGAAAGCAAAGATTTTACCTCCCATATTTCCGTACTTAGGGGAGTAAACCTTAACGTCGTCGGGATAAGTAGCCTTGAGGAAGTGGAGAAGTCCTAAGTCGTAATTGCAGGATTTTCCGGCATCGGAGAAGCTGACAACGCAGTTTTCCGTAAGATACATTTTTTGAAGATAAGTAGCAATCTTCTTGACCTTGGGGTCGTCAAAATAATTTATCTTGCCCTCTGTAAATTTACGGTAAAGGTCGGCAAATACAACGAAGAAGCCGAAGCCGTAGCCCCAATATCCGGGACCCTCGTCACAGAATCCGTTATCCGAGAATCCTGAGAGGAAGTTACCGAGAATTCTTTCGAAATCCTGTGCCACAGCCTCAGTATAGCACTCAGGGTAAAGGTGGAATATGGAGGTTGCAATATTAGCCGTGCAAACCGCAACCCAGTTACCGGTATATCCGCCGCGCCACCAAGGGAATCGGGGATTTGTTGCAACCGCTTTGAGATAGGGGTCAACGACCCTGTTCTTGACCTCAAGCTTGATTCTGTTCTTGACAAGTGGGTCAAGTCTGTCCTCAAGGAGCGCATATATTTCGGAAAGCTCACCGCCCGTCTCGCAGTCGAAAAGGTCTATGAATGTATTGTCGGTATTTGTGAGTATATCTGGCTGATGAGCGGGAAGAGTCCAGGTAAACTCGTTGCATATCGCAAAAATCAAATTGTGAAGATAGTCGAGATACTCCTGCTCCTCAGGGTATATAAGGCAGAGTATTGCAGCGTCCATAAGGCGGTCTCTTCTGCGGAAATAGGGGGCCTCGAAAATAACGCGGTTTCCCGTTGTGCCGAACATTATAAAATCGGTATATTTAAGCTCCTCAATAGGCTCATTTTTATATTTGTTCCATTTGTTGAGAAGATTTTCGCGCATAAACGCATATCTTTCGTCAAATCTTACCTCTTCCGACCAGAATTTCGGGTTGTTGCCTCTTCCAAGTAAATTCATATAAATTCCTTTCCTTCAGCGTGTGTTGATTTAGTTTGGAAACGAAATGGCTCCACTTTCACACTTTCCATAGTGGGCGTATTTTTTCTCGTTGCGCCCTTCAAAACAATTATAGCTTTTATGCCTGCTAAAGTCAACACGGGTAGGGGGAAAAGATTTAAAAAAAGTAGCATAATACACAAAACGCATCACGCCGGTTTGTGCATCACGCTACTTTAATATTTTTTTGTTAAAAGCGCACCTTTGTACCGCTTTTAAAATTGCCGAAATTACCTTGGAGACACTGTCCTGAAAATCTGGGGCGACTTTTTAAAGAGTCGCCGCCATAACTGCTTTTATGGTGTGCATTCTGTTTTCCGCTTCCTCAAAAACAATCGACTGAGGACTCTCGAACACTTCGTCTGAAACCTCAAGGTATTCAAGCCCGAATTTCTCTCCAACCTCACGTCCGATAGTGGTTTTTAAGTCGTGGTATGAGGGAAGACAGTGCATAAATACCGCACCGTCGCCGGCAAGCTTCATAATATCGGACGTAACCGCATAGGGAGAAAGGTCGTTGATTCTCTCTGCCCAAACCTCGTAAGGCTCTCCCATAGAAACCCAAACGTCAGTGCAAATAACGTCAGCACTCACAGCGGCCTTCTTCGGGTCACTTTCAAATATAATCTTAGCTCCGCTTTCCTTTGCTATTTTAAGGCACTCGTCTACCAAAGCCTTATCAGGGAAATATTTTTCGGGAGCGCAAACGGTGAAATTCATACCCATCTTCGCGGCGCCTACCATAAGGGAATTGCCCATATTGTATCTTGCATCACCCATATAAACGAAGTTTATTCCACGGAGTCTTGCGAATTTTTCCTTGATAGTAAGAAAATCTGCAAGTATCTGGGTAGGGTGGAATTCGTTTGTAAGTCCGTTCCAAACGGGTACCGAGGAATATTTTGCAAGCTCTTCAACAATTTCCTGACCGAAACCGCGGTATTCGATACCGTCGTACATACTCGCAAGAACCCTTGCCGTATCAGCAATAGTTTCCTTTTTGCCTATCTGTGAGCCTGTGGGGTCAAGATAGGTAACACCCATACCGAGGTCATAAGCCGCAACCTCAAAGGCGCAGCGGGTTCTCGTGCTGGTTTTTTCGAAAATCAGAGCTATATTTTTTCCCTCGTGCAGTCTGTGTGGAACCCCTGCCTTTTTCTTTGCCTTAAGCTCCGCCGCCAGGTCTATAAGTCCCTCAATTTCCTCGGCAGTAAAGTCGAGGAGCTTGAGAAAATCTTTTCCCTTTAAATTTAACATATCTTCACTCCGTAAAATTTTACTTTAGCCTTGATAAATACAAATATCAAAGCACCTTTGACAAGAAGGATTTAAGGCGTTCCGATTTGGGATTCCCAAATAACTCTTTAGGTGCGCCTTCCTCGGCAATGATTCCGTCGTCAAGGAAAATCACTCTGTTTGCAACCTCGCGTGCAAAGCCCATTTCGTGAGTAACAACAATCATTGTCATACCCCCCTGGGCAAGCTCTTTCATAACGTCAAGAACCTCTCCAACCATCTCAGGGTCAAGAGCCGAGGTGGGCTCGTCGAAGAGCATAACGTCAGGCTCCATACAAAGCGCTCTTACGATTGCTATACGCTGCTTCTGACCGCCCGATAGCATATCGGGGTAGTCCTCGGCTCTGTCAGCAAGACCGACTCTTTCGAGAAGCGCCATAGCTTTTGCCTCGGCATCCTCTTTTGAAACCTTCTTCAGCATCATAGGCGCAAGGGTGAGGTTTTTCAGGATAGTCAGGTGAGGGAAGAGGTTAAACTGCTGGAAAACCATACCCATTTTCTGCCTGTGAAGGTTAAGGTCAACCTTTTTGTCCATCAGGTCCTCGCCGTGGAAAATGATGCTTCCTCCGGTAGGCTCCTCAAGCCTGTTAAGACAGCGCAGGAAGGTGGATTTTCCCGAGCCGGAGGCTCCGATAATACAAACTACGTCGCCGCGGTTTATATCAATGTCTATGTTTTTGAGTACACTCATATCTCCAAAGCTTTTTTGCAAGTTTTTTACTTCAATAATTTTTTCGCTCATTATTTCGCCGCCTTTCTCTCGCTCTTTCTCAGCTTATTTTCGAGAATAGAGAGAAGCTTAGTCATAATAATTACCATAACAAGGTAGGTTAGTGCTAATAAAATAAGAGGGTTAACAGCATCAAAGGTGTTGTTTCTTATAAGGTTAGCTGCTCTTGTAAGGTCGATTACAGCAACGTAGCCTGCAACCGAGGTTTCCTTAAGAAGGGCAATACATTCGTTACCGATAGCGGGAAGAATGTTCTTTATAGCTTGAGGAAATACGATAGTACGCATAGCTTGCCATTTTGACATACCAAGGCTTCTTGCAGCCTCCATTTGTCCTTTATCAACCGCATTTATACCGCTCCTGATAAGCTCTGCCATATATGCGCCTGAGTTAATACCGAATGCAATAATTGCAACTGTCACACCCTCAGCAGACACGAGAATAACGTAGAAGAAGATAAGCAGAAGAACGGTAACGGGGATGCCTCTGATAACGGTAGTATAAATGTCGCAAATCCAATTTATAAAGTTAAGCTTTGGGTTTCCCTCGGCGTAATACTTGGCAATAGCTACCAAAGCTCCCAGCACAACTCCTATTGCCAAAGCACCAAGAGTAATAAGCAGAGTATTTCCAAGACCTTCAAGAAGCATTAAATATCCTTCGCTTTCAATGAAGGTTTCATATAGTTTTTCAAACCAATTCATTATATAATCCTTTCGGAGACTAAAACTTTCTTAATAAAACAAATTGAGGTAAAACAAATATTTCTGAGTCTTTTTGACGATAAAGTATAGTTATCTGCCTAAAACAACTCTCGTTTTTTGATGTACGGAAAAGCCAAAAGGCTCCGCCTGAAGGTCAGGGAAGCCTTTTGTATTTTTGATTTAAGGAGCTACGTAAGCCTCTCCGTGATTAGCGAAAATTTGCTCCATCTCGCCGCTTTCAATCATATCCTTAACTATTGCGTCGATAGCTTCAACAAGAGTTTCGGATCCGAAAGCAAATGCGAAAGCATAGGGCTCTTCGGTGAAGTACTCTTCAAGAATAACAAGCCCGTCGTTGGCTTCAACAAGCTTAGCAGCAGTGCAGTTATCAACTACCCAAGCATCAACCTTACCTGTTGTAAGAGCGTTCTTGGCGTCAGCGTTTGCAGTAAAGCCCTTTGTGGTGATTTTAGCATCAAGGCAGTAGTCCTCTGCGGTTGTGCCTGTCTGAACGGAAACGGTTTTACCTTCAAGGTCAGCAGCACCCTTGATGCTGCTTCCGGCCTTAACAACTATGCACTGAGCTGCATTGTAGTAGGGAGTTGTGAAGAGCATATTCTTTTCACGGTCAGCATCTCTTGTGATACCGGAAACCGCACAGTCATATTTTGCAGCCTGGATGCCAACGAGAACGGAATCGAAGTCCATTTGCTCAATTACAAGCTCAACGTCAAGCTCCTGGCAAACACGCTTGATAATGTCGATTTCAATACCTACAACTTCGTTCTTAACAAGATTTTCGAAGGGAGGGAAGTCGGGAGATGTTGCGATAACAAGCTTTCCGGCTTCTTTTACCTGTTCGAGAGTCTTTCCCTTAGCTCCGCAGGATGCGAAGGCAAAGCAAGCGCCGATGCAAAGAGTAAGCGCAAGAATAATTGATATAATCTTTTTCATTTTTTCATACCTCTTTCATTTGTTTTATATAATTTTTAGTATTTTCAATTTGTGTATCAACGGAGCAAGGACCAGTTGAGCCCTCTGAAATTCTCTTTCCAACGCAGGTCTTAAGAGAAATTTCCTCGTAAAGGTCTTCGTCGAAAAGCTCCGAGTAGGTCTTGTAAACTTCAAGGGGGAGAGAGTCAAGCACTGTATTTTCCTTAATACATCTTGAAACAATCTCTCCGACGGTTTTGTACGCCGTTCTGAAAGGCATACCGTGCTTTGTAAGATAATCCGCAAGGTCGGTTGCGTTTATGAAGCCACGGTTTGCCGCAGCATACATATTTTCGCTCTTCACCTTCATTGTCCTTACCATAGGAGCGAATACCTCAAGACATCGGGCAACGGTTTCCGTAGCATCAAACAGGCTTTCCTTGTCTTCCTGCATATCCTTATTGTATGCAAGGGGAAGACCTTTAAGCATAGTGAGCGTGCCTATCAGGTCGCCGTAAACTCTTCCGCATTTTCCTCGGACAAGCTCCGCCATATCGGAATTCTTTTTCTGCGGCATAATCGAAGAGCCTGTTGTAAAGGCATCGTCAAGCTCCACGAAGGAGAATTCCCAGCTGGACCAGAGGATAATTTCCTCGGAAAATCTCGAAAGGTGAGTCATAATAAGCGAGAATGCAGATAGCAGCTCAACGCAATAGTCCCTATCGGATACAGCATCTATGCTGTTTTGACAGTAGCCGTCAAAGCCCAGCGCTTCTGCCGTCATAGCCCTCGATATAGGATAGGTGGTTCCCGCAAGAGCGCAAGCTCCCAAGGGGGAATAGTTCATTCTCGCACCTGCATCGCAGAGCCTTCCGATATCTCTTTTAAGCATCTCGGCATAAGCCAGAAGATGGTGGGCGAAGGTTATGGGCTGCGCTCTTTGAAGGTGGGTGTATCCCGGCATAATATCGTTTTTGTGACCCTCTGCCACGAAAACAACCGCATCAAGCAAATCAAGAAGAAGCCTCTTGATTTCGGAAATTTTATCCCGCATATAAAGCCTTGTGTCAAGAGCTACCTGGTCGTTCCTGCTTCTTGAGGTGTGAAGCCTCTTTCCTACGTCACCAATCCTCTCGGTGAGAACCGACTCTATAAACATATGTATGTCCTCAGCCTCGGGATTTATCTCAAGCCTTCCCGAATCAATATCGGAAAGAATATCTCCGAGAGCCGATATAATTAAATCGCTGTCCTCTTTGCTGATTATTCCTTTTGCGGAAAGCATAGCAGCGTGAGCCATCGAACCCTTTATGTCCTGCTTGTACATAACGGAATCGATATGAATTGAGGAATTGAAGTCGTCAGCAATGCTGTTAACAGCGCCCGCCGTTCTTCCTGCCCACATCTTTTCCATATATATTTCCTAAACCTTTTTTATTTCTTGTTTTTTGCGTTTACCTGAGCCTGAACCTTGATAGGAAGACCGAAGAGGTTAATAAATCCTGCGGAATCCGCCTGATTGTATACGTTATCCTCACCGAAGGTTGCGATTTCCTCGGAGTAGAGGGAATAGTCGCTCCATACGCCCGCCTTAATGATATTGCCCTTGTAAAGCTTAAGCTTAACCTTACCGGTAACGTTTTCCTGCGTCTTGTCAACGAATGCGGAGAGAGCCTCTCTTAAAGGAGTGAACCACTGACCGTTGTATACAAGCTCTGCGAAGGTGATGGAAAGCTTTTGCTTCTCGTGCATTGTCATTTTGTCAAGGCAGATAGTTTCAAGGTAGTTATGAGCTGCGTAGAGAATAGCTCCGCCGGGAGTTTCGTAAACGCCGCGGCACTTCATTCCGACAAGTCTGTTTTCAACTATGTCAAGAAGTCCGATGCCGTTTTCGCCGCCAAGCTTGTTGAGCTTGAGGATTACGTCCTTTGCGCTCATTTTTTCGCCATCAATAGCAACGGGGACACCTGCCTCGAAATCAAGAGTAACGTAAGTGGGAGTGTCGGGAGCTTCAAGGGGAGAAACACCCATTTCAAGGAAGCCGGGCTTCTCGTAAAGAGGCTCGTTTCCTGCATCCTCAAGGTCAAGTCCCTCGTGGGAAAGATGCCAGAGGTTCTTATCCTTTGAATAGTTGGTTTCACGGTTTATCTTAAGAGGAACGTTATGCGCCTCGGCATATTCGATTTCCTCTTCTCTCGATTTGATTGTCCACTCACGCCAGGGAGCGATAATGGGCATATCGGGAGCGAAAGCCTTTATTGTAAGCTCAAACCTTACCTGGTCGTTGCCCTTACCTGTGCAGCCGTGGCAGATAGCGTCAGCGCCCTCTGCAATAGCAATCTCTGCAATTCTCTTTGCGATAACGGGGCGGGCGAAGGAGGTGCCGAGCATATAGTCCTCATAAAGAGCGCCTGCCTTAACCGTGGGAATGATGTAATCGTTAACGAATTCGTCCGTAAGGTCCTCAATGTAAAGCTTAGATGCGCCTGTTTTAATAGCCTTTTCTTCAAGCCCATCAAGCTCGTCAGCCTGACCTACGTTTCCCGAAACCGCGATAACCTCGCAGTTGTTATAATTTTCCTTGAGCCAAGGAATAATGATGGATGTGTCAAGTCCTCCCGAATAAGCGAGAACAACTTTTTTGATTGAATTTTTATTCATAATAAGCCTCCGAATTTCACGGTCAATATTTAATATGGTGATATTTTAGCACTTTTTGAATAAATATGCAATAGGTTTTTGGTAAAAAAATCAAATTTGTTATTGTTTACAATTTAGATGGTATTCAATTTACGTAATTTGTGCATTTTATACGCCCGTTTTGAATAAAACGACGAATGTTATGCATAAATATGCGGTTCAAAATGAATAAATTCAAAAAATGAATAAACCGGATAAAATATTTTTTAAATTATTTTTTAAAACTCTCCTTCATTTGTTGAAATTTTAATTAAAATATGATAGAATAACTCCGTTAATAATATTACACCCTTATTTGGAGGCATTACAATGGAAAGAAAAGAAATTGACGCAAAGTATAAATGGGACCTGAGCCCTATTTATGAATCAAAGGAAGCGTTTAACCGTGATTTTGCTCTGGCTGAGAAAAAAATAAAGGCATTTTCAGCCTATGAGAAAACTATGATAAATTCAGCTGACGTTTTTTGCTCGGCTCTTCGTGATATGTACAGTATTGAAGCCTTGATTCAAAGGCTCTGGCAGTATTCGTCACTTAATTTTTCTATCGACAGCATTAGCAACGATAATCAGGCTCTTAACACGAGAGTAAGAAACCTTGCTATTTCGGCAGGTACAGCCTCTTGGTTTGTAAATCCTATGATTCTTAAGCTTGAGGACGAGCGACTTGATAGCTTTTTCGCTGAGTGTCCCGCCCTTGAAAGCTACCGCAGACAGATTGAGAAGGTTAAGCTCTATAAGCCATACACTCTTTCCGACGAGGGAGAGATACTTATGTCAAAAATGGAGGAGTGCCTCGGCTCTCACACAGGCATTCGCTCGATATTTACCACATCCGATTTGAGATTTGGAAAAATCAGAAACGAGGAAGGGAAGAGAGTAGAGCTTGCGGATACCAACTACGTTCTTTTCCTTATGAGTGCGGCAAGGAGCGTAAGGAAGAGCGCCTTTAAAACTCTTTACAAAACCTACGAGCAGTTTGCCAACACCTTCGCAACTCTTTATGAGGCAAGGATAAAGGAAGCGGTTACCAATGCAAAGGTAAGAGGCTACAAAAATTCTATAACCGCCTCCACCTTCCGTGACGAGGTAACGCCCGAAATATATAATAACCTCATAACCACCGTAAGAGGCGGACTTGCTCCTCTTTACGAGTATTACGAGATAAAAAGAGCTGCCCTCGGTGTGGACAAGCTCCACCTGTATGACGTATATGCGCCTCTTGTTGGAGAGCTTAATAAGTCCTATACCTACGAGGAGGCTGTTTCCGAGGTTCTTAAAACCACCGAAATTTACGGCAAGGAGTATTCCGACGCCATAAAGGAAGGTCTTACTGAGCGCGGCTGGGTAGACGTCTATCCCTGCCGAGGCAAAAGAGGCGGCGCATTTTCTTCGGGCGCTCACGGAACGGAGCCTTATATTCTTATGAATTATAACGATACCTTCTCCGATGTGTCAACTCTTGCTCACGAGGCAGGTCATTCTATGCACACCTGGTTCTCGAACAAATATAACGAGGCGCACAATGCCGATTATACGATTTTCGTAGCAGAGGTTGCCTCGACAGTAAACGAGCTTCTTCTGGCGCACAGGAAGCTGCGCGAGTGCGAGAGCGATGACGAAAAGCTCTATATCTTAAATCAGCTTATGGAAACATATAAGGGAACTCTTTACAGACAGACGATGTTTGCGGAGTTCGAGCGTGACGTTCACGCTCTTTGCGAAAAGGGAGTACCCCTTACCGCCAATACGCTTAACAAGCACTACTATAAGCTTGTCAAGAAATATTTCGGACCCGACGTTGCGACTGATAAGCAGATTGCATACGAGTGGATGAGAATACCGCACTTCTACACCTGCTTCTACGTGTATAAGTACGCAACCTGCATATCTGCAGCATCAACCATTGTTAAACGCATCGAAACCGAGGGTGAGGCGTATATAAAGCAGTATATAGAATTCTTGAAATGCGGTGATTCTAAATCTCCTCTTGACAGCCTTCTCGTTGCGGGAATAGATATGACAAAGCCTGAGGTTGTACAGGGAGCTATCGACGAATTTGCGTCGGTTGTCCGTCAGTTCAAGGAGATTTATTCTAAAAAGCAAGGTTAACTGTGAAAAAAACAGGTCTTAGCAAAATCCCGCTTGACAAATGTGCCGTTGCGACTATATAATATACCTGTAGCGTAATTAGGACGCAAAATTTAGGAGAAATAATATGTTACCAAATCCCATACTTGTATTAGGACCTTTGAAAGTGCATATGTACGGAGTCATGATAGCGATAGGCTTGCTCGCCTGCTTCATTTGCCTGTTTTACTTTTGTAAGGTTAAAAAAATTGACGAAAAATTCGTTGATTTCGTATTCTATAACGGTATAGCATCTGTGGTTTTAGGCTTTGGAGCGGCAATGCTCTTCCAGGCGACCTACAATTATATAGACAACCCTGCCGCAGGCTTTAAAATAGGTTCGGGAATGACCTTTATCGGCGGTCTTATCGGAGGAGTCGTTTGCTTCCTTCTTATATATTTCATATTCAGAAGCCGTCTTACAGGCCGTCTTTATTCGGTGCTTTCCATAGTGCCGCCCTGTATTCTCGTAGCCCACGGCTTTGGTAGAATAGGTTGCTTCTTTGCGGGCTGTTGCCATGGTATGCCGACGGACAGTGTTTTAGGTGTAGATTTCCCCGGTATCGGCAGAGTTCTGCCAACCCAGCTTTACGAGGCAGCGTTCCTCTTTATAATGTTCGGTATTTGCACCTATCTGCTTCTTCGCCATAATTTCCGTCACAATATGAGTATTTATCTTATATCCTACGGTGTGTTCCGCTTCCTCATAGAATTTATAAGAGGTGACGAGCGAGGTGAATTCGTAGCGGGTATATCACCCTCCCAGTTCTGGGCTTTATTTATGATTGTCGGCGGCGTAGCCCTTATATTCTTAATGGATTATCTTACAAAAAGGGCTGAGGAAGAGAAGACTGTCGCAGTGTCCGATGCTCCCGAGGTGTACGTAGCTGAAAGTCATGAAGGCTGCGATGCGGAAAGTTGCGATAAGGAAACCGACGAGGTCCTTGACTGCGACGCAGAGTGTGAATAAAGAAGCTTAAATCGGTAAAATAAATTATAGAGAAACAAAGGCAGCGGTACCCGAAAAACGAGTACCGCTGCTTTTGAAAAAGAGGTAATTATGGAAAACAAGGACCTTTTAAATCAAATGAAGCGTGATGTCGCTACTGTGGAAGAAGCTCTTACAAAAGCATTTGAGGAAATTGATGTCCGGGAGCTTTCAGGGTTGATTGATGCCCAGAAATACAGCCTTTTTGCAGGTGGGAAGAGAATAAGACCCATTATAGCCCTTGGAGTGTGCCGTATGTTTGGCGGTAACGAGAAGAGCTGTCTGCCTTACCTTGCCGCCCTTGAAATGATTCATACCGCCTCCCTGATTCACGACGACCTTCCGTCTGTGGACAACGACGACCTTCGCCGAGGAAAGCCAACGAGCCATAAGGTATTCGGAGAAGCGGTAGCTTTACTTGCGGCAGACGGACTTTTTATTGACGCATTCCGTATGACCTCGGGCAATCCGCACCTGTCCGCCGAAGCGAATATGCAGGCGACGTTAGCACTGTCAAGAGCAGCGGGTACGGGAGGGCTCGTAGGCGGAGAGTATATAGATGTAATGAATGAGAACAAATCCTCATCTCTTTCGCAGACAGAGCTTATGCACAGTATGAAGACAGGCGCTCTGATAAGATGTGCGGCAACACTCGGCGCAATTTCTGCGGGGGTCGGTATAAATGAATGCAGAATGAAAGACGTCATAACCTACGCAGATTCCATAGGACTTGCTTTTCAGATAAT
>CAJGCM010000025.1 GCA_904501765.1 uncultured Clostridia bacterium | reverse complement strand
TGTACTAAAAAATATTTCCCTCTATGCTCACCCGGGACAAAAAATCGCCTTTGTAGGCTCTACCGGAGCAGGTAAAACAACCATAACTAACCTACTCAACAGGTTTTACGATATAAAATCCGGAGAGATTACCATAGACGGCGTTTCCATATTTGATTATGACAGGGAATACCTAAGACGTAATATCGCAATGGTTTTGCAGGACACTCACCTTTTTACAGGTACTGTGATGGAGAATATACGTTACGGCAGACTTGACGCAACCGACGACGAGGTCATCGAAGCCGCAAAAACAGCCAGCGCACATAGCTTTATTATGAGGCTGGAGGATGGGTATAACACCGTTCTTACGGGCGATGGGGCAAATCTTTCACAGGGTCAGCGCCAGCTGCTTAATATAGCGAGAGCTGCTCTTTCGAAAGCGCCTATCCTTGTTCTCGACGAGGCAACATCCTCTGTAGATACAAGAACGGAAAGACACATAGAGCGAGGAATGGACAGACTTATGAAGAACAGAACCACGTTCGTCATAGCTCACAGGCTCTCAACGGTAAGAAACGCAAACGCAATTATGGTTCTTGAAAAGGGTGAAATAATAGAGCGGGGAACTCACGACGACCTTCTCAAAATGGAAGGACGGTATTTTGAGCTTTATACGGGAAAAACAGAGCTTGCGTAAAATCGTCAAAAAGGACAGTCTGCCCGATAAATTCGGGACGCAGACTGTCCAAAAGAGAATAGTGAATTGTCAACAGAGGCGCAACACTTAAAAAATTACACTTGGTAAGATAATTTTACTACAGGTATAAGAAAAAGCAGAGGACGTACATCCTCTGCTTTTTTACTTTAGCTCCCGAAATACGGAAGCGTGTTTTGGAATTAATCAATAGAGCCCACAATGTAGGGAGCCATATCAGCTCTCTCCTGTGCGATTCTTGCAGCCTCTGCTTCTTCCTCAGCCTTTCTTGCGGCAGCCTCAGCAGCGCGAGCCTCTGCGGCAGCAGCCTTTTCCTCAGCTTCCTTGATAGCTCTGATGGAAAGGGAAAGCTTGCGGTTATCGTCGTCAATGTTAGTAATCTTTACGTCAACAACGTCGCCAATCTTAAGCACGTCTGCGGGAGCATTAATTCTCTCGGTGGAAATAGCGGAAACGTGAATAAGACCGTCAACACCCTCGCTAACCTCAGCGAACGCACCAAAGGGAGTGAGAGAAACAATTTTAGCAGGAACTATTTCGCCTACCTCGTGGCACTTAACGAACTGATACCAAACGTCCATCTCCTGAGTCTTGTATCCGAGAGAAATTCTCTTTTTCTCAACGTCAAGCTCTTTAATGAATACCTCAATCTGCTGACCTACCGATACAACCTGAGAGGGGTGTTTGATTCTCTTCCAGGAAAGCTCAGTGTTGTGAACCATACCGTCAACACCGCCGATATCTACGAATGCTCCGTATGCCGCAAGGTTCTTAACAGTACCTGTGAAGTGCTGACCAACCTCAAATGTAGCCCAAAGAGCCTCTTCACGCTCACGCTTTTCAGCATCGAGGATAACCTTTATGGAGCCGAGAGCTCTCTTCTTTGCGGAATCAAACTCAAGAAGCTTAACTCTCTGAGTTGTTCCAACGAGGGTGCTGAGGTCGCCGCCTCTTGCAACTCCTGTCTGAGAAGCGGGAACGAATATATTGTTGTTAAGAGCGCTTACAACTACGCCGCCCTTATTGATAGCAACAACCTTTCCTTCAAGAATATCGCCGTTGTCATAAGCTTCTTTAATAACAATCCAGCTGTTATCCTTGTCAACTCTCTTCTTAGAAACGGTAGCAAGTCCCATTTTGTCATCAACTCTGATAACGAAAACAGAAATCTCCTCGCCGACCTTGAACATATCGCGAAGATTAGCGCTTGAATCGTCTGTTATCTGTTCTTTAGTAAGAACACCGGTAACCTTAACGCCGAGATCAAGAGTAATCTCGTTGTCACCGATAGTGCAGATAGTACCGTTAACCGTATCTCCCGTATGTATAGTTTTGAGTGTCTCATCCAGCATTCCCTGGAAGTCCATTCCTTTTGTTTCCATTGATTTTAAAACCTCCGTTATTATGTCCTCAGGTGTGGAAGCACCTGCGGTAATACCAATGTTGTAATGCTCTTTGCCGACGAATTCCTTCGGCAAATCAGCCTGTGATTCAATCCACAGGGTATTCTCGCACTCTCTTTTGCAAAGCTCGTATAGCTTCTTTGTATTCGAGCTGTCCCTTCCGCCTATGACAATCATACAGTCTGCGCTCTTTGCAATTCTGACTGCTTCTGCCTGCCGATTTTCAGTCACACCACATATTGTATCAAAAAAAGTCGCATTTGTACATACTTTTTTTAAAATTTTTTTAATTTTTTCAAAAAGTTCCAAATTTTCTGTAGTTTGAGAACACAAAATGGGCATTTTTGCTTTTAAATCAAGCTCCAAAAGCTCTTCAGGTGAGGTGATTGCGTGTTTTTCTCCATTTGCATAGCTCATAATGCCCACAGCCTCTGGGTGAGACGGGTTGCAAAAAAGAATAAAACAGGTATTGTCATTCGTGTTTTCGTCTGCGATTTTGTGAATTCTTTTCACAGAAGGGCATGTCATATCCACGAGATTGAAAGGGAATTCAAGGTTCAAATCGAGGAGCTTCTGATATTCCTCTCGCTTTATTCCGTGAGTTCTGATAACTATTGTAAGCTCTCCTCGTCTTTCTGAGCGGATTTTTTCAATCGCCTCGTCAAAGGATAGAGAGTCAACACCAAGAGCCTTCAGCTCATCGTTGTAGATTTTGTTGTGGATAAGGTGACCTAACGTATAAATTTCGTCCTCGGGCTTTTTCTCTTTTATCAGCTTACGAATAGCCGTGTCGGCTCTTGTAACACCGGGGCAGAAGCCCGCAAGCTTCGACAATTCTATTTTCAAATGCGTTATTCCTCACTACCATTTTCAGGGACAGGTGTTTTTTCGTATCCGCCAAGGGTGCAAACCGCATCAAAAGCGATTTCCGCAGCCTTTTTGAATTCGCCGTATCCGCCGTTTTTAAAGCCAAGCTCATCGAAGGAGATAGGCTTTCCGTATATTATGTCAATTCTTCTGAACAAGCGATATTTGAAATTCTTTACCTTTATGCAAACGGGAATAACCTTTGCCTTTGAGTGGTAGGCGATAAGGGAAATTCCGCTTTTAATCGGGGTGTCAGCAGGGTTTTCTCCGGGGAATCTATGCCCCTGTGGGAAAATAGCTATAACACCGCCGTCATTCACCTTATCAACAGCGTTGCGCAGTGCGCCGACATCGCGCCCGCCGCGGTCAAGCTCAATAGCTCCCAGAGCTCTCATAACACTGCTGAGAACGGGCACCGAGAACCATTCCTTCTTTGCGAGGAAATGAATTTGTCTCGGGTAGGTAGTTCCGAGAAGAAAAATATCGTTTACTCCCAAGTGATTGGCGCAGAGTATATAACCGCCATCCTTAGGGATGTTTTCCTTTCCGCTGACGTGTACTCTTGCAAAAAATCTGTAGATTGGAGAAACTATGGCGCGCAGAAACATATAAAGCGCAGAGCCTTTCTTTTTTCTGCGTTTAATTTCCTTTTTTACGATTTTTATAACAGCCTTTACCGTTTGCTCGGCAGTCAAATCGGAATTATCGAGTAACGTCGCATCCTCTGCCTGAACACAAGGGGAAATTTCACGGGTTGAGTCGTTTTTATCTCTTTCCTCCATCTCACGAAGCACGTCTTCGTAGGTGGTTTCTATACCCTTTGCCGTAAGCTCTGCGAATCTTCTTTTTGCTCTTGCCTCGGGAGAAGCCGTGAGGAAAATTTTCACCTCTGCTCTCGGCAAAATGACAGTTCCTATATCTCTGCCGTCCATAATTACGCTATTGTTTTCGGCAATACTTCTTTGAGTTTCGAGCAAGTATTCACGAACCTCTTTTATAGCGCTGACGGTAGATGCCGCCATTGATATCTCGGGCGTTCTTATACTATCTCCAACGTCTTCTCCGCAAAGGAGTATTATCTGTCGTCCGTCCTCGAACTTCATCTCAAGGGTAAGGTCTGGAAGGGCAGCGATAACCGCCTCCTTATCGCTTGGAGAAATTCCGTTTTTTACCATATATAGCCCGATGCTTCTGTAAAGGGCGCCTGTGTCTACGTATATAATTCCAAGCTCTTTTGCAACAGCCTTTGCAAGGCTTGATTTTCCGGCGCCGCCGGGTCCGTCAATAGCAATTCTTATCATAATCAGTCCTCGTTAGTAGTTTTTTTCGCAGCAAATTTACCTGCGAGATATCCTGTCGAGAAGGCTATCTGAAGATTAAAGCCCCCCGTGTAAGCATCGGTGTCTATTATCTCACCTGCAAAGAAAAGACCCGGCACAATTTTAGACTCCATAGTTCTTGGAGAAAGTTCCTTGACCGAAATGCCGCCTGAGGTTATAATAGCTTCTTCAATTGGGCGGAACCTCGAGAGAGGAATTTTAAAGCACTTCAGTGTGCTTAAAATTTTCTTTCGCTCTTCTTTTGTGATAGTGTTTACCTTTCTTTCTCCATCGATACCGCTCATGATTATAAACGTCGGTATCATTTTAGAAGGAAGTAGGGAGGTGAGTGAGTTGGAATAGTTTTTGTTTGCTTTTTCTCCAAAGTCCGAGAGCAGTCTTGCATCGAGGGTTTTCTCGTCAAGAGCCGGTTTTAAATCAATACACATTGTAAGTGTTGATATGTCATAGTCACGTATGTGCGCAGAAGCAGACAACACCATAGGTC
The DNA here is from genome assembly GCA_904501765.1 of uncultured Clostridia bacterium. Lineage (GTDB taxonomy): Bacteria > Bacillota > Clostridia > Oscillospirales > CAG-272 > UBA1740. The sequence goes on along the minus strand of CAJGCM010000025.1, from coordinate 15,664 downwards.
CTGTAACTCCGAAATGTGTAAACATCATCTCACCAAAATCGGTATAAAGGCATTTTCCGTTTTTGTCGGTTATCCTCATACCCACGTTTTTCAATGAAAGCCCCATCATATCAGCGCAAAAGGCTGCGGGAGACTCGATAGGGATAAGGGAAGGGGTAAGGGCGGTTACACTGTGTCCGAGCTTTGCCGCAAGCCTGTAGCCTGATCCATCGGAGCCTGTAAGCGGATAAGAGCGTCCACCTGTCGCAATTATAACCGAATCGTAAAAATCTTCCTTGTCTGTTAGGACGGTAAAACCTTTGTCCCCAAAGGTGACGGAGCGCACCTTCTGGTATACCACACGGCATCCAGCGACGTATTTTTTCATAGCATCGACTATGGTTTTTGCCTTGTCGTTTTCGGGAAAAACACGATTTCCTCTTTCGGTTTTAAGTTCAGCCCCGAGTGTGGTGAAGAAATCTATCGTTTTTGAAGGTGGAAAGGCATATAAAGCGCTGTATAGGAATCTCGGATTTTTCGTCACGTTTTCCATAAATTCCTGAACGTCGCAGTTGTTTGTAACGTTGCATCTGCCTTTTCCTGTTATGGCGAGTTTTTTTCCAAGCCTGTCCGTATGCTCATATATAGTTACGTCGGCACCTGCCTCTGAGGCGGTTCCTGCTGCCATCATTCCCGCAGCGCCGCCGCCTATAACCGCAATTCTTTTAACGTTGCACTCAATCATCGCTTGGTGTAAACTCCGTATTCGTCCCATATCTTTTCAAGACGGTCAAACCTGTCGCGAATACGTCCCTCACGCCTTCTCGTTATTTCGACGATAATGGCGTTTATAATGCTTATAGGCGCAACCAAGGAATCCATAAACGACGCCATATCTGACTGCGCAGTCAGTAAGCAGGTCGCATGCTCTGCAAGAGGCGAGCTTTTGGAGTCGGTGAATACCACGACCTTTGCTTTGTTTTTCTTTGCAAACTTTACCGCATTAACCATTTGGGAGGAGTAACGTGGGAAGGAAAATGCGATAAGCACGTCGTGCTCGCCGATTGAGAAAATCTGCTCGAAAATTTCCGGAGTAGTTCTCGGCGCAACGAGAATAACATTGTCAAAAATAAGCGAAAGATTGTATTTTAAAACCATAGCCAAAGGCTCTGTGCTTCTCGCACCCATTATAAAAACGCGCTTAGCATCTAAAATTGAATCACAGGCTGCATAAAAGGACGCTCTGTCCATTTTATCAAAGGTGCTTCTTATTTTTGATATATCGGATTCGGAAACCTTCTCCAAAATATCTCCCTCACCGATACGGAAATTAGTTACGTCAATTCTCTGGTTAGGAGTAAGCTTTTCCCTTACAAGCTCTTGTACCGCTTTTTGAAAATCGGAATATCCCTCATAGCCGAGAGTGTATGCAAATCTTACCACAGTGGACTCAGATACGCCTACCATTCTGCCAAGCCTTGCGGCTGTCATATAAGCAACTTTGTCATATTCTTCGATTATTGCCGCCGAAAGCTTTTTCTGACTTTTTGAAAAGGAGGGATGATATTTTCGGATACGTTCTGATATGTCGTTACCCATAGTTACCTCGCTAATATTTTAAAAATAAACACCTATTATATTAGCACACCGGCAAAGGTTTTGCAAGAGATATTTTGAAAAAATGCAAGATTTCCTTCATTTTCTTTCTCAAATCAAGCCATTTTATCAGAATATGAAGGATAAATATCCGAAACGTCCAAATGACGGCAGAATTGCAAAAGAGTAAAAGAGAGGGGATTGCGTTCTTGTCACGGCTAAAATAAAAATCCCGAAGCAGAATATACCGCTACGGGATTTTTATACAAAACAGCGAAAGCTTTCAAGCGTTATACAAGCTTTTCAAGAGCTACACTTATTCTTTTTATGGATTCTTCCTTGCCGATAACCTCCATAATTTCGGTTGCTCCACCGGGGGTAGCCGCCATACCTGATGCGGCAATTCTTACGCACCACATAACGGCGCCGGTTTTGATGCCGAGTTTCTCGGAAATGGGCGCAAGTGCGGCGAAGAGTGTATCATTATCGAAGGATTCAAGCTTTTTAAGTACCTCAAGAGCTTCGTTTAATACCTGCTTTACGATTTCGAAATCCGCAATCTTGTTTTTCTTGTTGAGGAAAAGCTCTTTATCGTAGCTTGGAAGATTTATAAAGAACTCCATCTTTTCGTCGAGCTCGGAAAGCTTGGATATTCTCGTTTTGAGAAGGGCGTACATCTTTTCCTTTGAGATGTTTTCAGGAATATCGGTTTTTACAAAGGGAGCGGAAAGCTTAAGGAAGCTCTCATCGTCAAGCTTGTGTATATACTCTCCGTTGAACCACAAAAGCTTTTCAAAATCGAATACCGCAGGAGATTTAGAAACTCCGTCTATGCCGAAAAGACCTTCAAGCTCACGTAAGGAGAAGAATTCGCTTTCACTTTGCTTGGGGCACCAGCCGAGGAGTGCTATATAGTTGATAATAGCCTCGGGGAGATAACCGTCATTTACCAAATCCTGGAAGGAAACAGCGCCGTGTCTTTTCGAAAGCTTTGAAACGGAGCCGTCTTCATTTTTACCCATAAGAAGGGGGAGATGAACGTAGCAGGGTCTTTCCCAACCGAAGGCATCGTACAGAAGCACGTATTTGGGGGTGGACGTAAGATATTCCGACCCTCTGACAACGTGAGTTACCTTCATAAGGTAATCGTCTACGACGTGAGCGAAGTTGTAAGTCGGATATCCATCGGCCTTCATAAGAATTTGATCCTGAAGCTCCGAGTTGTTCATTGAAATTTCGCCAAATACCATATCGGTATAGGTTGTAACGCCAACAAGAGGCATTTTTTGTCTTATAACAAATGGCGCACCTGCCTTGATTTTTTCGTCAATCTCTTCTTGGCTAAGATTTCTGCAATGACGGTCGTATCCGCCGGTTGCGTCCTCCTCGTGCAGCTTTTCAAGACGCTCCTTTGTACAGAAGCAGTAGTAAGCTGCGCCCATATCAACAAGTTTTTTTGCGTATTCCATATAAATAGCCTTGCGTTCGCTCTGAACGTAGGGGCCGTGGTCACCGCCAACGTCGGGACCTTCGTCATAGTTAAGCCCAGTCATGGCGAGTGTTGATTTTATAACGTCGGTCGCTCCGTCAACAAGGCGCTCTCTGTCAGTGTCTTCAATTCTCAATATAAAGTTACCGCCGTCGTGCTTAGCGATAAGATAAGAATAAAGCGCAGTTCTTAAATTTCCGATATGCATATAGCCTGTGGGGCTTGGGGCAAATCTGGTAACGGTCATTTTTCTGTCCTCTTTTCAAAAATCCAATAATTTTGTTAGTTGCAACCCATTTTAACATAAAAATTAAATTTAGTCAATCTAAATGTCAAAAAAATGTTTGACTTATTGCGGTAATTTGATGTATAATTGTATTGTTTAAAGTATTGTTCCGCTTTGGCGGATTTTAAAATCGGAGATATACAGATGTTTAAAAGCACGTTTGCTAAATTTTTGACGGCGTTTATTCTTTGCCTGACGATAAGCTTTATAATTCTCTCAAGCATCGTTACAAATACCGTACGCGCTCACGTTGCGCAGGAGAAAGAATTTGTCCTTATGAGAACGGGTGATGCAATTTCCAAGCAAATTGTTGACCATAGAGTTGAAAACCTCGAAAATTACGTTTATAATCAATTTGCAGACAGCAGCATAAAGCCGCTTTTGAAAATTGAAAAGGATATAAATATCGCAATCGTTACTGCGGAGGGTAAAATGCTTCTTTACGGCGGTAGCGGCGAGGATGGCGAAATAGATATCCAATTAATAAGAGACGGCAGAACGGTTGATATTAAACGGTTTGACAGAGTGGTAAACAATGAAACCGGCGTTTACCTTACCTATTCAGGCGTTGTGAAAAACATCTCCGGTGAGAAGGTGCAGATTTGCGCAAAGGAAATTAAAACTAACAACGTTCTTCGCGGATACGTTCTTGCCTCGGTTTCCACTGATGACGAGGATGCCCTCGTAGCAAAAGCTAAAAATTCAATAATTACAAACACTTTATGGGTAATGTTAGCGGCGGTTATTGCGGTTTATTTCGTTACGGAGAGGCTGATACATCCGCTGAAGGATATAAACGTTGCGGTTAAAAGGTTTGCAAAGGGCGATTTCAGTACCAGAGTAACAGTTTACGGAGGCGATGAGGTCGCGGAGCTGGCGGAGTCCTTTAACAATATGGCGGAATATCTTGACAATTTTGAAAAGATGCGCAACTCATTCTTAGCAAACGTATCCCATGATTTAAGAACTCCTATGACTACTATATCCGGATTTATCGACGGAATAACCTCGGGAGCAATTCCACCCGAAAAACATAACTACTACTTGGGAATTATCTCAGACGAGGTTCACAGACTTTCAAGGCTCGTTACTGACCTTTTGGATATATCAAAGCTTGAGTCGGGGGAGAGGAAGTTTGAATTCGTAAAATTTGATATAGCGGAGATGTCGCGCATCATATTAATATCCTTTGAACAGCAAATTGAAGATAAAAAGCTTGACGTTATATTCGAAGCGGAAGAGGATTCTATGCTTGTCGTTGCCGATAAGGACGCCATACACCAGGTTCTTTATAATCTTTGCCACAACGCCATAAAATTCGCAAAGGAAGGTGGCAAATTTGCAATTTCTATAAGTCGAACAGAGCAAAAGAAAATCAGAGTTTCCGTTTATGACGAAGGTCTTGGAATTAACAAAGAGGATTTAGCCCTTGTATTTGACAGATTTTATAAGACGGATACCAGCCGTGGGCTTGACAAAAACGGGGTAGGTCTTGGACTTTATATCTGTAAAACCATCATAGATGCGCACAAAGAAAAGATACACGCAGAGTCCCCAAGCGATAACGGAGCGGAGTTTTGGTTTACCTTGCCTGAGGCGGATGCGAAAAAGAAAAACTGATTTTAAAATCTTCAAGGAGGCTTTATGAAGGAAAGAGTAATTCTGCACTGCGATTGTAATTCATTTTTTGCTTCTGTCGAAACCGCCTTGAACCCGAAATACCGAGGCGTTCCTATGGCGGTGTGCGGAAGCGCCGAGGAGAGGCACGGTATCGTTCTTGCAAAAAATGAGGAAGCGAAAAAATATGGAATAAAAACTGCAGAAACGGTTTTTTCGGCAAAGAAAAAATGCCCTAATTTAGTAATATCCTCGCCTCATTACGAGGAATACGTTAAATATTCGAGAAAAGCAAACGAAATTTATTCAAGATACACCGATATGATAGAGCCATTCGGTATAGACGAAAGCTGGCTTGACGTTACCGTAAGCTCGGTATTTGGAACTGGAATGGAAATTGCCGAAAAAATCAGAAGGGAAATTAAAGATGAGCTTGGCATAACCGTATCAATAGGAGTATCCTTTAACAAGGTTTTTGCAAAGCTCGGAAGTGACTACAAAAAGCCCGATGCGATAACCGAAATTTCAAGGCGAAATTTTGAGAAGATAGTTTATCCTCTCCCTGTATCAGATTTGCTGTTCGTCGGTAATAAAACCGCAGAGGCGCTTAAGGCTTTGGGAATTAAAACTATCGGTGAGTTGGCTCAGACAAGCCCTGAGCTTTTATCTATGAAATTTGGAAAGGCTGGAATACTTCTCTCGAAATATTCGAGAGGCGAGGACGATTCAACGGTAGAGCCGCAAAATGAGAGAGGAAGCAAAAGTATTGGTAACGGATATACATTCCGTCACGACCTGGTTGGAAGGGAAGAGTGCCGTATCGGAATAAACTTTCTTTCTGAAGAAATCGGCGCAAAGCTGAGAGCCAGAGGACTGAAATGCGCAACTGTGCAGTTAAGCATCAAGGACGAGTTTTTAAGAACTATCCAAAGACAAAAAAGTCAAAATCCACCCACTGATATATCTACGGTTATAGCCGATACTGCATATGAAATTTTGTGTAGCGAATGGAGCAGCGAGCGGCCTGTCAGAATGATAACCGTGACAGCTATGAATTTAACCTCGGGAGATGGGGTAGCAGAGCAGATAGATATGTTTTCAGGCGAGGGTGCCTACGAAGAACGCAAAAGAATGGAAAAAAGAGAAAATGCGATAGACGAAATTCGAGAAAAGTTCGGCGCAGATTCTATAGTCAGAGCATCGGTTATGGACCCGGAGCTCGGGCTTTACAAATATAAATCGGGAGATTCCGATTAATGTTAATTAAAAAAGTTAAGCAGCCGACTCACGGTAAAATGAGTCGGCTGCTTTTTTGTTTATGTTTTGTTTTTGGAAGGATTATTGAATTTTAACAACCCGAGCGCCGAGATGCATTATATCGTTTTCGTTGTGAGTGACGAGAATGACGAGGCGTTTTTTTGACTCTTCTTTGATTATCTCGAGCACTGCGTCTGAAAGTTCCTTGTCAAGCTCTTTTGTAGCCTCGTCTAAAAGAAGAATGTTTGACCTTTTGCAAACAGCTCTGACGAAACTCACTCTTTGCTTCATTCCCCCTGAGAGCTCGTCGGGATAAAGATTCATATCCCCGTCTGAAAAATTAAGCCTTCGAAGCATTCGCATTGCGAAGTTTATATTTTCCTCCGACGCATTGGCAAATGACAGTTCGGTTATGTTTTCAAGCGCGGTAAGATTAGGAAAAAGCCTGTACTCCTGAAATGACATTGAAATTTCCGAAACAGGATTTCCGATAATTTTACCTGAATAATCTTTATCAAGCCCCGAAATCATTCGGAGCAGCGTTGTTTTTCCAATTCCGCTATCACCGAATATCACGAATGCCCCGGTATCGGGGAATGAGTAAGAAAAGTCGTTCAGTATTACTTTATCACCGAAGGTTTTTGATAAATTTTTGATTTCAAGAGCCATTTTTATCAAGCCTCCTTCCGAGGAGCGTGACGATGCTTTCAAGCGCCAGACTTACCGCAATTACAACGATTGTCCAAGCGAACATTTCAGCGCTCTCAAAATAGCTTTTTGCAAGATATATTTCTTTTCCTATGGAATTTGCCGTGTAAGCTATAATTTCGGCGGCAATACCCGATTTCCACGCAAGACCCACAGAGGTAATTACACCGGGAATGAAATATTTTGCAAGAGTGGGTAAAACTAAAAGCTTCATCTTCTTCGCACCTGTCACTTCGAAAACAAGGCACACCTCTGAGAGCTTGTCGTCTATTGAGGAAAAACCGTCTTTAAGGTTTTGCCATATAATAGGCATTATCATAAGCACCGCAATGGCAATAGGTGTTGTGTCACTTCCTATAACCACCCAAAGCACCATGATAAACGAAGCGACGGGGGTTGACCGTATAACCGTCATAATAGGAGATATAAGCGCATCGGCAAAGGGGATATACTGCGTTGCCAAAGCCAAAGCTATACCTAAAACTACGCCAATGATAAAGCCTGCGAATATGCGTAGAAAACTTGAGGCAACAGTAAGCCAGAATCCGGCGGTTATAATCATTGAGCCGAGAGCGGAAAAGGTTTCTCCAACCGTTGGTAAAACCAAACCGAGATTTAAGAATCTTGCAAAAACCTCCCATAAAAGAATCCAGAAGGCTAATGCGATAAGAGCAATCGTAAGCTTGTTAATTTTAGCGCTCATAGTAGAAGCTGTCGGCGGGCTTAGTGCAGCCTATTGCGGTATAGAAGCTCTCAAGAGCGCTCTTCATCTCAGCGCCTTCGATGTAAACGATTGAGCCGTAAAGATTTTCGAGAGCATTTTTTGCTATCGCAGCCTTGGGAAGGACGCCTGCGCTTACAATCATTTCGGCAGCGCTGTCCTTGTTCGCCTTGTTGTTGACGTACTCTATGGAAGCCTTATAATCGTTAAGGAAGCTGTCGACGGAAGTTTTGTAGGTGCTTAAAAATTCGTTGCGGACAACGATACAACCCATAGTAAGACTTGTGTCTGAAATTTCGTCCCAAGCCTCGGAAAGATTTATAGCTACACTGTAATTTTTGTTAGTCATAAGAGCTGCTGAAACCTTAGGCTCGGGTAATACGGCGATAGAGGGGGCGCCGCTCTGCGCAAGCTTTGCTACGAGTGTGTCGTGGTCCTTCTCAACTACAATTGTTGCTTCAACGTCGTTTTCTTTAAGTATATATTCAAGTATAGGCTTCGTCGTGGATGCCGCAACGCTTGTATAGATAGTTTTTCCCTCTAAATCGCTGATGGATTTTACCTCGGTATTTTTGTCGGTGAGAAGGTAAAGAGAGCCAAGACAATTGATGGAAATTACCGAAATTGTATCAGGCTTTTTGTTAGCGAGATTTGCAGCTGTATTAGTAGGAAGGCAGAGCATATCAAGCTTTCCGGACTGGAGGTCAGCCGTTGCAACTGTGGGGTCTGCATACACCGTAAAGCCGTAAAGCTCGTTTTCCTCGGTGGTGTCAGACATAAGCTTTGCCATACCCATGCCGGTAGGTCCGCTCATAACGCCGATTTGTATTTTGGAGGTGGGAGCTGCGCATGAAGCTAAAGCGCAAAGCAGAAGTGTGAGTGTGAGAATTAACGAAAAGATTTTTTTCATTTTAGTTTCCTTTCAAGCCCTTCAGGGGTTGTTATATAAATTTTTTTGTTATCAACTGAAATTATGCCTTCGCTCTGAAAAGCCTCAAGCGCTCTGTAAAGAGATGCCCGCCCAACTCCAAGGGTGGATGCAACTCTTGTTCCGCAGAATGGAATATCTTTTCCATATTTTTCTTTACAACCGGAAAGATATAGCGCAAGCTTTTCTTCAACGCTTTTGGCAGAGAAGGTGGCGATTTTTTTATTGAGAAACGAAACCTTTTTAGCAAGGAATTCAATAATATTATAAGAAACGGCAGGGTATTTTTCCACGAGTAGCTTTATCTCGCTCTCGGATATGAAAAGCACGGTGGTGCGTTTGGTTGCGATAATTCTGGTGGGAAAATGCTCCTTCTCGGAGAAAACCGTCAGAATACCGAAGGAGTCGTAAGCTCCAAGTCGGTTAAGGCTGATTATTTCTTCTCCCGAACGGATTCTCTGCACCTCGCATTCGCCACATAAAACAAAGCCGATTTTTCGCTCTTCCGTATCTTTCTCAAGAATAACTGCGCTTTTTTCATATTTCTTTTCCTGCAAGGTAAGGGTGTCACATATATTCTTGATGGATACCGTGTCAAGGTTTTTAAAGATGAACAAATTAGACAGATGCTTGTTTAATTTCATATTTTAACTCCAAAGTGTATCATTTGGGACACTATTATACATCTTTTTCTAAGAAATGTCAATAGAACTTGCAAAAAAATAATTGTGGAAAATAAACAAAAGCACCGTGTCGAATTTTGGCAAAAATATTGTATGAAAAAACTTGCAATTTAGGCGGTGTTGTGCTATACTGTATGTATATTATAAATTATTACACGCCCTCGGCGTGATATCTATATTTGCTCATTTATGAGGTGAAAAATGAATTTCTTGCTTGATTCCGCTACTCGGGGCGGTAATTTCTTTGACAAGTTTTCGTCTGACATAGGCGCAGCATTCAGAGATTTTTCCGTTTTTGACGTTATTGATATAGTAGTCCTTACCGCAGTTTTTGTTTTGGCATTCAGCTTTTTGAAAAGCCGCAAGGCAGGCGCCCTTCTTGTAGGTATTGGTGTTTGTCTGCTCGTGTGGTTTGCCTCGCTTGTACTGGGACTGAAGGGGACTTACGTTGTATTTTCCGGCATATTCCAGTTTGGAGCTCTTGCCTTGATTATCCTGTTCCAGCCGGATATCAGGGATGCTCTTGAAAGAATCGGGTCAAAATCTCTTAATGGTTTGCTTTCCTTTGGTGACCAGAAGAAAAAGCATCAGATTTTTTCTACTGCCATAGACCAGATATGCACAGCAGCGACCAACCTTGCTCTTACCAAGACGGGTGCTCTTATTGTGATTGAAAGGACCACCAAGCTCGAAGAGATAGTACAGACGGGTATAACGATAAATGCGGATGTTAATTCCTTCCTTTTGAGAAACCTGTTCTTCAATAAAGCGCCATTGCACGACGGTGCGGTTATCATAAGAGATGCCGAAATAGTTGCTGCAGGCTGCCTTCTGCCGCTCACTCGGAGGCAGGATATCGATGCCGACCTCGGTACACGTCACAGAGCTGCGCTCGGTATGAGCGAAACCAGTGATGCGGTTATAATAGTTATCTCAGAGGAAACGGGTGTTATTTCCGTTGCCCACGATTGCGAACTTACGAGAAACTATACCCACGAAAGCTTACGAGCGCTTCTGCGTGCTAAGCTTCTCAAAAACTCAAAGTAAACGGTACATTCGGCATAAGTTAATTATGGAGATGTAATATGGACAAAAAAATATTTGGAATAAAAATAAGCACGTATCTTTCGTTTATTTTGTGCTTACTTTGCGCCTTTGCGGTGTGGCTCTACGTTAAGATAGATTCTCTTGAAGAAGCCGAAGATTCTTCGGTCTCTGTCGAGCATAGTGCCTCATATTATGAGCTTTTATAAGCAATTATCTGCATTAGGCGTACCGGAGTTATCCCGATGGAGGAAAATTGATTGAGCGCCAGCATATTGATTTTAAATAATATCAAATTGCCGATTAACGCCTCTATTCAAGAGGCGTTTTCCGTTTCAATAAAGAGATTGAAAAAGTATTCCGCATATCCTGCGAATCCCGTATTCAGAATTTATAGAAAAAGCGTCGATGCTCGCCGTCGGGGAAATATATTTTTCGTATATTCAGTAGCGGTTGAAGGTGAATTCCCGCAAATATCGAAAAGTGCCTTGGCTGATATGGACGCAACCTTTGATTCGGCTGTTATGCCGGTCCCTCACCACGGCTCTGACGAGCTTTCTTCAAGACCGATAGTGGTAGGCTCGGGGCCCTGTGGGCTTTTCGCTGCGCTTCTTCTTGCTGAGCGTGGATATATGCCAATCATACTTGAGCGCGGCGGGAGTGTTCGTGAGCGAATTTCGGCAATAGACGATTTTCGTAAAACAAGAAAGCTTAATGTAAACACAAACATCCAGTTTGGCGCAGGAGGTGCGGGAACCTTTTCAGACGGAAAGCTCGTTACTCGCACGAACGACGCCTTAACCTCATATGTGCTAAAGCGTTTTGTTGAGTTTGGGGCGCCGGAGGATATTTTATACCAAGCCAAGCCGCATATCGGTACAGATATTCTTTGCGTTGTTGTGGAAAAAATGATTGAACGAATAACGGCTCTTGGCGGTGAAATCAGATATCACACACGGTTTATAGGAAATAAACTTACCCACGGAAAAATACAAAAGGTAAGCACCTCTGAGGGAGATATCGATACGGGAGCCGTAATACTTGCGTTGGGACACAGCGCCCGTGACACCTATTGTGAGCTTATGACCTCAGGTGTTTGCATTGAGGCTAAGAATTTTTCTGTAGGAATGCGAATTGAGCATTTATGCGCGGATATAGACAGAGCCATGTACGGTGATTTTGCAGGGCATAGTGCGCTTGGACACGGAGAGTATAATCTGTCATACAACACAAAGCAAAGAGGCGTCTATACCTTCTGTATGTGCCCGGGCGGCGAGGTAGTAACCGCTACCAGCGAGGATGGCGGTGTCGTGGTAAACGGTATGAGCCAAAGGAGCCGAAACGGTGTTAACTCAAACAGTGCGGTAGTTTGCTCTGTGTTCAAGGAGGATTACGGTGCAACTCCGGAGGCCGCTATTGAATTTCAGAGAAAAATCGAAAGAGCGGCATTTTCTGCGGCGGGAGAAAACTACTCTGCGCCCATAATTCTTTTATCGGATTTTATGGAGGACAAGCTTACCCGCGAACCGAGCAAAATAATTCCTACGTATATGGGCGGTGAAGGAGTAAAGATTGCATCTCCTTACGACTATCTACCATCCTTCGTGTGTGACTCGATAAAAAACGCAATTCCCGAGTTTAATAAAAAAATTAGTTGCTTTGCCGATGGTGAAGCTGTACTTACAGGCGCTGAAACAAGAACCAGCGCTCCCATTAGAATAATCAGGGATAATACAAGCCGTTTGGCTTTAGGTTTTGATAACTTGTATCCCGCAGGTGAAGGCGCAGGCTATGCGGGAGGTATAAGCAGCGCCGCTATTGACGGCGTTAAAACAGCAATAGCCTTAATTGAAAGATATAAGCCTCTCAAAAATGATTAGTCGGGTGAAATCAAGACCGGCTCTTAAGTTGTTAATAAAATGGAAGGTGGGCATTATTGCCCGACTTACGGTTAAAATAAATGAATCAGACAAAAATCAAAGTTAAGGAGAAGAAGTGGTTAATTAATTTCAAAGAAAATCCCGAGAATCTTCATGCAGTAGAAAAAATTGCGTCGGACCTTGGGGTAAGCCTTGTTTTAGCTAAGCTTCTTTACCAGCGTGGATACACCACCTCTGCGTTGGCAAAATCATTCCTGTATATGGAAACCGAGGTGCTGACAAGCCCCTTTGGAATCCGTGATATGGAAAAGGCGATTGAAAGAATCGCCACCGCAGTTAACAGCGGTGAAAAAATCACCGTTTACGGGGATTACGACGTAGACGGAGTTACGGCTGTTTGCACCCTTTACCTGTACCTCAAATCAAAAGGGGCCGATATCGATTACTATATCCCTAATAGAGCAGGTGACGGATATGGAGTTTCAAACGCCGCTATATCCCAGCTTAAAGAGAACGGAACGTCTCTTATTATTACCGTTGATACCGGAATTACCGCAAACGAAGAGGTAGAGTTCGCCCGTGAGTGCGGTGTGGATTTCGTCATTACCGATCACCACGAATGTAGGCAGGAGTTGCCGCTGGCGTGCGCTGTGGTTAATCCCCACAGGAGCGATTGTCAGTCGCGCTTCAAGGACCTTGCGGGAGTTGGAGTTGTATTTAAGGTTATATCTGCGTATGAAGAGAAAATATGCGGTAAAAGCAGCCGGGAAGCCGCTCTTAAAATTTTCTCAGAATATGCCGACCTTGTGGCTATCGGAACTATTGCCGACGTTATGCCGATTAAAGAGGAAAACCGTCTTATCGTAAGCTATGGGCTGAAAATGATAGAGAAATCCCCCCGTCTTGGTCTTCAGGCGTTAATGGAGGCTTCCTCTGGTCGAAGCGATGCTCAGCGGCAGAGCGCAAGGAAGAGGCAGACGAAAATTACCTCTGCATACGTTGGATATACACTGGCGCCTCGTATAAATGCGGCAGGCAGAATCAGAAGCGCCTCCGTTGCCGTGGAGCTGTTTTTGGCAAATGATTACGGCAAAGCCCTCTCAATAGCAGAGGGGCTGTGCGAAGCAAACCGTGAGCGTCAGGCAGAAGAAAACAAAATTATGAAGGACGCTTACAGGAAAATTGAAGAGAGTGGATTCGCCGATATGCCTGTAATAGTCCTTGATGCCGATAACTGGCATCACGGAGTAATAGGAATTGTTTCCTCAAGAATAACGGAAAAGTATGGCAAGCCATCTATACTTGTTTCCTTCGAAGGGAATATGGGGAATGAGGCATCAGCAGATGACGTAGGAAAAGGCTCGGGAAGAAGTGTAAAGGGTTTGAATCTCGTCGATGCTCTGTGTCATTGTAACGACGAGCTGATAAAGTTCGGAGGGCACGAGCTTGCGGCAGGGCTTTCCGTAACCCGAGGAAACCTTGACGCCTTCCGAAAGAAAATCAATGAATACGCTGATAATGCCTTGGGTAGCGAAGGCGTGATTCCCACAGTGGAGGCGGATGTTGAAATAGATATTACAGAGGTTAATTTTGAATTAGCCGAGGAGCTCAGAATTCTTGAGCCTTACGGAGTATCAAACCCCGTTCCCAATTTTGTTTCACGTTCTGTTTCCATAGCGGAAATGACGTCTGTCAGCGATGGTAAGCATACAAGATTTGTATTTTCTTCCGGAAAAAGTCTTGTGTCGGCTATGTATTTTTCGGCATCCCCTTCATCTCTTGGTTTATATGTTGGAGATACTGTCGACGTACTGTTTAACATAGATATAAACGAATGGGGCGGCAGAAAGAGCGTTCAGCTCATAATCCGTGACGTTAAGGAGGCTAATACTCAGCGCTCTGTATATGACTCCGAGCAGGAAAAATTCGCTAAAGTATGGGGTGGGGATAAATTTTCTCCCGCAGAAAATATTCTTCCTATAAGAGAGGATTTCGCATACGTATACAGACTTATAATAGCAGCGTTACGCAGTGGTGTATCGGAACTTTCGATAAGGGATATTTTACATAAGATTTCCCTTTCTCACGAAGGCTGCGAGATAGGATACGTAAAACTCAAAGTGATAATCAAGGTAATGCAGGAATTGAATATTATCGGAATAGAAGAGGTAGGGGAAGATTTGTACCGCTTCCGTATGTATTACAAAACAAGCAAAGCCGAGCTTGAAAAATCGCATCTTTTAAAACGTCTGCGTTCTCAAATGAAAATTTGAAATATAATTTGAAATATGACTGGCAAATGGTAATTTTTTATGAAAGAATTAATGAAACCGCTGCTTGACGTAATTGAAAGCAATGATAGAAATTACGACTACGAGAAAATAGAAAAAGCTTATCTTTATGCAGAAAAGATGCATGAGGGGCAGTTCAGATTAAGTGGCGAGCCTTATATATGTCACCCGGTGGCTGTCGCTGCAATCGTTGCAGAGCTTGGGCTTGATACTGATTCAATCTGTGCGGCGTTGCTTCACGATACCGTAGAGGATTGTGCCGATAAAACCGATCTTGACTCTTTGTCAAAACTCTTTGGCAAAGAGGTATCCATGCTCGTTGACGGCTTAACTAAAATCATTCAGGTGCAGGTGGCGGACAAGGAAGAAGCGCATATAGAAAATATCCGTAAAATGCTTCTTGCAATGAACAAGGATATCAGGGTTATCTTCATAAAGCTTTGCGACAGGCTTCATAATATGAGGACTCTTTCTGCAAAAAAAGAGGAAAAGCAAAGGTCAACAGCGCTTGAAACTATGTATATTTACGCCCCCTTGGCGCATCGCCTCGGTATGCAAAGGATAAAGCATGAGCTTGAAAATTTAAGCTTGTTTTATCTTGATGCCGTGGGATATGCCGAGGTGGAGGCAGAGATTGACAAAAAATACGGTCAGAATCGTGATTTCCTCAAGGATGCAAAGGCTGCCCTGCACGAAAAGCTCAGCGAAAACAATATTAACTTCGAGCTTGAGAGTCGTATTAAGTCAGTGTATAGCCTTTACCGCAAAATGTATACCTATAACAAAGCCTTTGACGAAATATACGACTTTTACGCAGTAAGAGTAATCGTTGATACGGAGCTTGAGTGTTATACTGCTCTGGGGCTTGTGCACGAGATGTTCAAATCCGTACCAGGAAGATTTAAGGATTATATATCAACCCCAAAGCCTAACCTTTACCGTTCCTTACACACAACGGTTATCGGTCATAACGGAACACCCTTTGAGGTTCAGATAAGAACCAAACAAATGCACGCAGAGGCGGAGTTTGGTCTTGCGGCGCATTGGAAATACAAAACAGGAAGCACCTCAGGCGCTAATATCGACGAGAAGCTACGCTGGATAGCTCAGTTGCTTGAGTCTGATGAAAATACAAGGGATCCTGACGAATTTATGCGGTCCTTTAAAACTGATATATTCCACGAC
>CAJGCM010000024.1 GCA_904501765.1 uncultured Clostridia bacterium | reverse complement strand
TCCATAATGGCGTGAATTAAAACGTCCGCATCAGAATGACCGAGCAATCCAGCCTCGTACTCAATTTCGACTCCTCCGAGAATCAGCGACCGTCCTTCTTCAAATTTATGAACGTCATAACCGTGTCCTATAAAAAATTCAGACATATAAAAACTTATAATATCACGAGATATTATATTTCCCCTTTTCTATCAAATACTCCGCCAAAGCAATATCCTCGGCTACGGTTATTTTTATGTTCCAAGGTGAGGTTTCGGAACAAAAAGGCTTAATCCCCGCATTTTCGAGAAGCATATTATCGTCAGTCAACAATTCAAGGGGCTTATCCCATTTATTCAAAGCCTCGCTGTATAATTCATAAAGAAAGCCTTGAGGAGTTTGTACGCTTCGTAGAGCATCCCTGGAAACGGTTTCGCATATTTTGCCTTCATCGCTCACCCTTTTCAAGGTGTCGGTAACTCTGACTGAAGCAGTTGCGGCGCCATACCTTTCGGTATCTCTTATCACACGCTCGACGTCCTCTTCCGATACAAGACACCTTGCGGCATCGTGTATCAGAACTATTGATTTCTTGTTTTTTTCAACTGCGGCAAAGCCTGCGGCTGCGCTTTCTGCTCTGCATTTTCCCCCGACAACGATTGATGTAACCTTTTTAAAGTCGCAAAGCTCGTCTTTTACAAACTCAAGCTCATCCCTTTTTGCCACAACGATAATATCGTCTATTGCCGCACATTTTTCAAAAACAAAAACGGCTCTTTTGATAACGCTCTCACCGAGAATTTTTATACACTGCTTGGTTATGGCAGACTTCATTCTGCTTCCGCTTCCGCCTGCCAAAACAATCGCAGTAACGTAAAAGTTTTTATTTTCGGTCATAATATTTCACTTTCTGTAATACACAAAATGCACCGTAATAGTTCTCTCTACGCCACCATTCAAAACATCGGGTCCCTTTATTACCACTCCATCACCACTCATAAGGTAGCTTGCATCAAGGTCCTTTACGTAGCAGGCGAAAACACGCTCTCCCGACGAATCCACGATAAACTCGTCACCGTGTACGCACATAGCGCCGCCCCTACCGATTACGTCCTCGTTCCCGTTTCTGTTCTCGGTCACGTATTTTACAGGCTGACCGTGAAGCTCCTTTGCTCTCTCAAGCCTGAAAGAGTAACTATCGGTTTTCTTTCCTTTACCGAAAAGCTTTGCAAAAAACGACATAACAGTCCTCCGTTTCCTCTTACAAGTATTTTACCACATTATTCGTCGGAATGGAAGAGCTTTTACTACTTTTTAGCCAACTTTTTTTAAAATTGCCTCATTCTTACTAAAAAACTTAAAAAATTGTGAATTTTTTTAAAATTTCCTATTGACAAGTGCTATTACGTGTATTATAATATAGGCATAGTGGGTCGAAGTGGATTAAAGTGTAGCATTTTCCCACAAACTTTAACCATCCGAACAGTAAAATCCCACTAAATCAGCATTTTAACCGAAAGGAGGGTGAAAATGTCTTTCGTTGGTTCTTACACACATTCACTTGACGCAAAGAAGCGAGTATTTATTCCGGCTAAATTCCGTGAAGAGCTGGGCGAAGAATTTTATATCACCCGAAAATTTGAGCCTTATCTTTCGGTTTACACTGCAGATGATTGGGCGCAATACGTTGATTTAATTTCCACCCTTCCCGAATCGGATGCACTTGTGCTTCAGGAATACTTGCTTTCCAATGCACAAAAATGCACCCCTGATTCAAGCGGAAGAATAATAATTGACGAAAAGCTTGCGCAGCACGCAAAAATCACTAAATCTATTGTTTTTGCCGGTACCGGCAAACAAATAAAAATCTGGGCAGAGGAAATCTGGAACGAGCGGGAAAGCAACCGCAACCTCGAAGAAATTCGGGAGCTTATGCGCCGTTACGGTCTTTAATGAACTTTGTGAAAGGAGTTATGAGAAAATATGCCTTCTATTCCCTTTTCTCACGTTTCTGTACTCCTAAACGAATGCATTGAAGCGCTTGATATAAAAGACGGTTATACCTACGTTGACTGCACCACAGGCGGTGGCGGACATTCTCTTGAAATTGCTAAAAGACTCGGACCATCTTCAAGACTTATTTGCTTTGACAGAGACGATAACGCAATAGCAGCCGCAAAGGAAAGACTAAAGGATTATCTTGATAAAATAACCTTTATAAACGATAATTTTTCCGAGCTTGACAGAGTTCTTACGGAAATGAACGTAGAGAACCTTGGGGGTGTTCTTGCAGATTTAGGCTGTAGCTCACACCAGTTTGACTGTCCGGAGCGAGGATTCAGCTATTCTCACAACGCAAGGCTTGATATGAGAATGCAGACTGATGCTCCCCTATCCGCATACAACGTTGTAAACGAATACTCCGAAGCAGAGCTCAAACGAATAATATACGAATACGGCGAGGAGAGATTTGCTCCGAGAATAGCATCAGCGATTGTAAAATTCAGAAGCGAGAAGCCTATCGAAACAACCTTTGAGCTTTCGGATATTATAAAGAGCGCAATTCCCGCCGCCTGCCGCAACGACGGCCCACACCCCGCAAAAAGAACCTTCCAGGCTATAAGGATAGAGGTTAACGCCGAATTAGATACCATAAAGCCTATGATAATTGCCGCCGCCAACCACTTGTGCGAAGGTGGCAGAATAGCCGTAATTTCATTCCATTCTCTTGAGGACAGGCTCGTCAAGCTGTCGTACAGAGAACTTGCTCAGGGTTGCACCTGTCCCAAGGATTTCCCTATCTGCGTATGCGGAAAAAAGCCTCTTATTATGGAGGTAAGCAAAAAACCAATTCTTCCGTCTGCTGAAGAATTAGAAATTAACCCCCGCTCCAGGAGCGCAAAGCTCAGAGTGGCAAAGAAGATATAAAAACTGATTTAAGGAGACACCGAGATGAACAATTCAATGACTTACGAAGAACTTTATTCCTCTATGGTAAAAAAATTCACCGTTGAAAAGAACAACGTTGATTATAAACTCGGCGATTATATGCTTATGAAGGCAAGGGCAAAAAACAGCTCTACCGAAGCAAAGGTTGAAGCTCCTGCCACAACATCAAATCTTCCAGTGAAAATAAATCGCAATACAGACACCAAGGCTTTGTCTACGATTATTTCCTACGTGAACGAAAAGCTTACGGTTAAAGAGGCTCCTGTACGCGATAAAACTATACGTTCCTTCCCCCTTCGCACATCTATTACGGCCTTTTGCTCCGCTATAGTTGTTTGCGCTCTCGTTATTTCCTCCGCTGTTTTCGGAATAAACACCTCGGAGAGCTACGATAACACCGTGAAGGTTGAGGAAAGCTCCGAAGTTGAAATAACTGACACAGAGGATTTAACTGTAAACATCGCTTTTGAAGAATAAAGCCAAATCTTTCATAAAATTAAAGACTCCGTAATAGGATATAGTGAGTTCTTCACATATTCTGTTACGGAGTTTTCTTATGCCAAAAAGCCTTTTATCAAACAGTGAAATCCTATTTATAACCAGAGGCAGGATTATAAAAATATGCGTTGCCTTCGGCTTGTTTTTATGTTTTCTTTTATATAATCTTCTGTCATTACAGTTTGTAAATTACGCCTACTACCAGGAAAAGGTTTACGACCAGATAACAACAAGCTCTGCTATGAAGGCTAAAAGAGGCACTATTTACGATGCGAACATGAACGTATTGGCTACGGACAAAACCGTTTGGCGCATTTTCGTATCCTCAAGAGATATAAAAAAAGCAGAAAAGCTCGACGAAAAAAATTATACCGAAGCAATAAGCCTTGGGCTTTCCGAAATTCTCGGCATAAGCTACGAGGAGCTTTTTAAAAAAATCAGCAACTCAAACGTTCTTGATGTAACGGTAAAAAAGGTAGCAAGTGAGGAAGAGTACGAAAAGGTTCTTGAATTCATAGAAAAGGAATCCCTGGAAGGGTGCGTTTTCACAGAAGCGCAGACATCAAGGTATTACCCGGAGGGAACTCTCGCCGCTCATGCCCTCGGCTTTGTAGGAAGTGATTTACAGGGACTTTACGGTCTCGAATATTCATATAACAGCACTCTGTCCGGGAAAGACGGGTATTACCTTTATGCGAAGGATGCAAACGGGAACACTCTGCCTACGGAATATTCAACCTATATCCCCCCAACCGATGGTTGTGATATAGTAACAACACTTGATTCATATATTCAAAAGGAGCTTGAGGGACAGCTTGAGTCAGTCAGGATAAACCACGGCGTAAACAACCGTGTTACAGGAATAGTCATGGATACAAAGACAGGCGCTGTATTGGGTATGGCAACCACAAGCCCCTTTGACCCCAATTCTCCATATACTCTTGATAGCCTGTCAGAGGCAAAGCTTTCAGCATCCGGGTACGTGGCAGGAAGCGATGAATATAAAGCTTACAAAAAAGAGCTTCTTGAGCAAATGTGGGCAAATAAGGCTATAAGTGAAACCTACGAGCCGGGATCTACATTTAAAATAGTTACCGTAGCCGCCGCCCTCGACGCAGGAGCTGCGAAAACCACCGACACCTTCTCCTGCCACGGTTATCTCACCGTTGGCGGTTGGAGAATTAAATGTCATAAGGTGAAAGGACACGGCTCGGGCTTTTCTTTGAGCTACGGTCTTCAGATGTCATGCAACCCTGCGATAATGACTATTGCGGAGAGGCTTGGAGCCGAGCGCTTTTACAATTACGTCAAAGCTTTTGGTTATTTTGAAAAAACAGGCATAGACCTTCCGAGCGAAGCGTCAACAATTTTCCACAAACCCGAAAATATAGGCACAACTGAGCTTGCCACCGCTTCCTTCGGACAGAGATTTAAGGTTTCTGTAATAAGGCAGCTTACCTCGCTTTCTGCAGTGGCTAACGGGGGTAATTTAGTGACACCGTATCTTGTAAAGAAAGTTATAGACTCCGAGGGAAATATACTTTCTTATCGGGATACCGAAATTAAAAGGCAGGTTGTTTCCGAAAAAATTGCTGATACAGTGGCTTCTATTTTAGAAGAGGGAGTAAGCGGTGAAGGCGGGGCAAAAAACGCAAGGGTCGATGGATACAAAGTAGCGGCGAAAACCGGTACATCCCAAAAATTTGACGTCCTTGATGAAAACGGAAATTCCTATTTAAGGATAGGCTCAACATATGCTTTTTCCATATCCGAGGACGGCGGCGTTGCGGTTATTATTGTTGTTGACGAGCCTACATCGTCTGTGAAATACGGAAGCGTTGTTGCTGCGCCTTACGTCTCTGCATTTCTCGGAAAGGCTCTTCCCTATCTCGGTTATCACTCGCAAAACACAAGTGAATATGTTACGGTTGGCAATTATGTAGGAATGAAAACCGCAGCTGCTATAAAAAAGCTTAAGGAAGATAATATAAAATACGAGATTATAGGAGATGGGGACACGGTTATTTCGCAAACCCCCGCCGCAGGCGATAAAATATCGCCGGATTCAAAGGTGCTGCTTTACACAACCGAGGGCGGTATTCGCTACATAGAGGTTCCAGACGTTTTGGGGATGGAGGCATCTGCGGCGAACGAAATGCTAACAAATGCAGGATTCAGGTTGCAATTTTCGGGAATAACCTCAAACTATGGCGGAGCTACTGTTGTTAGTCAATCACTTACCCCCGGAGCGGTAGTTCCTACGAACTCTCTTATAACTTTAGAAATTATATATATGGATTTTGAGGATTAAAATATGAAATTAAAAGAACTCTTAGACTGTGAAAATTCAAAAATCCCACACTCACTTTTAAGCCGAGATATAAATGTAATAGAAAGAAACGAGGATAGTGCGAATGAAGAAACTCTGTTTTTCTATCTTAAAAAGAAAAACGAAAATTCAGAACGGATAAAAAGCATTATATCAAAAAAGCCACTTGCGATAGTCACTGAGGATAAAGAAATCTTCAAAGGCACAAAAATCCCCGTGATAGAGGTAAAAAACGCAAGAGAATCCTATTCAATCGCTTATTCAAACTTCTGCAAAATAGATTACGAAAATTTGAAATTTATAGGAATCACAGGCACGAACGGAAAAACAACAACTGCTACAATGCTGAAAGCTATCCTTGAGAACAACGGAAAAAAATGCGGATTTATAGGTACAGGGAAGATTTTGTCAAAAAACAGGCTCTTATCCGACAAGGATTATTCTATGACCTCCCCCGATCCCGAGGTGCTATATCCTGTAATAAAAGAAATGGAAAGGGACGAATGCGAATTTATCATTATGGAGGTTTCAAGTCACGCCTTGGCTTTAGACAAAACATCGCCTATTCCTTTTGACGTGGGTATATTCACAGGGCTCTCCTCGGAGCATATGGATTTTCATAATAATATGGATAATTATTTTTTGGCAAAAGAAAAGCTCATATCAAAAGCTAAATGCGGAATAATAAATATTGACGACGAAAAAGGTTTAGAGTTATACAAAAAATACCGTGAAAAGTCCGTAGGAGTCAGCATAAAATCCGTCGCCGACGTCACTGCTATTGATATAAAAGCCGAGGATTTTTTCGGTAGCAGATACATCTATAAAACGAATAAATTTCTCACCCCTATATCCCTTAATATTCCGGGCATATATAATATATATAATTCAATGCTTGCAGTAAGCGCAGCAATCCACCTCGGAACTTTACCCTGCAAGTGCAAGGAGGGGCTTAAGGAACTGTCTACTATAGAGGGAAGATTCGAAAAAATTGTCGACAGTATCACAGTCATCATAGACTATGCCCATACGCCATTTGCATTAGAAAACTTGTTAAAAACTGTAAATCATGGCAAAAATACAGAGCAGAAAATCATATTAGTATTTGGCTGCGGTGGAGAAAGAGACAAAGAAAAAAGGCCCATAATGGCATCCGTGGCCGAAAAGTATTGCGACAAAATAATAGTCACTCAAGACAACTCAAGAAACGAATCTCTCTTTGAAATTATAAGGGATATTACCGCAGGGTTCAAAACGCAAAAATACGGAATCATATCGAACAGAGCGGTTGCTATAAGGCACGCCGTTGAAAGCGCAAACGACTCAGACATCGTTATAATCGCCGGCAAAGGGCACGAGCGGTATATTCTTGATACAGGCGGATATAAGGTGTTCGACGAAAAGGCAATAATAACCGACGCGCTATCAAAAAGGAGAAGGTTAAAGAAAAACTATGAGAATAAAGCTTGATATCCCTTTTTCGCTTTCAAAAATTAAAAGAGCTCTCGGAGCTAAAGTATCAGAATCCGACGAAAACGTAATTATCGACTGTATATGTACTGATACAAGACAAATCGGGGTTGGCGATTTATTTTTTGCGCTCCCCGGTGAGAATTTTGACGGTGAAGATTTTATCGAAGAGGCCATTTCGAAGGGGGCTTTTACAGTATCGGCAAAAAGCGGACTCGCTGACGTTTTAGTAAAGGATTGTATTAAGGCCCTTTTATCTCTCGCCTACGAATACAAAAAGCAACTTCCCATAAAAAGAACCGTTGTAATAACCGGCAGCGTGGGTAAAACCACGACAAAGGAGCTTTTACATCAGCTAACAAAGAGGAAATACAAAACTCACGCGACAGTCGGCAACCTCAACAATATGATAGGTGTTCCCTTTACCGTTCTCTCAGCGCCCTATGATACAGAGATATTAATCATAGAGGCGGGAATGAACCACAAGGGAGAATTGAAGGAAATTTCCCTCTCGGTAAAACCAGACATTGCCATAATTACAAAAATAGGAACATCTCATATAGGAAATTTCGGCAGCAGAAAATTGATAGCAGAAGCAAAAACGGAAATTACCTATAATATGAACCCTTTTACCAAAAGGGTTATAATTCCCTACGGCGAGCCTCTGCTTGACGGTATTACTACCAAAAAAACCGTGTCAACAATTGATAGCGGCGCAGATTTTTTGTTCACACAACTACAACGCGACAGTTTTAAATTATTAAGCCAAAAATACCGCTCTGATGATATAAGAATTTCTCTTGACGCCTCCCACCTTACAGAATGCCTCGCTTTTGCGCTGGCAACTTGCGAGGAGCTTGATTTTACGGAAGAGGAAATTCTCGATGCCATAAAAGGATTACAGAAAACAAACAACTCAGCTAAAACATATGAAATCGATGGCATTACATTGATAGACGACTCCTACAATTCTTCCTTGGAGTCGGTAAGAGCAGCGCTCGAAACCTTATGCGTGACGGAGGGTAAGGCTAAATGCGTCTGTATCGGAGATATTCTTGAGCTTGGCACTCATACAGAAAGGATACATCGAAAAATCGGAGAACTATGCCACTGCTATGGACTCGACAAGATATACACCTTTGGGGTGTATTCGGAATTTGTAGCAAAAGGCGCCGCAGATGCCGGGTTTCCAAATAAAAAAATATACAAAAACAGTGATATCACAAGACCCGAAATTACTGCCAAGCAAATCAAAGATACGGCTATGCCGGGAGACGTTGTGCTATTTAAAGGCTCACACAAATTAAATCTTACGAGGATATGCGAAATTCTTTTAGCCACCCCATAACACACGATAAGGAAATGATAAAATGCAGGAGCACACCTTTTTAACATACGTATTAATTTTTCTCTTTACACTGCTCTCTTCCGCCCTCTGTTTGTCAAAGCTGATTCCTTTCTTAAGAGAGAGGGCTAAGCAACCGATATACGAGGAAGGCCCTCGGTGGCATCTGAAGAAAGCGGGCACACCTACTATGGGTGGAGTTGGTTTTGTTTTACCGGTGTCGTTAATCCTTCTGATATTCTCCGCAGTACTCTACTTTACTGGTGAAAAATATTTTTCTAAATCCCTCGCAATAACCTCAACCTTCGCCCTTTTAAACTCAGCTATCGGAATTTTCGACGATTTAACTAAGCTAAAAAGAAAAGAAAACGCAGGGCTTTCGCCAAGTCAAAAAATCTTCCTTCAGTCTCTTTTAGCTTTAGGGCTTCTTTTAGCAAGAAAATTTATACTTTTTGAATCAAGCGTAATTTATTTCAGCTTCGGCGCCTTTGACCTGGGCGCATTATACTATCCATTGTCATTCATCGCAATTCTTGGAACGATAAACTGTGCAAATCTTACAGACGGTATAGACGGTCTTGCTTCGGGTGTTGCTTTTGCAATAGGTGTTGCCTTGTTTTACATTTCGGCATTTACCAATACCGAGGTGGCGGCAGTTTCAGCTGCCCTCATAGGTGCATCCGTTGGATTCCTTATTTTTAATCTGCACCCCGCAAAAATCTTTATGGGTGATACAGGCTCCCTTTTCTTCGGCGCTATTACCGTAGGATGCGCCTTTTCTCTCGGAAACCCTCTGATTATTGCTTTTGTTGGAATTGTTTACCTTATAGAGGGATTCTCGGTAATCTTACAGGTAACGTTCTTCAAGCTTACGAAAAAGCGTATTTTTAAAATGGCTCCCATTCACCATCATTTTGAAAAGTGCGGCTGGAGCGAAAATAAAATCGTTTTATCCGCAATTTTTCTGACTCTTATAGTTTCTCTTTTCGCTTTTGCGATTTTCGTCTAAAATATGCCGAAGGAAGCTTGTTTTATGAATTTAAAATCACTAAAAAGTAAATTCATGTTTTTGGAAAGGCGCGGCAAAGTCGATTTGATATTTCTATCTCTTGTCATATCGCTTGCAATTTTCGGAACATTGATGGTTTTCAGCGCAGGCTACGCATATGCTGAATTCAGGTATGACGACGGCAATTTCTTTATAAAACGTCAGATGATATGGGTTGCCGTCGGCGTTGCCGTTATGATAATTGCATCTCATATAAAGCCCGAAACCTACAAAATCCTATCACCTTTTTTATATATTCTGACCCTTATTTTGCTGATTCTCGTACTTGTTATAGGATTTGTAGGAAACGGGGCGCAAAGGTGGATATCCATAGGGCCTCTTACCATTCAACCCTCGGAAATTGCAAAAATGACTATGGTTATGATGCTTGCCTATTATTTTTCGAGAAATGAGGAAAAAGCGCTTGACAAGAAAAGCAAAGGCAACGTATTTGTTTTTGGAACACTGATACCCGGTCTTATAATGTTAGTGCCTATAATCCTTGTAATGATTCAAAAGCACTTGTCTTGCATTATTATCCTCGGGCTTATCGGACTTCTTGTAATCATAGCTTCGGGGATAAACACGAAGTACATATCAGCTTTCACTGCCCTCGGTGGTGTCGGCGTTCTTTGTATCGCACTGTTTACGGACTATACAAAAGACAGAATAACCGTATGGCAGGACCCCGAGAGCTATAAGCTTACAGGCGGCTGGCAGACTCTGCAAGGGCTTATGGCAATCGGCTCGGGAGGGCTTTTCGGCCTTGGCTTTGGTAAAAGCTTACTTAAATACTGCTACGTATCAGAGCCTGCTAATGATATGATTTTTGCAATTCTGTGCGAAGAATTAGGTCTTGTCGGAGCTGTTTTTGTCCTATTCTTATTCTCATTCCTCGTAATTCGTGGCTACACAATAGCTTTGCGCGCTGAAAACACCTTCGAGCGACTTGTGATATTCGGAATATGTACCAAGATAGCCGTTCAGGTGCTTTTAAACGTAGCGGTTGTAACGAACACCATTCCGAATACCGGAATTTCTCTGCCGTTTTTCAGTTATGGCGGCTCATCTTTGATAATGCTATTCTTTGAAATGGGTATGATACTATCCTTTTCAAGGAGGGCTAAAATTTCAAAGTAAAAATAAGACATATAAGAGAATGAGATTTCACATAATATAATACAGGTGAATGAATTTTAATCTCATCAAAAACAGAGAGGTTATAATGAACGTAATATTTTGCGGCGGCGGAACATCGGGGCACGTAACTCCGGCGATTGCCATAGCAGAACAGATGCTAAAGAGTCGTAAGGATATAAAGATAGCATTTATCGGCAGGCTCGGGGGCGGAGAAAACGCTCTTGTAAAAAATGCCGGATTTAAGTTATATTCGATAGAAATAGAAGGGCTCAAGAGGAGTCTGTCGCTCACTAACATTAAAAGACTCTGCCTCGCTTTTTCTGCAAAAAAGAAGGCTAAATCGATTATTTCGGACTTTAAAGCTGATGTTGTTGTTGGTATGGGTGGGTATGTCAGCTGGCCTGTTCTGGAAGCGGCAAGATCCATTAAAATTCCAACTGTAATCCACGAATCAAACAGCGTCCCCGGTCTTGTTAGTAAGCTTTTTGCAAAAAAAGCCGACCTTGTTCTTCTCGGATGCCCAACGTGCGAGGGGGATTTAAAAAGCTTAAAAAACGCAAAGCTTTCCGGAAACCCTGTAAGAGGTGAATTCGGTAAAATAAAAAAATCGGAGGCGAGACGTCGGCTCCGCATTTCCGATAATGAGTTTATGATTTTCTCTGTGGGTGGCAGTGGCGGAGCTGAAACTGTGAACAAAGTTATTATGGAAGTGATTAACTCGTTCTCCATAAAAAAAGGATGTGTGAGGCATATTCACTCTTCAGGAAAGAGATACTTTGAAAAACTTTCGGAAAACTACACAAGGCTTTGTTCTTCCGGAGAGCGCGGATGCCGTGTTTACCCTTTCATATCCGATATGGCAACCTATATCACGGCCGCCGATTTGGTTATTTCAAGGTGTGGCGCTATGACTCTTTCGGAAATTGCTCTTTGCGGCACGCCCCCCATTCTCATTCCTTCGCCAAACGTTACAGGAAACCATCAGGTAAAAAACGCCGAACACTTTTCTGAAAACAGAGCGGCGGTGGTAGTTGAGGAAAAGGAGCTTAACTGCGAGAGGCTTATGTTCGAGATTGAAAAACTGATGAAAAACGACGCATTAAGAACTGAAATGTCAGAAAACTTAAAAAAGTTATCCTCACCGAGGAGCGCCGAGGTAATAACCGCAGAGATTTTAAGAATCGCCGAGCAGAAATTATAATCTGCTCGGTATTATTTCCGATAAATAATTATAAATTGTAAATTTTTAAATATTTAAAATTATTTATTGCTTTTTTCTGTCAAGTATTATAAAATATTTGTAGATTATGTTTTTTAAAATTAATACTTTTCGGAGGACTTAAAATGGAATTCGATTTTGATACAGGCTACGTAAGCGCCGTTGATATTAAGGTTGTCGGCGTTGGCGGCGGCGGAAACAACGCAGTTAACAGAATGATTCAGACTAACATTAAGGGTGTCGAGTTTATTGCTATAAACACAGACCGTCAGTCCCTTGATACCTCCTGCGCAGCGAAGAAGCTTGTTATTGGAAAAACAGGGACAGGCGCAGGCGCTAAGCCCGAAATCGGTAAGCAGAGCGCTGAGGAGTCCATTGAAGATATAAAGGCTCTTATTGCAGGAGCGGACATGCTCTTCGTTACTGCCGGAATGGGTGGCGGTACAGGCACAGGAGCTGCGCCTGTTGTTGCAAGAGTGGCAAGAGAAATGGGTATACTCACTGTAGGAATTGTAACAAAACCCTTCCTCTTTGAGGGTAAAAAGAGAATGATTCAGGCAGAGGCAGGTATTGCCGAGCTTTCGAAATACGTGGATTCGCTTATTGTAATCCCCAACGAAAGACTTAAGCACATAGAGGATACAAAGCTCTCATTCGGCGCAGCCTTTGAAATTGCAGACGACGTGCTTCGCAAGGGCGTACAGTCGGTATCGGACGTTATCAATTTCCCCGGTCTTGTAAACCTCGACTTTGCTGACGTTACAACAGTTATGAAAAACGCAGGCTACGCTCATATGGGTGTTGGCTATGCAAAGGGCGAGGACAAAGCCGTTATCGCTGCTACAATGGCGATTTCTTCTCCCCTTCTTTCCACAAGCATTTCGGGCGCAACCGGCGTTCTTATCAGCATAACTGCTTCCCCCGATATTCAGCTTAACGAAATAGACCTCGCATCCAGTATGATTCAGAGCGAGGCTGACGAGGATGCTAACATTATCTGGGGCACTACTTTCGACGAGAACCTTGAAAATGAAATGCGCATCACTATAATCGCAACAGGCTTTGATACGAAAAAACAGTCGGCAAAGCCCGAGGCTATTGCCGCAGTTCCCGAGGTTGCGATAGCGGAAGAGGCTCCTGTAAGAGGAATTGAGGTTAGGAACGTTATAGTGGAAAAGGAAGAAATTCCCGCTCCCGAGGCAATTCCCGAAGAGCCTGTTTTTGTAAGACCTAAGGTGGAAGAGGCTACTGTAAAAGAGATTCCCGTATCTCGTCCGGCAGAGGATTTTGTTCCCAGCACTGCTAAGGCTACATACCGTGAATACGACGAAATATTCACTGCAATCAAGAGAAATAAAAGATAATTTTTCTTTTGAAGCTTTGTAATTTTTTACGAATTTTTTTAAATAATAAAAGCAAGACGGATTTGCAACTTTGCCGACCAAGGCAGGGCTTCGCAGATTCGTCTTGCTTTCTTATATTTACTACTCTGTTCTTCCGTAAATTTTCGGCATTACGATAACTGTTCAATTACAAATAATAACGAAATTTGTAACGTACGTTTTTCCACTCCTGACTATACCGCCGACGTAACAAAAAGAAAATCTAAATTTGATGTAGAATACTTTTCCACATTGTTAACAACTCGATAACCACCAGTTTGCCTGTTAAAGTTTTCCACTTTGTGAAGACACAACTTTTTACAGTAGAAATGGGCAAAATCATGGCATTTTACTCTGTTTTGCTCCTACTACAACGGAATTGTGTAGATTTTTTGTTAGAGCTTTTCCACGGGCAAAACCGAATCCGGCGCTCTTTTCCCCATCAATTAACCGAAAAAGATACCAATGCCGAAAAAGTGTAGAAACAAAATGACAAATAAAAAGCGCCGTAAGCGAAGCAAAAAATCACTTCGGAGGCGGCGCTTTTTAACGTAAGATGGCGGGTCAGCTCGCACCGAGCAGCGCCTCGCTATCCCCTCACCTTAAAGCAGGATTTCAAGCACAACTGCCAAAGAGCCGAATATCATAAGACCTGCGAGAATTGCCGCTAAAACTATAGTCGCCTTATTATTCTTTTTCATATCAAAATCTCCAATTTATTTCTTTGAATTTTCTTCGTAATACTTCGCAATTTTTTCGGTTATATTTTTGTAGTTACCTCTTATTTTAGAGGGTGCGAAGCTGTTTATCACAGATAACCCCGCAGCCACTGCGTCCATAGGGTTTTTAGCCACGGTAACACCTATGTTAAACACCTTCTCCACCATTTTATCAAGTCCGTGAAGAAGCGCTCCACCGCCGGATAAAATTATACCGTTGGCAAAAATCTCCTCTACACAGTCGGTGGGAATTTTCTTAACCCCGTCAGCAATTGCAGAAAGAAGCTTATATAACGGGTCCTCGAATACACCGAGAATATCGGTTGAGCCG
Source organism: uncultured Clostridia bacterium (assembly GCA_904501765.1). Lineage (GTDB taxonomy): Bacteria > Bacillota > Clostridia > Oscillospirales > CAG-272 > UBA1740. The sequence goes on along the minus strand of CAJGCM010000024.1, from coordinate 6,499 downwards.
ATAGACATCTTGATTCTGTTCCCTGTCAAGGCAAGAGTTCCCGAAATGGTAATCGGTTCAGCGTTTTTTCCGCCCCACACAGAGCCTATCTCTTCCTTTATTGCTCTGGCATCAAGAAGAGATATAGTGAAATCGCCCTGCTGTAATATGTAATCTCTCACAGCTTCATCGAAGTTCTCGCCGCCTATAAGAACAGTCGAGGCATATAAAACCTCTCCTTTGTAAACTACAAGCACCTCTGTATGAGAAGCTCCTATATTTACGGAAACAGCACTTATAGTAGGCTTGTACCCTGCTCCAACCAAAGCTGCCATTGCTCTGTTCACAAAATAACAGCTCTCGGCGCCTGATTCAACTATCATTTCTCCAAGCTCACGCTCCTGCTTGGAATTGAAGTCTGCGGGAGCGCCAACCATACACCTTAAATTTTCCTTGGACTTTAAGGGGCGAAGAGCTGCATCAATTATAGACGCAGTAAATTCCTGTGAATAAAGAATTCCGTTTTTAAAGGGTCGCACAAGTATGCCGTCGTCTACACTATTCGAAGAAATCGCAGCTCTGCCAACCGAAAGAATGCGGCGGGTGTTTTTATCTATTAAGGCTACCGATGGCTCACGGTAAACTTCGAGTGTCGTATCGCTTATGGTTATATTAGCATAACCCAGGTCAAGCCCAATTTTCGTAACCATACCTCATCCTTTCTTTTATATTTCAAAATTGACTTACGTCATACAGAACAATATTATACAATATCTCGCATAAAATTTCAAGTCTTATTTTAATAAAACTTACAGCTAACTATCAGTTATAATCCAAAATACGCCATTTTAAGGCGGTGTATCGCAAATCAACCCTTCGGTTTTCCACCATTTTGTAAATCACCTCGGGCCTTCCTACGACAACAACCATACGCCTTGCTCTCGTCACTGCGGTATACAATAAATTTCTCGTCAAAAGCATTGGAGCGCAATAATAAGCGGGAATAATTACCACAGGATATTCGCTTCCCTGGCTCTTGTGAACTGTTATGGCATAAGCAAGCTCAAGCTCGTCAAGTAAATCAAAGGTATAGCTTACAGTTTTGTCCTCATACCTTACTACCATAAATCCATCTTTATTATCAATAGATTCGATTATCCCGATATCTCCGTTATAGATGCCCATACCGCTGTCGGCGCCTCTCGTCCACTCCACGGAATAATTGTTTGCAACCTGCATTACCTTATCGCCCACACGAAAAACCGTGCCGTGGGCGCTTTTTTCTGCCTTGTACTTAGATGGGGGGTTGATTTTGCTCTGAAGCTCTGCGTTGAGTATTTCCACGCCTCCCGCACCTTTTTTAGACGGCGTTATAACCTGGATTGAGGACACGATATCCCTACCGTATTTTTTTGGTAACCTTTCGGTTATTAGCTCTCCTATCGCCTCCGAAACCTCGTAATCGCCTCTTTTGACGAAGAAGAAATCTCCGTCTACTGAATTAAGCACAGGTCTCTGTCCATTGTTTATCTTATGGGCGTTGGTAACTATAAGACTTGACTCGGATTGGCGGAATATCTCCGTTAGACACACCGTCCTTATTCTTTCGGAATCTATAAGGTCGGACAGTATATTCCCCGCTCCAACGCTTGGCAGCTGGTCGGAGTCGCCTATAAGAATGAGCCTTGCCCCTCGCCTCATAGCTCTTAAAAGAGCAGACATCAGCGACAGGTCAATCATAGACGCCTCGTCTACTATAACCACCTTCTCGTCAAGGGGATTATTTATATTTCTGTTAAAGCGAAACGCCTCATCAGCGCCTCTATCCATCTCAAGCATTCTGTGTATCGTTTTAGCCTCGGCGCTTGATGCCTCGCTCATTCGCTTTGCGGCTCTGCCTGTAGGAGCGGCAAGCACCGTTTTCATACCAAGGCTACCGAATATTCTTATAAGCGCTTTAACAACGGTAGTCTTTCCCGTCCCCGGGCCGCCTGTCAATATAAGAACTCCACCTGCCAAAGCCTCGTAGATTGCTCTTTTTTGCAGCTCGGCATATTCAATGCCTCCCTCGGTTTCTACCATATTTATAAGACCGATTATATCACTGCCCGAAAATCTTTCCGCACATCTGTCAAGCTCGGTGAGTTTTTTGGCAACGTAGTTTTCATCCTCTGCCACTCGGTTGGTCATTATGTAGAGCGTATCCTCTGTTGTATATTTAGATAGCGCTCCTTCAAGGATAAATTCGTCAATCTGACAGCTGACGCTTACATCGTCAATATCAAGCGCCGCAGCGCTCGCCTTAACCAGCTTTTCGTAAGGCAGACAGGTGTGTCCATTGGTTGCGGCATTATATTCAAGAACGTACTCAACCCCTGCGATAAGCCTTAACGGACTGTCCTTCTCAAAGCCTATCGACATAGCTATCTTATCCGCAGTTTCAAAGGAAACCGAATAATCACCTGAGCAAAGTATATAAGGATTGTCTTTTATAACACCTACCGCACCTGCTCCGAAGCGCTTGTAAACCTTAGCGGCCTCCCCCATTCCCATATAATCCTTACAAAACATTACTACTCCGCGAAGCCCATTCTGCTCACGGAAGGATTCACTGATGGTAGCCGCCTTTTTTAAGGTGATACCGGGAATATCAGCAAGCCATTCCGGGTGATTTTCAAGAACGTCAAAGGTATCCTCTCCAAATCTGCGGACTATTTTTTCCGCAGTTACAGGACCTACCCCCTTCACCGTATGAGCCGACAGATATTGAAGTATCCCCTCGGTTCCCTCTGGGAGCATTTTATCAAAGGTGTCAATGGAAAACTGCTTTCCGAATTCCTTATGATAAATCCAGCTTCCCTGCAATACTACCCTTTCTCCTTCTATCGGTATAGGCAGATTTCCTACGGCAGTCACAAGAAGCCCTTCTTCAGTAGCTATCTCAAGAACAGCATAATCGTTGCCCTCGTTATAGTACACCACGTTTTCGATATAACCCTTAATAACGTCGGTATTTCCGTTTTCCATAAAAGAGCTCCTTTCTTAAAATTTCCGATTATATTTTAACATAAAATAAAATCCATTACAATACCTTCAGAGGACAAAAATAAAATAAGGGGGTAGATTTTAGAGTGATGCTCCCTTCAGGATATCACCCTTTCGCTACCCCCGTTTTCTATTCGGTTAAATACAACGCTTTCTAAGCTCTTCCGCTATATCGCACTCTTCCCATTTAACTAAAAGCTCCTCACGTCCCATATGTCCGTAAGCCGCTAATTCCTTATAAATAGGTTTTCTCAGATCAAATTTGTTTATAATAGCTGCCGGGCGAAGGTCCACCAGCTCTGCTACCGCCAGAGAAATCTTCTCCTCGTCGCAAACCGCCGTTCCAAAAGTATCTATCATTACGGAAACAGGCTTTGCAATACCAATAGCATAAGCAATCTGAACCTCGCACTTTTTAGCAAGTCCTGCTTTTACTATGTTTTTAGCAACATATCTTGCTGCATAAGATGCGCTTCTGTCCACCTTTGTGGGATCCTTACCAGAAAATGCGCCGCCACCGTGACGAGCATATCCGCCGTATGTATCTACTATTATCTTTCTACCTGTAAGACCGGTATCCCCTGCAGGGCCTCCGATTACGAATCTACCTGTTGGGTTTACGTAAATATTCACCTTTCCGTCCATAAGCTCCTTTGGAACCACGGGGAAAATAACCTTCTCAATTATATCCTTGCGTATTTTTTCCCAGGACACGTCCTCACTATGCTGTGAAGAAATTACTATGGTATCAATTCTTGTGGGAACACCGTCTATATATTCAACTGTTACCTGTGTTTTTCCGTCGGGGCGAAGATAAGAGAGCGTACCGTTCTTTCTCACCTCTGTAAGCTTCTTCGCAAGCTTATGCGCCAAGGAAATCGGAAGAGGCATAAGTTCCGGAGTTTCGTCGCAGGCATATCCAAACATAAGTCCCTGGTCACCGGCTCCCGTATCAAGCTCGTCCTCCATTTCACCGCCCTTTGCTTCAAGGCATTTATCAACACCCATAGCAATATCAGGGCTTTGCGCATGTATAGAGCTTAAAACGGCACAGGTTGTGGCATCAAAACCGAATTTTGCTCTTGTATAGCCTATTTCTGAAACGGTATCACGTACTATTTTTTGATAATCAACAGCCGCCTTGGTTGTAATCTCCCCCATTACCGTTATTATACCGGTGGAGGCAAAGGTTTCGCATGCAACTCGGCTCTCGGGGTCCTGACGGAGTATCTCGTCAAGAATTGCGTCCGAAATTTTATCGCATATTTTATCGGGATGTCCTTCAGTTACCGATTCTGACGTAAAAAGAATTCTGCTCATTTTTTGTCCTTTCTTCTAAAAAACTCTTATCAAAAATAAAAACCTTGAGAAATTTCAAGACATTCCCAAGGCAAAAACTCATCTATCGGGAATTGGCACCTTGAAAATTCAGGTTGCCGGGCTTCACAGGGCCAGTCCCTCCGCCACTCTTGATAAGTATGTTGAATTTTACGTGGACTATTTTAACACATAATGTTTAAAATTGCAATAGAAAATCGAAAAAAAGTTATTTATTAAAAAATTGTATAAAAGTATGGCAGAGGCACTGTTTTTTACAATGCCTCTGCCATTTTTTGTTCTGGGTTGTCTGAATTGCGCTATTGCTTTTAATCAAATAGTTATATGCTTCGGCATACCGCTTTCGTACTCAGGAGAAATTTCACCCATAATAAGAGGCTTAAGGTAATCAAGACATAGGTCGGTAACTCCGTTTGCGTCGGAATTTATGTACTCATCGGGAACGGTCTTTATCTCGTTTGCAATATCCTTGATATCCATAACTCCGTATTTAATCGAATACTCTTCTCCCGCATCTCTTTCCATAACGGTCATAACTCCCGTATGTCCATCGGCAGCAAATCTTACACCTGCCGCTCCAACAGACAGCGATTCCTCTATATCCGCAAGGGATGCGATATGCGCTGCACAGCGCTGAGGAAGGCTAAGCTCGAGAGAACGCACCTTACAGCCTATTTGTTCTTTAACCATAGTTTCAAGAACCTTACCGGTTCCTGAGAGGTATTTATGACCGAATACGTCAACAGCCCCAGACTGACTGCCGCTACCCACATACTCTCCGTCTGCAAATCTTATTCCCTCTGATGCGCATACGAGAACTGCCGGATGCCTGTCAAGCGCCGCCTTTACGTCAGAAATAAACTTTTCCGCATCAAAGACACGCTCGGGAAGATAAATCAAGTCGGGTCCTACCCCACCGCTTAACAAAGGAAGCGCAGATGCGGTGGTAAGCCAACCAGCATCCCTGCCCATTATTTCAACTATGGTAACCGCTTTCACGGTATATACGTTAATATCCCTCAAAATTTCCTTAACAGTTGTCGCAACAAATTTTGCCGCAGAGCCAAAGCCCGGAGTATGATCAGTCGCCTTAAGGTCGTTATCTATGGTTTTAGGAATTCCGACCACCTTAAGCTCATAGCTGTTAGCCTTCGCATACTCGGAGAGCTTAAGAACTGTATCCATTGAATCGTTACCGCCTATATAAAAGAAATAACGAATGTCGTATTTTTTAAAAATTTCTATGAGCTTTTCATAGGTTTCCTTATCCTCGGTGTGAGATTTTAATTTTCTTCTGCACGAGCCGAGAGCTGCTGCGGGGGTTGCCGCAAGCGAGCGAAGCCACCCTTCGTCATTCATACGTGGTGAGAGGTCAACAAGCATCTCGGAAAGAAGGCCCTCAATACCGTTTCTCATTCCGTAAATTTTATTTATAACACCGGCTTGATTCATTTCCGCCGCACCCTTGATAACACCTGCTAAGGTTGCGTTTATCGCAGAGGTGGGGCCTCCTGACTGACCTACTACGGCATTTCCTACAAGTTTATTCATAAGCATCTCCTAAAAGTGTATTATTCAGCAAATTCAAAACAAATTATAAGGCAGATTACAACAAATCCTTTTCTGTGAAATCATATTCACTGTTGCAAAAACGGCATTTTGCGGTGAGAACACGAGGCTTTCCCTCAGCCTGCTGCTCGTCAAACATTTTCTTGATTTCTTCTTTTCCAAGCCCCTTGATTTTTCCCCTCATACGCTCCGACGAGCAATCGCACTTATATTCCACCTCTAACGTATCAAAGGGGTCAAAGGGGATATCACGCATAGCAATTTCCGCTATTTCCATATTGGAAAGTCCTCTCTCGAACATTGCGGATATATTGGTGAGGTCAGCAGCGTTTCTTTCAATCAAGCTAACTGTTTCATCATCGGGAAAAGGCATAAGCTGAATGAGGACGCCTCCTGCTGCGAGGCAGCTGTAGTCCTTATCAACCAAAACTCCAAGAGAAAGCAGCGTTGGTACCTGCTCGCTTTTTGCAAAGTAGGTAGCAATATCCTCGGCAATCTCACCCGACACTATCTCGATAGTGCCGCACTGAGGCTCCTCTCCGCCAACGTCACGCACCATAGAAAAAGT
>CAJGCM010000023.1 GCA_904501765.1 uncultured Clostridia bacterium | reverse complement strand
GTAGTTGAGCATTGTCTTTTCGTCTGCCGTACCATCCAGTATCGTCTGATGGAAACCTAACTGTCCGTGTAGTGTACTCGTAAGGTATTCTATCTGCTTCAATAGATTGTTCTCGACAGGACGATTCAATTGAGTGATACGCTCAGTACCGTCGGTATAAGCTATACCATACTTAGAACCAGCCAACTGCATTTCTATATCTTTTCGCCTACTCTCGGCTTGCTGACGTCTTGCTTCGGACTTTATGACATATGGCAATTGAATAATCAAATCCAATTTGCCGGAACCACTTTGTTCGTCTATGTAGTCAAGCAATGTGAGTTTCCTCACAAGACGCTGCATAGTAGAGTTGCGTTCGTTGATGACCGCATACAAAGGGTTCTCTATAATCGCGACTGCGCTTTTGGCAAGAATTACGTCTTGCTTAGCGTTCTTTCGATCGTTATGTACTCGAATCTTGACGTGATCAGGGAACCACTCGATTATCTTACCGACTCTGAGTGATTCGATGCGATACGAACCAGTCTGAGGATCAACGTCCGTATCCACGGGGACTATGGCCACGCATCCTTCATCCAGCATTGACATTACGACATCTTGGATAAACGCTCTGCCAGTCTGGTCCTTGTTAGCTTCGATAGTTAGGCAGTCATCCAAACTAGAGTTCATAAACTCTTTGAATCTGCCATTCTCGTCTAGACGGACATGCCGGATTGATATGGCCGCTACGTCCAAAGCAATTCTGTTATAAATTGACGTGACTATGGTTCGCTCGTTTCCTCTGGTGAATACGAAGCGATCGGGTCGAGTGGAGTAGCTCGCACCATAATCTCGCCAGTTGATTGTAGGGTCGCGATTGTTTATAAAGGCATTCCAGCCATGCTGGAGTCTATCTATAAATCCCATTTTGATTTTTCGCTCCTTTATTCAAAAGCTTCTCTGTTTAGTTTGTAAGCGATGAATGCGTCCATCATAGAAGCCACAGCGTCTATCTTATGGTCGTATCGTTTCTTGAGTAATTTACGGTTACCGTTCGTATCCTCGAGCGTAATACAGTTACCCATGCAGAACGACATAAGATCTTCGTCGAAAAGGAGATTACGCTTTTCGGACAGTTTCTTCAATTCCCCCAAAGGAACCGATTCAGTCTTTGCGCCCTGTATTACTTTTTCGATGCCGTATGAACCATTCTCGGACTCCCATCTCTCGACAAACTCTCTGGCGTTATACGGGTCGAAGCCGAAACAGCGAACGTCATAACGGCTATCGATTATGTACTTATCCAGGTCGTCATAGACTTCCATCATGTTAAGAACTGTACCGTTCAACACGACTAAACTTCCTTCATTCATGAATTCGTCGTATTTCATACGCATGGCTCCAGGTAGTTTCATGAGCGTTGTTTCCGATATGTAGTTTCGGGTTTTGACTCCGAAGTACTCATTTGGCAACGGAAACAAAAACGTGAACGAACAGAAGTCATCGCCTTGTGATAAGTCTGCGCCCATAGCGCATGGCATTTCCCAATACTCTCTTCGCCTATGAGGAATAGTCTCTTCGTACGTGAAGTAATAGGTGTAGCCCTCCATAGGTATACCGAATCGCTTTGCTAGAATATCATTTCTAGCGGCGGGGGCGTTTTCGGCTCTGTCCACATCCAGCTGGTAAGTTTCGTATGTGACCGTCTTACCGAGGTTTGGGTTGGCTTTCAACCACATGTCGGGCTTAGCAACTTCATCGACATTATCGAGTCTGTACCACCAAATGGACGTATGAATGTTAGGGTATTCGCCCTTGAGAATGTCCAACAACTCCATTTTGATCGTGTCGCCACTACCGTTGCGGACTGTACCTTCCGAGCTTATAGCGATGATAAGCCAGTCGTCATTCTTAGAAGCGCCCTGTTCAATAGCACCGATAACATCTTCTCGAACGTCGCCAGAAAGCCATTCGTCAACTGTAGCAATCTTACATCTCATGCCCTGAAGTTTATCGATTGACATCGGGCGAACTTCGAGAAGTGATCCAGTCAAGAAGTTTTGTATTCCTTTTTTGGTCGATGCGAGTTGCGGGCGGTTGGCTTTAGAACCAGTGGTGTTTTGGATCGAGCCATTGGTCATAAATTTGAAGAATGGTCCTCTTGAACGGGTAATAGAGGTTCGAATCGGAGACATTACTTCTTCCGCCTGCTTCATCGTTGGCGCTGTGGTGATTTGATGAGTGGTGGAAGTATCGATGTTTAAGAAATAGTTTTGTATGAACGATGCATACATCGATTTAGCTGCGCCACGACCAACAATCAAATATTGCTTATTAATCAGGCGTTTCTTTATCGATTTTTTCACGTAATGTCCACCACGACCTGTTTTAGAGGGGACATATACGCTTCTCTCTACGAAATAATACCATCCAAAAACTTGCTCGCCCCATAGCTTGAAGCTATCCAGCAGATGAACGTCTTCCCCGTCTGTTAGAGTTAGCTCATTTTCGCAGTACTCGATCCAGCCATCGATAGCTTCGTCGTCATAATATACGCCGGGGTTTGCTATAAGAGCATCGATGCGGTTCATCTCCATAGAGACGTATTCATTTACTGGTATCTCGCCACGCATTACCGCGTCACGAAACAAACCATAATATTTAGGCGTAGCGGTGTTCGATAATGCTATGATTGATCACCTACTTTTCCAGAATTTATCGTTTGGCCTATTCGTTAACGATCGTCAAGTAACGAATTTAAATCATCGTCGTCCAAAATCCAATCATCGTCGCTTAAAGGGGGTACGTGGTCATTCCCATGTTTGTTGATGACATTGGCCACAGTCCGGGTAGTCTTCGTGGGCTCGCTCGTGTCATCGTCGTCAAAAATCCAATCATCGTCGTCCGAACCACCATCGTCGGTTTTAACCTTAGAAGGATTTCTGCCACCATGACCTGTTGGTTTATCTTTAACGACTTTCCAACCAGAAGTACCGTCATCATACTTAGTAGCACGTTCCTCGGCACGAGTTTGGTTAGGCGTAGAAGAGTCATCGCCATCGTCGTTGGCGACGGAATCAGAATCATTCTTAGACTTGGAACCCTTGTCATTCTTGGATTTATTAGCGGTACGATTATTATTGTCGTCGTTACCGTTAGTCTCGTCGGGGTCGACACCATCTTTGATAGTCTTCCGCCATTTTGACTTCTGAGCGTCCTTCTTAAGCTGCTGGTATTCCTCGTCGGTCAAATCTTCGAGTTCCTGTTTCTTCCTAAGACGACTGATAGTCTCATCGATGTCCTCTTTCGGATTCTTAAGATCCGCGATCTTCTTCTTGTAGTCTTCGATATCGAATTCGCGTTTGAGTTTAGTGAGCTCGTCCACTTCAACGCCCATGAACTTCTCAGTGAGTTTGTTAAGCGATTTCTCCAAGAAGTTTCTACCAGCGTTAACGGTGGCCGGGACCATCGCTTCGTTAATGAATTTGCTCACGAAGGCTTTACCTGCGGACACTTTTTCTGGTCTGAGCTGGCGATAAGTATCTTCGAGACGTGCTCTAGTAATGGCTTTGTTCAGTTCCTCGTCGGTCATATTCTTGACGTTGTTTTTGGTTCTAGCTTTCGCTTCGCGTTTGGCGTCCCGCTTAGCTGCACGCTCTTTCTTCCATCGGCTGAGCGTACCATCGCCATCCCCATAACGTTTTCGTCCAGCTGCGGTGAGGGACCCGTCTGTGTTCTGGTAACGTCTTCGACCCCATTTCATACCTTTTATGCCGTGATGATAAAGTTCTCCATCAACGACTACATAAATGTTATCCATCGGATAGCACCTCCTCTGTTTCTGCTTGTACATTCAAACACCACTCCAACTTATTCGATTCGTTTTTCAGGGATTCAAGAACGAACGAACTCGTAGGCGGGTCAAATATTTTCTTAACCTCAAGATATATGTACTCTTTGGCGCCTTCGAGATCCTCAGCCCCGAGTAGGAGCTCGTCCCACGTATTTAAGTCGTCAACTATTCGAATCGGTTTTGCTGGGCCGATTCCCAACTGACTCAAACGCATAAGCGCCTTATTAATATGCACGATAATCGGCACGTCGAAGTCTATACATTCCTCCGTGATGCCGAGCATGAGTTTAATACTTGTCAAAATTGATTCCATTTGATTTCACCTCCTATTAGTGTTTCCAAGGACAGGTGTCGTGTAAAGTTCTAACAATTGGACCTTTAATCAAAAGGTTTTCGTCACCGTAATGAATGGCATCGTGGGTGTTTTTGTACGTGCATATCAAATACTCTGGATTAAGAAGCAAGTCGCTCCGAGTTAGAATATCCGTTTTATTAATGGGGTTCATATGATGAATGAGAATTTTTCCGAAGATTTCGCGGTCAGATATGCCTAAGTCACAACCATTGTCGCGTATAATTACTTTGTCTCGAATTTCGCGCCATTCCTTTGATTGATAGAATAGTTGATTGAGATATCGGTCGAAACCGAATGTCTCCTGACCAACTACGCCGCTAAGTTTTAAATAGCGGAAGCGCTCTTCGAAAGTCGGTAAAGTGATCAGCTCAGAATATGTCCTAATAGTCATCGCAATCATCCTGACCGCTCTGACCACTATAGCGGCGAAAGGCATTAATGGCTTGCTGGAACATTTCTTCGCTTCTTTGTTGCGATTGCAGGCTCTCTTTCTTGGCAATGATCATCTCGGTTTCAGCTTCGAGCCTTCGCTGTTCGAGTCTAGCACGCTCCGTGCCCATCTTAAGGAAGTGAGTCGTCTCCTGAGAAGATGCGGTGCCGTCGCGCAAACGCTGTTCGACCAAATCGTAGGCCAAAGCGATCATTTGTTGCTCTTTAGCCTCAGGAGTTAAGGGCGGTCTAGTGCTTAGAGGGTTACTATAGGTGCTTCCTGTCTTAACTTTAGCCAACCTTTCAGCCTCCTCTCAGTCGTTTTTCATATGGTTTCGCTAAGGTTTTGCATATGTTTAGATAGCGTTTAAATGAGCCTACAAGGTCACTGGTTATTATCACTTGAAAGGAGAGGAAAACCGACAACAAACATGGCACATTACAACAAAATATAGGAGGGTTGCGCCTTGTAGACTCGTCTAAACGCTATCTGAGGGATGGAAAAACTGCTTTTTGGAAAGATACCCCCGGGAAAATATCAAGGAGGGCGGCGATTTGGGGAGGGGGTGCAGTTTTGGAGACCCCCCCCTATGTCCTTTAGCCGTTATACAGTTGTGTTTGATGCTTTTCGTGTTACTTTTATGTAAATATTTAAAGGATTGAAACGAATTATTTCGTCAATCGCTCTATTTATTTCATAATTTACTTCTTCATCAGACATTTCTTCTGACAATTCTGCAATTCTTGCAAGATAAGAACAAGTATTGTAACCTTTTTCGATGTCAAACAACCACCAAGAAGTGAATTGCTCAAATGGATCGAAAGGATTGTCAATAGTTGTCAACATAACTTCCTGAAACATTGTTAATTCACTCCTTTCAAATACTTAGAAATAGTAGAAGAAGACATATGCATTGATGCAGCAATCTGTTGTATTGTGTATCCAGAAGCTTGCATGTTCTTAATCTTAGACATCTGTGCAGTACTTACTGTAGATGTGGTACGAGGCGTTGCTCTTTGTCTAAGTACATCAGTATCCGCATTATCGAGTATTTTCTTTAATGTGTTCTCATGTACAGCACCGGCCTGTATGGCTTCCCATTCTCGATCTGTTATTTCTATATTTCTTTCTTTTCTAGAAATAGCATCTACCTCTTTACGGTATTTGCTTATGGCGAGCTGGGAGGCTTTTTTTATATCGGCGGGTTTCATTTTCTCGCCATGTTCTTCTTCATAGGCCTTCTTTTTAGACTGGACTTCGAAATTCGCTCTACGCTGGGCCTCTCTCTGACGAGGTGCATTTAGTAGGGCATCATTCAGTTTTTCGTCAAGGGACTTGACTTCACTTGCATAGGCCGCCTTGGCAGAGGCAGAGTATGCTATTTTGCCGGTCTTTACTTTTTCGAGACGGGCTTTGTTAGCAAGCGCCTTCATGTCGTTGGCATAATCCGCATAAAGTATTTCCATGGGGTGTCTTTCTTCTGACACGAGACTGTACGCGTCATCTGTTTCGGCCATGCGGGTACTTTTTTGCGTCTTATACTTGGTGGTAGTGGTTACTTCACCGGTGCGCTTGTTTGTTTTTGTGACCTGGTATTCTACATCATCGGCTATCTTATATACGAGGGACCCTTCAGGTTTGGAGGGGTCATATAACGGGTCACCCTTGATGTTTACGTGTGGAGTACCCTGTCTTTTAAGCACGGGGGTTTCGCCTTTGGAACGGGACAGGATTGTAGATGCGCCGCCAGTGCGTTCTGTACCATCAGGACCAATATGTCGTTGATAGTCTTTCTTAAGAGCAGCAATGTTGTTGTCAACTTCGCTTTTCTTGTAGTCAAGACCGTGTTTCTCAGCATCGATAACAACCATGCTATGGCGAACGGCTCTCGCAAGTTCGTCAGGACCAGCTCCTGCCAGAGTCATGTCCGTAATAAGGTTAGAGATGACACCCATCTCGGTACCAGTATTACGCATAACTTTATACTCTCGACCTGTACTATCGAAGCAGTGCCTTACACCGTTCTCATCTTTATAATCCCTAGCTGCGCCATACTCGGTCTTAGGGTCGAATCCCTCAAGACCTTTAAGCGGAGGAGTGGAAGTGATCTTGACTCTGCCCGCTTTGTCATGTGTAGGAATGCACATAACAGTATCGCCATCAAAGTCTGCACCGGACAAACGCTCTGCTACTTTGGCATTGATACCAACCGCATCAGTGATGTCTGTACCCAAAAGCTTTTTGGCCGCAGCATGCTTATTGTTTACTGTGAGAATCGGGATCTCAAAGGTGCCACCATGAGGATATCGGATAAGAGCAAGTTTAGTACCGTTCTCATATTTGGGTGCATAGACTTCGGTGTCTTTCAATGTATTGATCGGAATTATTACGTGATACTTCTGCCCAGGCAATGCCGCTGCTTTGAGATGTACAGCTGCAGAATCACATTCGTCTGCGAACTTATCGAGCAAGTGCTTTTTAATTGTAGGGTTAGTCAGAGAGCACAACTCTTCGAACTCTGCAATCTTGTCATCTTTAGCTATGCCAAGCTGTTTCTTCGCCATGAATCTCGACTGTTTACCGAGGAACTGAGACGGAAGAGCATCGGCCCATTCTTCCCAGTCGCCTTCGTCAGCTCTTTTATTGATAAGACCGAGCTTCTTCTTACCAGTCTTGGAGTCAGTATACCAATACTGTCCGCCTTGATCCGCATCTTTGATAAGAGATCCGAAAGGATTATCGGGATCATTTTTAATCTCCTTAAGTACCTTTTTCAGCGGAACATCGGCTTTCTTATTCGTATTAAATACGACGTCGACGCCATCAGGCATGTCATCAGAATATAACGCCATACCTTTTATGTAATGAGTTTTGTCTACCATTATACGAACCTGCGCATAACGGGATTCGCCTAACGACAGATCTTCTACGCCTCTACGAATCTCGACGATACCATCTTTCTCGATACCGCCTTCTTCCGCATAACGAATCTTGAGACGTTTTGAATCAAGGCTTTCGGGATAATGGAATTTCTTTTCGAAAGTAGCGCCATTATCACGAGATATGTATTCTCTAAGAGAGTGCACCTGGTCATAGTTATAAATATCTTTATGCGGGGTGCCAGGAGGACAAATAACCGTCTGGTTAGTCTGCTTACCGGGATTGGTGACCTGCGGAACGCCACCTTTGTAAACCGGATACCCTTCCTCCTGAAGAATGGTCAATGCGGCATTAAGTTTTTCGGATGAGATATTAAGCTCGCGCTCAACACCTACGCCTACATCTATCATGCCTCGCTCATCGACCTGTTTTTTAATGAAGTCCGCGGTCTCTCTAGCTTTACTAGCTCGAACCTGATATGTAGGATCAAGTATCGAACGAACCGTAGACTCGGGAAGATTAAGCTGTCTACCGATTTCCGTGTAACCGAGACCATCATCTCGCAACGATTTAGCTCTTGCATATTCATACAATTTACGCTGGTCGTTTGCGATGGTTACTTGGGCTCTGAGTCTCGAGCTGGAGGGTTCGCCTTTGTCATTGACAATACCCATAAGCTCTGCGATTTCTCGCTCAGTTTTGCCCTGTTTTTTGTATTCCTTGACGCGACCCAAAAAATCAATATTGTGTTGATAAGGGTCGTCGCCACTACCCCATGGATAGCGACCGGAACGTCTAGGCATACCGTAATGCGCTAAGTCTTCCCCTTCGAGAATGGCTTGCATTTCTTCTAATACAGAACTCATACCCTTATCAATCCTCCTCTTCTAATTTTCTGAATATTTTGTCAAGGTGTACGATTTTATCCATAATCGGAACTATTTCTTCCGCTGTAGGATTGTGACACACGACTTCGTTGTTCTGATAGAGTCGCAACTGGATTTCGATGTCACTAGGCTTAATGTGGTATTCCAAACAGAAAAGAGCGGCGTAAACTTCGAGCTGCTCGATAGAAGCAGGTTTCTCACCGGTCTTTAAGTCGTGAATTCTAAGAACGCCATTTCTATAGCAAATAGCATCGGCAGTACCAAAGAAGCGGTCGGAGTAGAATAACACTACTTCTGTCGACATCTTGAAACCGATGGCATCATTAATATAGGCACAAATTGTCTGTTTCGATCTAGGCTGTTTCATACCGAGATCGATAGTGTCTTTGGCCCATTGATGCAAACGAGTTCCCATTTCTGCGGCTTTTCTGTTAGCATAGACCTTCATTGCTTTCTCATCGTCATAGCGCAGCCAAGCCGACTGACTAGGACTAAAAGTAGCATGAAGACCACATAAGTTTCTGTGATTGTTAAATCGCATGGTTTGTCTCGCCTCCATTCGTAAAATATCCGTGAAGCGAGTTCATCACTTCATCTTTGTTTTCGGGGTATATGAATTTGGCGAAGGACATTTTATCCATACGGTCAACATAGTATTCTTGGTTTGGTCGCTTTGAAGCAGATCCTGTTTTTTTGCATTCTAAGGCCGCCCACTTGTCTTCATGTAAAACGACAAGATCGGGTATTCCTTGAATATAGCTCGAATCATTCTTCATCACAATGCAACCAGGAAAGGTGTCTTTAATCTCTTTAATGAGTTTTGCTTGGAATTTGTTTTCTAGCATATTAGAGCTCCTTTTCTATGTTGTAAAATGCAAAAGAATATGTCAGAGCCAGTAATGGCCATTCTATTCTTCCTCTCATAAAAGGGCATGTAAATTTCGCGAATTTTTGGAATAGTTTGCAAAAAGAAAAGAGAGTGTTTAGCTCTCTTTAATATATAAGTGTTACGCGGGCCATTGAAGCTGTGTGCTTATCTAAGTCTTCGATTAATTTTTGCAATTCGTTTTCCATACAGATACAATCGAAATACACTTTGGTCCAGGTATATCCGTTGATTTTACTCTCATGATATCCATCGATAGTATGCGCAACGTTGTGCCGGTCCAATATGTTGATTATCGACTGTTTGTAGTGTATATCGCATCCAATCTTAAACTTGCGTTTAATGAACAGCATGGCTATCACCTCCTTTCATTAAATAGAGTGCAAATATCGCGCAAAAAGAAAAGAGGATGGTTAGTCCTCTTTAAGTTTTTCCTTTAATCTTCTCATTTTAAAGTCCATTGCCATTTTAAGTAATGTAGGATTTTGCTTAACAATGAGTGCCATATCATAAGCCATTCGCCACGTACTGTACATGATTACCATTCTTTGATTTTTCGCGCATAATACCCTTGCGTATTTAGGTTTAGGAAATGCGAAATTGATTAATGTCGTTTCGCTTATCGCAAACTTATCACCAAGTCTTACTGCGAATAATTTATCTTTATGTATCCATGTTCGTATAGTTGATGGCGCAACTTCTAATAAGTTGGCTACCTCTTTAACTGTATAAATCTTATCCATAATTATCCTCCAAAATATAAATTTCTTTCATAAAGGACGATGTAAATAATGCGAACAAAAAGAAAAGAAGATGCTAAGTTTCCTTAACACCTTCCTTTACCTTTAGGTTTTCTCGTTTATTTTCTTAGCGAGTTCCACATTTCTTTTGGCTTTGATTTTTGTCACAACAAGATCCGTGACACCAAGAATGGTGGACACAATAATAGTTCCGGCTGTCAACGCAATGGTAGCTTTTATAGCTCCTTGCAACTGAAGGGCCTCGTAAACGTTAATCGCTTCCTTTACCGCTTCCTGGTATTCCGTTTCTGTGTACATTTTCTGTTCCATAATAAAGTTCTCCTTTAAAAATATAGTTATTAACCTTCCGGTCATAATATGGGTTGTAAATTATGCGAGGTAAATATACTCAATCCATATACCTGAACTCTTCGAGAGAGCATTCTAACACTCTCGCAATCTTGTCAAGGTTATAGAATCCAGGTTCGGACCTACCAGTCATGTATCTACTGATCATCGCTTGAGATATGCCGGTTCTTGCAACAAGCTCGTTCTGACTTACACCTTTGATAAGCATGAGTCTACGAAGTCTTGCTGAAAATTCGCTACGGCATTCTGTTTCGGTCATGTTGCTACTATCTCGAGGAAGTGGTCTAGCGGCACCGTCGAAGTCGTCATACAAATATGCGCTGCCATCTGCCATACGAATGAATAACTGGGATGGACCGCATTCCACAACTTCGGTTGCTTCGTCCATCAAAAAGGGGAAACTTGCTTCTGCATTTCGTTTAAGATACTCTACCATATGTACTCCTTTTAAAAATCAATCTGGGAACCGAAGTCAATCAAATCATCTACGCTACACTCTAAGGCATATGCAAGATTAATGAGTGTTGTAGCCTTCGGTATTTTGGTTCCGTTTATGTAATTGCTGATTGCGGCTTCTGATAAGCCTGTCTCTATGGCGAGTCGTTTTTGTGTAAACCCAGCATCGTGCATTACTCTTTGCAGGTTTTCACTAAACTCGTAAAGCCATCTAAATTCAGTCATTTTTACCTCCTAAATATGA
Organism: uncultured Clostridia bacterium; assembly: GCA_904501765.1. Taxonomy (GTDB): domain Bacteria; phylum Bacillota; class Clostridia; order Oscillospirales; family CAG-272; genus UBA1740. Next base: position 10,405 of record CAJGCM010000023.1, on the reverse strand, counting down.
TAATTCACCGTAGTAAATTCGGCTTAAAAACTCTATATATTTTTAAAAATATATACTATAGTATATATTTTAACTTTTTATATATAAGTAAGAATAAAAAGTGGGTTTTTGACCAGAGCCTAATTTCTCATCGCAAAATCTTCGAAAAATGGCCTTTTTTATATACTTTTGTATATAGAATATATACTTTTGTATATAAAATATTACTTTTGTATATAAAAATCGCTGCCCACTTTTTTCTCAAAAATTGACCAAAAGCCCACTTTTTTTGACCAGACCCATTTTTTCGTCGTCACAAAATTGTTCGTGGCCAGATTTACTTTAGTAAAGTTGACCAGAAATTTTCATAAAAAGAAGAGCGCTAGTTTATCTAACGCCCCACTTTTTTCACTTATAAAAGTTATATTATGATTCGAATAAATGTTTCACATCGTTCCAGGATACAAGTTTTATTCCAAGCACTGCTCCGATTATCGCATGTACGTCATCCTTATTTTCAGGATATCGTTCATACAATCTCGCGCATGCATCGATAACTGTCGCCATAGAACGGCTAGTGTCATATGTTTTCTTTTTCATAATAAAGTTCTCCTTTAATATTATATTATTTCATTAAAGGTCATGTAATTATCGCGTTTCCTCAAAAAAGCATCTCGGAACCCCGTAATACCTAGCAAGTTCCTCACGCAAATTCTCGATGATGCCATCCATAACATCCGGTCTCTGTCTCGCAAGACATAACTCTTCAGCGTGAAGTCTAGCCACATAAGCGTTATTAACCCTTTCCAAAGCTAACTCGTCGATCGTATGGCTAGGCACAGGCAACGCCATCATAGCCACCATACGCTTATTCGGACACCAGCGTACGTACGCGCACTTCTCACATTCCGGCGAAAGTTTACTTAAACTCATACCAGCCTCGCTTACGGCACAACTTCAATGTCAAAGCCGGGATTCGTATGGAAATATAACTTGTAATGATACGGATTGGTGTTCGTGCCCGTAATATCCTCAACTACGTACATCGTATAATCATTCAAGTAAATATAGTTCTTCTTGTACTCGTTAGGACCCACTTTACAAGTGATTACGAGCTCGTTAGCAGTATTATTGCTGACGTTCATATATCCTTCCGCCTCAAGAATTATAAGGTCTGTACGCGCGTTATATACAGTGATTCGTCTCATGCACTCGAAATACTCAGCCTGTATAGTGAGGTTATGATTCACATTATCGGCTTCGGTCCACAAGTTGCCGCATCCCGCAGAAGCTATAACTATCACAATGATGCAAACGACAGCTGTCAATATTTTGATAAAATTTTTCACATTAATAAATCTTTTCATTCTAAATTCCTTTCTCTTCTCCAGGCGTCAATGTCAACGCCCATGCCTTTCAATATTTCTGTACAAAGCCAAGGATTATCCCCAGCTTCAAGTTCATACCGATCCACCAAAGCATCCATCTGAGATATAAAGTCGTCATATACCTCTTTAAGCTTCTCCGCATCGGCGTTAAAATGTTTAGCCACGAGCAATAACACTATCGCATCGATCTCCGTAGTGTTCTTTCGATCGTATTCAGCAAATGCCTTTCCAATCTCAATATCCATGGCTCTTTTTTCAGCGGCAGTCAAGTCTGCTCCAATTATTCTTTTACCAAGTTTTCGGATGTACATAACTCTTCCGCCTCCGCAAATATCTTAATGTTAGCCTTGAAATCTTCAAAGCTACCACTATTGTTGATTATGTAGTCGTATGTATACTCGAATACGTTAGCGTCTGCCATATTACTAAGAATAGGCTCAACTCTATCATTCGTAATCAAGATTGTCTTAGCTCCGAATTCGTTCTTAGCTCTCTCTATCTCGTCCGGCTCACGAATATCGATCAACAAGACATTGTACAGATCAACTATCTTGAAATACTCAACCTGAGTACGAATATCTCGGAATGCGAAATCACTGTATTCGCTAGTCAAGCATTTCAAATCAGACAAGAACTTTCTATCTTTCTCGGTCTTACCGCCTTCCCAACCGCAAAATTTAGCGAGTCTCTTAACTTTGTCGACTGAAGATATCTTCATTGTCGAAACAATCTCCGTCAAAAACTGGGCAAATGTATCTTTACCACATCCGCCCATACCATTTACTATGTATATTTTTTTCTGCATATGTACCTCACGTTCTCTTTTTAAATCTATTTCGCTTGATTGTAGCCATTGCACGGCCAGCTCTTCGTTTATCTGTACGTTCGTAGCAATACCCCAGTGCCGCCCGTTCAAGGTCGTCTATTTCTTTCTTACGAGCATCCTCGGCCTTCTCCGCCAAGTATTTCTCGCACGTCTGATGACAAGTAGGCTTCCTATCCGGACAGTTATAGCAAACTCGTTTTCGTGCCATTATGCGTGCTCCTTAATATATTCGATTACAGGTTTCAATATCCCGCATATAACCTTAAGCGCACAAAATATACCGAAGCATATCCAATACGCAGCACCGGCTTTTATCGTTGATCCTATGATTGCGAATAATATAATGCTCATCATTTTCCGTACTCCTTCTCTAATTCGTCCAAAGCCATCTGGAATATAGTCTCGAGACTGTAACCTACACCGTTCGCATAAACGGCCAATCCTATAGCTACCCATTTAAGTGTCGCCTCATAATTTAACTCTTCCGCATCTGCAGCTTTGCCTAGACAATCGCTAGCCATAGCCAGCTTCTCGAGATCGCTTGCATTCAGCAAGTCGAGAGCATCAATCACTTCTCTCTGAAACTGATCAGCTGTCATTTTGTTTTCCTCCTATTCTTAAGATATAATTCGTAATAATGCTCATTAACAAATGTGTCGGTCTCCCATATAGGAAATATCCCAAAGAGCCAGTCACGATGTTGTAAGCGATAGACAGTCTCAAGCCAGCGATATTCGAAATCCATACCGCCTTCAACCCGAGCCTTTACCGGAAATATAGCAAAGCGTTTAACTACTCGTTGGTAGTGGTTTTTCCATCGCATCTCGTTTCTCCTTCTTCATGTTTTTTTTCTGCCGTATCTATTACGTATGTAAGTACCGAATAAATAGTATCAGCATGGTCTACGTTGACAGATATTAATGTATTGTTCAATACCTTAGCGACTCTCCATTGAAAGTCAATCGCATCTCGAATCGCCTTAAGTTTTTCGAGAAATTCATCTTCAGTCATTATTCACACGCTCCTTTCTCGCATTCTTCCATCTATTAAAATCTCGTATGACATCCTCCCTCGATCGTTCAAGTGGCTTAACCGGTTGTTCCATCAGCTTCATCAAAAGTGTAAACGCCTCGTCTTCTCTGAAACCAGCGGATATAAAGCATTTGTAAGCCGTCCTACACTCCGTAGCCAGTGTATAATAATATTCCCCAAGCGCGTTAAGTCTTTCTTTTTCCGGATCAACTGGTTCGGCAGCATTTACAGGTTCGTCTTCGATGATTCGGGTGTGGTGGCTGTCTACATAGGACTTGGTGAATCCACATACTGCCCCTTCAGGATCTCTCATAATATAATCGCCGTAGTTTACGAAATATTCCATATTCGTTTCCGAATGGAGTTTGGCGCGCGTGTTATGCCAGTCATCCTCACAAAGAACTGCTTCATTTTTTGTAACTTTATCCATAAACCAATCCGGAATAGGATCAATACCGATTCTGAACGCTTCGAATATATTATTGTTATATACATATTTCATTTTGTTTCTCCTTCATTAATAACATCAATATGACAAGATTTCATAACTTCCAATGCTGCTTTATGTCTCTCGGGATTCGTACCAGCGCAGCAGCTAGCGTCGACTATGATGTCTGCTTCAGGGCAAAGTGTTCTGAGCAGCAGTGCATTCGATACCACACAAATATCCGTACATACACCTATAACCTCGATGATCGGAGAATGTCTCAAGTAAGTCAGATGCTCCAGATCCCTAGCTCCGAAAGTGCTTTTAATGAGCACACTCTCGCCCCATGCAGGCGTAATAACGAGTCCTCTACCTTTAGCGTCATCCCACATGCAATGTTTTATAGGTAAACGTCTACCTTCGTGCGTGTCCAAATAACCGGGTTCGTGACAGTCTTTTGTGAATACCACGTCTTGAAAATACTCACGATACTCCTCTATTTTTTTCTTAACATTCGGAACGATAGCTTTTGCTTCCGGCGTGCCAAGCGGACCGTACACAAAATCGTTCTGCATGTCTATTACGATAAGTGTTTTTTTCATTTCGTTTTTCCTTTCAGTATTTGGTTACCTTTGTATTTGGCAACTTTGTCTTTCACAGCTGCACTCCACTCTTCTTTCATGTCGTCAGTTTCGGCAGCTACAAATTCAATGGTGAAAAATACGTTTTTACATTTTGGTTTAGGGCATTTATACTGGCGATAACGTTCATTCCAAGACATATCAACGCCTTTCATAACGCTCGCCCTAGCCCCGCATTTAGGGCAGTTCATCTTTAACCTCTTCTTTCGGTTCATGCTCTTCGATAAACTCGATAAGAGCTATAAGATTTTCTATTGTGAAAGGGACCGACACTGACTCGTCGTATGATTCGTATATTGGTTTAGCATCTCTACCATCTTCGAACCACGCGCCGCGTATAGACGTACCCCAGTTAATCCAGCCTTTTTTATTAAGCAGCTGACAAACGACAATATAAACGACGTACATTGACTCGTCCCCTATAAACTCGTAGGTCTGTTTATTGAGAATAACTTTGCATATGTAAAGTATCATCTGAACAAAGAGCTTATCGAGATCGCCGTCGTATGTGGTCAGATCGAATATGCGATCCGCTGCCCATTCGTATATGTCTCGGTCTTCCAAACACTCAACATAGTACGCGAATTCTTTTTCGTATATCTCTTTAGCGGTCATTCCTTCTCCTCCATCTCCATATCCCAGCATCTCTCGCAATCGCCATGCTGTTGCCATCCGCATTTGTTCAACGGTTTGTTTGTGGGTGCTCCCTTGAAATATCGTCCAGGGCATCCCTTAACACCGCCAACGAAGTAATCGTCTACGAGTTCAGGTCTCTCGATCATGATTTTTTCTTTGTAAGTCATCTCTTGTCCTCCACGATATGTTTACCGATTTCTTCTATGGCACGTCTATAGTTTTTCATTTTGACTCTCGCGTTCTTGCCGTGTTTCATAAGCCATACGAGCTTCTTGTTTGGGCAATTGTACATAACCCAATACCATAAGCCGGACAATTTGAACATGGTTATCTTTTTAATGGTACATGTACCGACGAATTCGCCATTCGTATCAAGAGCCATCACAATGTTTTTACGTACATATGCCTCTACAGCATCTCTATCCGGTACAAAGTTTGTTATAGTGATATCTTTAGCCGTACCGACATACTCGCCGTCGATATATACTTTACAATCGTTCTTTTCCCCAAAAGGCATATCATTTTTCCTCCTTAAAATACTTATTCCACAAATATTCAATAGCGAATTTGGCCTGAGCTTCCGTCATATCGCCCAAAACTACCATCATATCTTCCTGGAATGAAGTAGTTTCTTTCGTAGTAGCTTCGGGGATTTCTCGGTTCCAACATTTTGTGCAGTTCGCGTCGGATGCGCCTATACATCCTGTCATGCTGTTAAACGGCGCGTTTTTAAAATGTGTTCCAGGGCATCCTTTTACTCCGCCCCACGCATTATAGTCTATCTCATACGGTCCTATCTCTGTAATTTTCTCTCTGTAAGTCATCGTTTTTCCTCACCTTTCAAGTGTTTGCTTTCGCAATATTTTAAAATTATCTTTTCCGCAGCACATACATCTGTCTGCCATGTACAACCCCGCGGTCTTCGAGCAGGTTATTCGCTTTAAGCATATTTAACCCTCGCAAACCCACGAGCTCGAGTATACAACCCTCATAAATCAAGCAGAGCCCTTTACACTCTGTCTTTACGGCGTCGTATATTTCGTCTAAGTTCATTGGTATCACCCCCTACCCATGCGAGAATAAATATAAAAGAAAGAGCCTGAGTCGAAACCCAAGCTCTCGCTTTTTTTAATCTTTACTTTTCTTAACGAGAAATACTCGTTCGCCTCTGATAGATACTTTGATGTTGTGCATCTTGTAGTGTTTTATCGAGCTGCATAAAGTCGTTTGGCAATTCTTTGCGTTCGAATGAGGGTAATCCTCAATTTCTACGCAATCGTAATCGCTCTCCGCGAATTTAGTCAAAATCTCGAAGTTTCTACTTTTAGACCACAAATCTTTTCTGAGTTGTTTCTTATCATACGGTTTAATGTGCATATTGTTTCTCCTTTAAAATAAATATTATTTCATAAAGGAGTTTGTAAATTTCGCGAACTTAGTTGAATATATCAGAAGGAAGTATGTATTCGCCGTTGCCTATTACATCCGGCAGCTTGCCATCCCACGCATCCGCAAGAATTTTATTAAGAATATCTTCCGTCAAAGATTCAGCAATAGTTCTGTTCGCCTCAGCCTCAGCTTCTGCAGCAATCTTAAGTGCCTCCGCTTTAGCCTTAGCGATATCAATTTCTGCCTGTGCCGCTTTGAGTTTGGCCGCTGCTTCGGCCTCAGCCTGAGCTACGATTTTCTCGTTTTCATATTCGGCTTTGAGCTTAGCCTGCTCTGCAATCATTTTATCCTCTACCGCCTGTTCGAAAGCGTCAGAAAAATCAATATTCGTGAGTACAACCGTCGCAATATTCACAAAGTATTCTTCACCGACAGCCTCTTTAATGGCTGCTTCAACTGCGGGAGATATAGTAGCTCTATTAGCTATAATATCCATAGCTTTGTAGGATGAGAGTACAGATTTGGTTTTCTCTATAGCTACGGAGTTGATTCTGCTCTGAAGAACTTCGAGAGATCCGTACTGAGTAGCAATATCAACAACTTTATCGCTCATGATGTTGTACTGAATCGTCATCTGGACTGTCATTGTCTGTGCGTCAGAAGAATATGCTGCTGTCTCGCACTCGATGTTCTGAACTTTCGTGTCGTATTTAGTATAAGAGTTAGATATCCAGAGGTCATAATGCGTGCCAGCCTCTTTAGTTCCGGTTATTTTACCGAACTGTTTAACGACTGCAATCTCGCCCGTATGCACCGTATGGAAGCTGAAGGGGACGATGAAGAAAGCGATAACGAGCGCGATACACGCTATAACCGCAATCGTTCCGCCTACGTTATAATCTTCGTCCAACCAATGAGCGGCGAGGACACCCGCTGCAACCGCCATTACCGCGATAATAATACCTGTAATAATTCCAATAGCCATAATATAATTTCTCCTTTTAAGTGTTATTTTTTTTTAATAAATTTGTTTTGGTTGTTTATCCCACTTCACATACTTGCGCTCGTTGAATTTCTTTTTATTCATCAGAGCTTTTGTTATCGCCAGGTCAATACCTGAACGTGTGCGTAAGTGATAGTAATATAAATCGGTATATGGAGTATTCAATCTGTCGATTCTTCCGGCAGCTTGCTCCATAACTTTGTATGAATAGTTTTGCGAGAAGAAGACCATAGTGTCTGTTTTTACACAGTTCCAGCCCTCACAGCCTGCGGTATACTGAACTAAATATACCCAGCTGTCTGTATCAGGAACTCTTTCGTGTTTATGCCCATTCCACTCTGCTACAGTGACATCCTCACCAAAGTACATTCCTCTGAGAATATCTAATTCATAGTCAAAGTTATAGAACACTATGATCTTCGGATGCTGCTCGAATATCTCCAGCAAAGCTACTTGTCTGCTCTCGTCCGTATTCACTATCCTCCGTAGAACATAGCAAAGTCCAGAAGCTTGTTGTATAGGTTCATCCTTATAAGGGTCCCAACGATACCGTATCGCATCTTTATACTTAGGAATACTATACTTCACAAGGACATCCTCATGATGTCTTACTGTATTCCTATTGAAGTCCATATCGATGAGAATATCATTGCGATACTTTAGCAGCTTACCTTGATTAATATATTTCTCAATCTTCGGATAGCCGCCATAATATGACTGAACCACATGTTCGTCAAAGAAAGCTGTTTTGTTTTTGTAGAACCCGTTGGCGATAAATACCGGAATATAGTCCTTCCACTGGTCTCCTGGAGTGGCGGATAGCAATATCCATTTATTCCTTCGGGCAATTTTATAGAAAGCTTTTACCCAAGCCCCGCTTCCTACTAATCGCTGTTCGTCGAATATAAAGAAGCCGCCATAGACATTGGAATATTTTTTAATATTATTCCAAGAATCTACGACGACTCTCATATTCTTATAATATGCAACTTCGGGATCAGTAGTAAGAAGAAACCATGGTAATTCAGCTTCCCATTCGAGTGTATCTCTCTTACGCGCAGTCGTGATTATGTACAGGTCTCTCGGGTTCGTCATAGGAGAATATCCATCAGACCAATCGCCTCCGCATTCACGGAAGTAATAGGCTAATGCTGTCCTAGACTTACCCGAGCCAACTCCGCCCGCGAGAATACACCCGTTTTTCATCCGATTAACGGCATCTTCTTGGTAATCTCGTAGTTGTATAGACATTATTTAGTGAGCCCCTTAATAAGTTATTTCGCGGTCTGTGCCTGCGCCAATTTTTGTGGCATAAATCTTTGTAGGCGTTACTGTGAACACATCAAAAGATTGTTCCGTTACCGTTCCCTCAACACGCTCATTTTTCAGCGCATCGGTGTTTTCTTCTTTGGCATCGCATCTCGTTCCGATGATATTAAATCCGTTGGAGGTATTCACCGAGTCGATATGCGTGTGTCCGTGGAAGTAGCCAACAAACGTGCCTTTTGCATCTGTGAAGTCAACATTCACCGAAACGGCATCATAACCGTATTCGCCTGCATAACTGCCGCTGTATGTTGTTTTGTTTACGAACGCACGCAAAACGCCGTTCATAACATCTTTGTCACCAAGTTCTTGTGTAGTCGGAACGTGAGCAAAAATAACGATTTTTGTTTTCTCCTTAACTCCCTCGACAAGAGCTTCTTTTGTCAAGAAGTCAAACTGCGGCTGTGTAAAGCGCATAATCCACATTTTAGGATAAAGCTGTGTTCCATCCGCCTGTAACTCATAGTTGTTCTGCTGGGTGTTCAATCCGATGTAACGAACATTATTCGATGTATCGTCAATATAGTACGCCGTTCCTGTTTCATCAAAATGAACATCGCCAATCGTGCCAACTTTGCGATATGCAAACTCGTGTAACTCTTGAGGGGTTAAATTATGAACATACGTCTCTCTGTCTTTTGGCGCTTTGCCGCTGTTGTTATATGTGCCGTCGCCATCACGGTCAAGCCAGCCGTATGAACCGTCGTGATTTCCCTGTTCCATTAGCAATCTATCACGGATAGGAGCAAACATTGTTTCTATGGCTTCATTTTCCGCGAGTAACGCTTCTCTTGTGGTGAGACAACCTCTTGTCTGCCAGTCACCAACATGAATAGCATATTTAATATCAACTTCATCCATTAACCTTTTCGCAAGAACAGGCGAAATTTTACCGAGGTTAGATGGATAATGCGTATCTGCGAAAAGAACGAACGAAAAGCAATCTTTGCCGTACTGTCTATGAAGATTTTTTATTGTAGATATTTTTTCATCAATATGAGGCTGCCAATAGTCAGGAATTTCGGTTGTTCCTATATTTTCGATTTTACCTTCAAGCGCTTCAACTTTTTGAGCCGTCTTCGCGCTTTTCGCCTTTTCGGATTCAAGTTCTACAGTTAACCCATCAATGCGATTTTCAGTGTCCGCTGACCAAATTGCTTTTCCCGTATTAGTCCAAGCATATTCTTTTACTATAGTAGGCTCTTCAATGTCATCATTTACCGTGATAATAACTTGGCTTGCGTCCGCAGGCGTAGGTATTGCGAAACGAATACTGTGAACGGTGAAATTACCCTCCGTGCCAATGGAATATTGATAAATTCCATCATCACTAACACCATCAAATGTAAGTACTGTATATCCGCCAAGCGTGAGATTTGTATTGTAATACCCCACATTTATGTTAACGCCATCACTGGCGGTTCTTGTAACTTGATACCTGTCCTCTCCTCTAAATGTTACACCTTTGATATATATTTTATCGCCATTGGTGCATTCGATGTCATTAGTTATCGTCGATGGTTGACTACTATATTCTGCGGAAATACCACTTGAACTAAAACGATAACCATTTACCCATTTTGTTGTATCGGTGGTATTATTCGGCAAAGGCTCGGCTTTGTTTATATATCCATCTGTAACCTTTTCGGTATACATCCACGCGAAGATATAACCAAAATTGGGGCTTTCCTTATCAAGCAACACATACATTTTTGTTGTGTCTGTCATAGCTTCCAATGTCTGCGCAGGCTCGGGCTT
>CAJGCM010000022.1 GCA_904501765.1 uncultured Clostridia bacterium | reverse complement strand
AATTCCGGGTCTATTTCTATTCCAAGATGCTTATTTTTCTTATTTCTCATAAAAATCTCCAAAAAATCTTAATTAATCCAAAGACAAACGCAGTTTTTTCAACCTTGCCTATAAAATGTTTTTAATAAAGGTAAGGCAGAGATACTGTACTTCGACAATATCCCTGCCTGTTTTTTATTCGGTTACACCAAAAAGAATTTTGAGAGGAAATTTTCGGCTGACGAGCGTTAATCGTACTAACGTACGATGAGCGAGGAAACGGAAATAGAATAAAAACTTTATCAAGAAGGAAGGGAACCATCTTGGGTTCCCAACCTTAATATAAAAATACATTTGACAAAAGTTAATCAGGGGCACTGATTTCGCAATGCCCCTGATGGTTTTTATTCGGTTACTCCAAAATTCCAATTAACCGAGGAGAGTTACGGGAATATACATAATGTTAGGTCTGCCCTCGGCAACAACCTCAAGAACTGCTCTGTTAACAGCCTCAACCTTATCTCCCGCCTTGATTACGAACTCAACGGAAGCTGTGGGGAAATCGCCCCAGCCCCAGTATCTGCACTTACTTGTGTGCGCATTCTGCTCGTCGAGGATAAGAGCACGTCTGCCGCCCTCTACGGTGAATCCTTCGGGAAGGAGCCAACGAAGAGTCAGGTTATAGGGGTTATTCTCCTGGAGAATATTCTGGAATCTGATTCCAACCTTAACCTCTCCGCCGGGGGTGATATCGGGTGTGGGAGATACGGTAACGTCAGCAGCGAAGCATACGTTCTCAAATCTCGTCATATAGGGCTTAAGAGTTTCAAACTGTTCACCAACATAGCGAGCCATTTCCATAATTCTGTCAACGTCACCCTCTGAAACTTCTGTGAGCTTAACATCATCAAACTTTGTATAATTCGACTCTGTCCCAGTATAGATTCTGTTAGCAAAAATTACCGAGGGAGCAAGAGCAACAACTCGCTCTGTAAGCTCTTTGCAGTTGTTGGGAAGATTACGTGCTCTATTTCCTTTTGCGATAGAAATAGTAATAATATCGTCGCCTATGTACTCCATCCAGTCCTGAGGAATACCTGCCATACCGTTAAGAATACCGAGAGTTGCACCAAGGGTAGCAGCAGTACAGTCTGTATCGTCACCGCAGTTAATAGCTGCAATCATACTCTTCTTGAAATCACCCTCACCGTAAAGAAGACCGATAACAGTGTAAGCAACATTAGAGGGAGCCTCAAACCAACCGTTACCAAGGTCAGCATTCATCTGCTGAACGTTATCACGACACTCTCTGTGGCTAACGCCCTTATCATAAGCCTCAATAACATACTTAACGCTCTTTGCAACGCGGCAGGATTCGGGAACGGAAGCAAGGCCTACCTCGATACAACGGCGAATGTCTTTAATAACGAAGGCTGCGCTCTGCATAGCTGCAACGAAAGCAGCGGCAAAGGTACCCTCGCCTGCACCGTGGTCAACTTTAGCGTCCTCAATAGCATACTTTGCAGCAGCTGCAGGACAGCCGGGAGTTGTACAAGCCCAGATTTCGGTTCTTATCCAAGCACCGTTGGAATTGTTCCAATGGTTCTGATAATCGCCTGCAAGAGGAGGAAGAAGACCTCTCTTCATATTATTCTTTCCGAGACCGTACTCATTCCAATGAGGAGTGATATAGCTTATCCAGAACTCACCGAGAGTTGCGGCGCTGATGTTATAAGGACCGATTTTCTCAAGAGCGTGAAGCCATACAAGCTGAAGGTCAAGGTCGTCATTAGGAAGAACCTCGCCCTTCTTTGTTACAAATCCCTTAACGTCAAGATATTCATGCGTTCCTTCGTAGGGTGTACCCATAGTACCACCTATATTTTTGCCTATCCAGCAGGCTCTTACTTTATCCACGTATTCATTATGGTTGAGTATCATAATTTTTACTCCTAAATATTTTTTATTAATTAATCCGTCTACGTGTTAAGAAACGAGGGGCGCATCAGCCCCTCGTAACGAAAATCTCCTGAGGCATAACCGCTATGCCTATCTAAGTAAATGCGGAGTTATATCGTAAATTATCTCTTCGAGAGAACCTCGCGCTCGTACTTGTCGCACTCCTCAATCCAGTCCATACCAACGGGTGCGCCGCATCTTCTGCAGTACTCGTCAAATACGTCGCCGAAGGGGAAGGTCTTGTACTCCTCGCTGATAGCGAGCATCTTCGTATAATCAGCCTTATCCTGATAGTCCTTAAGCTCTGCTGCGGGAATAAGAAGCGCATTAAGGAGAGCCTTCTGCATATTTCTTGCGCCAACTGTCCAAGCAGCGATACGGTTAACGGATGCATCGAAGTAGTCAAGAGCGATAAATACTCTGTCAAGAGCATCGCATCTTACTATTTCCTTTGCAATTTCCTTGGTTTCGTCGTCAAAGATAACAACGTGGTCAGAGTCCCAACGAACAGCACGTGTTACGTGGAGAGCAATCTTTTCGTTGAAAGCAAGGAGAGAGGAAATTTTGTCGGACACAACCTCGGTAGGATGGTAGTGACCGTTGTCCATAAGAGGAGTGATGTTATTCTTGGTGGAATAAGAGAGACAAAACTCCGCAGAGCCTACTGTGTAGGACTCAAGTCCTATACCGAACACCTTGGACTCAAGGGTAACGTATACCTTGCTCTTATCGTAGGGAGTTGCGAGAATCTCGTCAAGGGACTCCTTGAATCTTGCCCTCGGACCAAGTCTGTCTGCGGGGATTTCCTTAAAGCCGTCGGGAATCCAGATGTTCATAACGCAGCACTCGCCTGTTTCGTTTGCGAAATATTCAGCAATCTTAAGACAAGCCTTGCCGTGCTCAACCCAGAACTTGCGGGTTTCCTCGTCGGGAGAAGAGAGGGTAAGATTGTCCTTAACCATAGGATGAGCAAAGAAGGTGGGGTTGAAGTCAATTCCCATACCGCGCTCCTTTGCAAACTTAACCCATTTTGCAAAATGCTTAGGCTGAAGCTCGTTTCTGTTAGCGTATTCGCCGTCCTCAAAAATAGCATAGCAAGCGTGAAGATTGAGCTTCTTCTTGCCGGGAACCATAGAAAACGCCTTGTCAATATCCGCCATAAGCTCGTCGGGTGTTCTTGCCTTGCCGGGATAGTTTCCGGTTGTCTGAATACCGCCGGAAAGAGCCTCCTTGGAATCGAAGCCCGTAACGTCATCACCCTGCCAGCAATGAATGGAAACCGTAACGTCCTTAAGCGTTTCGATTGCCGCATCAGTATCGATGCCGTACTTTGCGTACTTAGCCTTAGCGAGTTCGTAATTTGTCATTTCATTTACTCCTGTTTATTTGAATTTTAATATTACCAATAGCAGTTGCTTCAATGGGGAGAGCTACAACGCGCTTACCTGTATACTTTTCGGTAATTGCGTTAAGGTGGCCGTTTTTAGCGCCGCCGCCAACGATGTAAATCTCGTTATACACCTTACCCGTGTTCTCTTCCATATCTCTGATAGCCTCTCCGTAGCAAACACCGAGGCTCACGTACGCCGCATTGAAATAGTCGCCCATCTCACGGGGGGTAGGCTTTCCTCTGTCGGAAAGATATTTATCAATAGCGCCCTTCATACTCTCGGGAGCCGAGAAGGCATCGTCATTCACGTCAAAGGTTTCAGCGTAGCTGCTCTCTGTCGCCATCTTCGCAATATCGCCGTAGGGCATATCGGGGCAAAGCTCACGTCGAAGACTCTGAACTATCCACATACCCGTAATATTCTTCTGATAACGGTTGTATCCTACGCCGCCCTCGTTGGAATAGTTGGAATTCATGCTCTTCTCGTCTGTAAGAGCCTTAGGAGTTTTAACTCCGAGAAGCGACCAGGTACCCGAGGATATGTAAGGCGAATTTTCCGCCATATCTATTGCCTCAACAGCGCTCGCCGTATCGTGAGTAGGACAAAGAACAACGTCAAGGTCACCGCCGACTCTCTTCGCTATATCCGACTTAAGTCTGCCAACGAATGTACCGGGAGCCATAAGCTCTGCGTCAAGGGCTGCGGGGAATCCGAGAGCGCCCCAAATCTTTCTGTCGAAGCGCAGCGTGTCCGCATTGACAAGCCCCGTTGTAGTTGCGTTTGTAAATTCCTTAAGCTTGTTTCCGGTAAGCTTATACATAAGATACTCGGGAATCATAAGGAAATCGGTCGCTCCCTCAAGTCTGCCGGCACACTTATCGTCATAAAGCTGGTATATTGAATTAAACTTCTGGAACTGAATACCCGTCCTTGCATAAAGCTCGGCAAAATCCACGATTCCGTGAACCTCGTCGATAACTGCCTCAGTTCTTGAATCACGGTAAGCGTAGGTGGGCTTAACCTCCTCCTCGCCCTTCATAATAACGTAGTCAACGCCCCAGGTATCAATGGAAAGACTCTCAATTTTGGGGTACTTTTTGAAGGACTCTCCAATACCTGTGATAACCTCTTCAAGGAGCCTGTCGGTATCCCATACGAGATGCCCGTCAACGTTGTCCATACCGTTGGGGAAGCGGTAGATTTCGTCGGTTATAAGCTCTCCGTCCTTTTCGTAGCCAATGATATGTCTGCCGCTGGATGCGCCGATATCAATAGCAAGATAATATTTCATATTTGTATGCCTCCGATTATTGGATATTCCTCCCGGGCGACCTCGGCAAAAGCCGCCTTCCTCGCTCGGGCTATTATCTATATACTAACATAATTATAATACTATAACAAGGTTTAAAATTATCCAAAAAACTGTCCTAATTTAATATAAGCTATTGAAAAACTGGTCAAAATATGTTAAAATTGGTTTAGAATATTAAAAAATGACTGTGCGTCAGTTAAATTTGCATGAGGCGCTGATACCGCTCTTGCGTCGGCGCCGAATACGCTTTGCTTGGAGAAAAATATGGAAGCCTTTCTTATGGAAAAAATTTCAGCCATCACCGAGGAGGAGCGTCAGCTCCTTTCCGGCACAACCCTCGATATTGCGAGATACTCCGCCGAGCGGGATTTTGTTGTAAGCACGGATAAGGTTGCGGGCAAGGTGAAGGATATAACCGTCAGAACTCATACACGGTATACGGACTTTCCCCTTCACCGCCATAATTATCTTGAAATGATGATAGTTCTCGGCGGCTCTATAACTCATATAATCGGAGATGACGAAATATGCCTTTGCCGCGGTGATATTCTTGTTATGAACAAGCATATTTCCCACTCTATAAAAAGGGCGGACACCCCCGATATCGGCGTAAATATAATAATTTCCGACTCCTTTGCCGAATCTCTGCTCGGTGAGCTTTCGGACACCGTCTTTGCCGCTCTTGCATCGGAGAACTCAAAGGTCGACGGTGACGGTATGTATATCTGCTTCTCTACCGGGAGCAACAAGCAGATTGAGAACATTGTTGAAAATATGCTATACGAGCTTACCGAATACGCCTCCGATATAAAAATCCTTCGAAGAACCGTAGCTCTGCTTTTTGATTACCTCTCTTTAAAGAGCGATAAAATGCTGAAGGCTGCAAACCACGTATCCGACAGGGAAAGCGAGAGAAAAAAGCAAATTCTCTGCTATATAAAAGAGAATTACAGGAACGCAAGTCTTGAAGAAATAAGCAACCTTATGTATCTTTCCTCCCCCTATTTGTCAAAGCTCATAAAGAGCTATTTCGGCACAGGCTTTAAGGACTTGCTTCTTAAAGAGAGAATTTCAAGAGCTGAGGAGCTTTTCCGAAAAACCACTCTTCCAATAGGAGAGATAATTCACAGCGTAGGATATGAAAATCAATCATATTTCCACAGGGAGTTTAAAAAATCCCGTGGCAAAAGCCCCCTGGAGGCGAGGCGAGAGGCAAAGTCGGAAAAGAAAAGAGCCTGAAGGCTCGATGCTGCAAGAGGGCAAAAAGCATTTTTTTCGACACGCCTACCGTGTTAACAAAAAGAGCCCCTGCGAAGATATACCGCAAGGCTCTTTTTTGTTTTAATTTTTTCACAAATACAAAACTTATCCGTAAAAGCATTTTCGGCTTCCGTAAAGCCATATTAAGAGTTCACCTTAACCTCAATATCCGCCGAATCAGCCCCGACCTTTATGGGAGCAAGCCCGAGGGACTTGTCCTCCTCATACAAAAGCTTATAAACGACAGCCTCGGTTACTGCGTAATAGAACATCGTTTGAATATAGAACATCATATTGTCAAGCAATCCCGACAAAATAAGCACCAGCATTGACAGCCCTAACATAGCTTTTTCAATAGAGGGCTTTTTGAAAAACGGCTTCAGGCTTACTGCGCGGTAATAGGCATAAGCCAAAAGTCCCACGATTCCCATAGATGCAAGGAGCTGTATTGGAGTGTTGTGAAGCATCTGCGGGAAGAAGCCGAATGCCTTGAAGGTGTCGGTTTCAATACCGAAGAAGCCCTTGCCGAAAATGGGGTTTTCAAGGAACACACTAGTTCCGTATTTCCACAAATCGTATCTGCCGTTGTCGGAAAATCCGTAAGTAATATAATCGGAAAGTATCTTGAAAATAGGTTCTCTGAACACTAAAACCGCTAACAAAACAAGACACGCCCCTGCGGGCACCGCAATTCTTGCCGCCTTTTTAACCTTGCCGAAGAACATACAGAGGATAGCGCAGGTGAGCAGCGCCAGAGTGCCGAAAACCATAGAATTTCTCGCCATCGACATTATTACAGACACATAGCAAAGACAGGCTACGGCAAGATAAAGATAGCTCTTATATCCACCTTTTCTCATTACGCCGAGGAAAAGAGTGGGAATAAGCACTGCCTGCTCAATTCCTACGATAGTCCATATTCCCCAGCCCAAAACCATCTGCTCTTTATCCACAGAGCCTCCGGTAACAAGGCTGTCGGCTGTTATATATCTGTGAAGAACCTGCGCCATAAGCAGAACCGCTATTACGGCACTCACGTAGATAAAGTAATCCAAAAGCTCCTGCGATTTTTCGTTTTTAAGTCCCAGAAGTATTACGTAAAGTATAAGGAAAAATGGAATAATCTGAAGCGCCCCGTACCCCAGGCTGGCCAGGCTCCACTCAGAAGCAAACGCTCCGTTAAGAAGAAACGCCAGGGAAAGCACCGCCGCCGGAATCAACATCGGGAGCGCAAACAAGCTGCTTTTGGTCACAAGCTTATTTCTTATGAAGAAATACACGAATGCCGCAGCGCACAAAACGAATAGCGACAACACCCAGAACAGCCGCCCACCCGTGTAGTAATAATCGGAGAAGGTGGGAATTGCCGGGGTTTTATCTATTGATATCTGATAGGTGTAGGTACATAAAACCACAATTACGGGTCTTATAGAATCGCATACCAGAAGAGCGGTGATAACCGATGCCATAACTAAAAAATTGAGGTAAAACTCAATAGCGAATGCGTGACCTAAAAATACCAGAACGGCTATGAATACAGGGTACCACACACCCATAAAGAAGTCTGAAAGGCGCTTTTTCGTGAAAAATAAGCTCCTTCCTTCATTTTTTTCGCACATCACCTGTATCACCTCCAACAGCGGCGCTCAACTCCGCCGCTAAACACCGCAAAATCAGAGCCTTGCGGCTTTTTTTATTTTCTCAAAGGTGTCAGGGAATACCCTTTCCTTTGAATATTTCAAATACGCCTCTTCCTTTTTCTCAGACGATATTGTGAGGGCGCCGCTGTGAAGCCCTACAAGGAGCCTTACATACTCCGCCTCATCATACTGCTCGTACATAAAACCGGCGCCACCGTTCAGAATATCCCACTGTCCCTTAACACGGGTGGCGACTACGTGGCGCCCCGCACCCAGAGCCTCAACGATATTGAAGGGCAGCCCTTCGCTTACAGATGCGCTGACGTACACATCTGCGGCGTTCATATAATCAACAGGATTCTCTTGTCTGCCGAGAAGCTTGACCTTATCTGTTATTTTAAGCTCTCCGACTAATTCTTCAAGGCTTTCCCTCTCGTCCCCTTCGCCAACCAGCCAAAGCTCCGCTTCGGGTATTGACTCAAGGATTTTAGGCATAGCCTTTATGAGGAACTGTTCGTTTTTTCTCGCAGAAAGCTCACCGACGAAAAGAAGAACGTATTTTCCTTCTGCTGAAAGCTCACGCCTTAAGTCCTCTCTTCCCCGTTTAACGCTCTTTCTCGGAACTCCAAAACCATCGGTATTTATTATTTCCCCAGAGGTGAGCTTATGGCGGGTTGCAATTCTTTCGTCCTCTTCGTTCATAATTATAAGGGCGTCCGTCTTGCCGCACAAAAGAAGCTCTGCGTAGCGAAGCATAAGACCCTTGATTTTTCTCTTGATGCCCTGCTCCTTTTCGGAAAACAGGTATCCGTGTACTATATTTACGACCCTTGGCCGCTTTTTCCCCAGCGCCATTCGTATATGGAAGGCGGCAAGGGAGGTGTTGAGAATTATTACGTCAAAATTATTTTTATTGACGATGTCGGAAATTATTTTTCTGCATTTTTTGTTTTCAGAGGAGAAAATCTTTTTTTCAAAGGGAACGTCAAAGTCCGCTCCCTCGCCATTTGCAAGGGTGAAGACCTCGTGGCCCTCCTCCCTCAGCCTTGCTATATACTCAAGATGGAAGGAGTTAATATGGGACATCGTTGACGCCGCATATAAAATTTTACTCATTTGCGCCCTCCGAGGAATCCTCCGCCTCACCGTCTGCGGCGGCTTTTACAGCTTTGTCCGTACATTCAGCCTCTTTCTCTTTTTCGCCTTCGGCGCCCTCTGAAATTGCTGCGCCACCCTCGGACTCCCTTTCGCCGTCTTCCTCTTGGCAAGGCTCCTCGGCGCCGCTCTCCTCCGGGCAAGGCTCTTCGCCATTCGCCGGCTTCTCTTCAGTCTGCGCCTCTGCAAACAGTTGATTTCCGACTCCCTCCGAGTTCTTCGGGTCGGCTTCTTTTTGCGCCTCCTGAAGCTCGTTTTTAGAGTCTTCGGTATTTATATTATCGCCGATATTCTCGTCCCATTCAACAGATTCCTTAATAGCGTCGGTTTCTGTTTTCTCCGCAACGATTTCCTCTTCAAGAAGGAATGCCTCCTCCTCTTCGTTTGCCGCTTCCTCTATCTCGGTAAGCTCGCCGATTCCGTAAAGCTGGGGATGCTCTCTCACCTCACGCTCAACGTACTGCTCGCTCTTATTGAAGGCCTTGAATGGAGTTTTTAACAGTATATAGAAATCAAGCAGCAGTGACCAGTTTTCGATATAGGAAATATCCTCGTGTATACGGTCCTCAACCGAGGTATCTCCTCTGAGCCCCTTTATCTGCGCAAGTCCCGTCATGCCGGGCTTAACGTAATGCTTTACCATATAAAGAGGTATTACTTTTCTGAATTCGTTTACGAACTTAGGAATTTCGGGACGAGGACCTACCAAGGACATATGCCCCATAAGAACGTTAAAGAGCTGGGGAAGCTCGTCTATTGCGGTTTTTCTGATAAAATTACCAAATTTTGTTTTTCTGGCATCTGCGCCCTTCGTCCAGGTGGAATCCGAGCCGGTGTTTACCCACATTGACCTGAATTTAAGCATAGTAAAGGTCTTTCCCATCATTCCGACTCTCTTCTGCTTGAACAGTATCGGGCCGGGAGAAGAAAGCTTCGTTCCTATGGCGGCTACCAGCATTATCGGAGATGTAAGAATAATAAGGATAATCGAGCCGACTATATCGATAATTCTCTTAATAGCTGCGTTTGCCTTGTTATCAAGAGGAGTGTTATGAATGTTTATAACCGGTAAATCCCCCACAAGCTCTATCTGCTTCGGGGACTTGAAGAAGCCGTAAATAACGGGAAGGAAATAAACCTTTATACAGCGGTCATCGCAAATATTGACAAGCTTTATAAGGTGGCGCTTGTTATAGGAATCTATCGCAAACACAACCTCGGTGGGCTTATATTCGTCAAGCACCTTGACCAAATCCCTGAATGTGCCCAGCTTATCGCAGCCAACGTCCTCGTCAATTTTGTTTCCGACGTAGCCGAGAATCATAGCGCCCCCACCGGGGTTGTTTGCTATTTCGTTTACGTACGCCTTTGCGGTGGCTGTGTTATCACCTATTATAATTATCTTTCTTAACACGTATTGCTTTGAGTGAAGAACCGAAAGCACCGACAGTATAATACGGCGCTTAAAGGTAAGGAAAGCGGTGCTTACAAGCATAGCTATGAGAGTCCAGATAAGAAGGAAGCTCTTGGTTTCCTCTCCCGCAAAGAATGCTACCACTATGGCAAAAATTCCGAAGTTTATAATATTCGCCCGAATTATCTTCCACAAGGCGGAAATAGTTTTCGTCACCGCGGTGGTTTTATACACGTTCAGCGCCTGATACATAAATGCGCACAAAATTACAAGCACGAGAATCCATATAACGGTTATAGGGTCGTTAGGGAAAATTTTCGGCTTGGTATCTATAAGACAGGTAAAGAAATATGCTATATAAATGGCAAGAACGTTCAATAGCATATCTATGTAGTTTTCAATAGTGGCTAAAATGCCGCGGCCTCCGTTTTGCATAAATTGGCTCCTTTGCTTGGTTTACGGTGGGGTGCTCTATATTTAAAATAATTGGATTAACATATTATATTTTTCTACAATATAATAACACCATTTGCGCCTTTTGTCAAGTCAAGGTGTGATGGGCATCAAAGTCAAGGCGTCTTTTTGCAAATAGGGGCGCTCTCTTCTCCACTTCCCTTGACAAAGGGCAAATAAAATGATAAAATCTAATCCGTAGCAGATGCGCAGAAGAGCAAGACATCACTTTTCCCCCCCGCTTCCGTTAAAACACGCTAAGTCGCTCGGACAAAGGAAAAACGTGGAAGTGGAGCTTTAACTCAATCGACGCACCCAAACAGGAGTAATTATTATGACCGATTTTGATAAAAATATACCCGAAATGGAGCGCATCGTAGGCTATACCTTTAACGATAAGAGCCTTTTGCGCCAGGCGTTCACCCGAAGCAGCTATTGCAACGAGGCACCCTCAGGAATAAAGCTTCAATCCAACGAGGTCCTTGAATTTTTCGGTGACAGCGCTCTTTCTTTAGGCATAGTCACCTTCCTGATTAGCGAAAAAACCGCAAGGTACACCTATGGTGTAAGGACAGAGCTTAAGGAAGGCGATTTTTCCAACATCCGCTCAAAGCTGTCCGACAAAAAGAACCTGGCGGAAAACGTAAAGCGGCTTGGGCTTGAAAAATATCTTCTTCTCGGCGAGGGTGATGAGAAGCTTGGAATAAGACGTGAGATATCGGTTATGGAGGACCTTTTTGAGAGCATTATCGGCGCTATATATATAGATTCCGATTTCTCTGTAAATGCGGTTATGAAAAGCGTAGGACTTATGCTTGATATAACTCACTACCTGAATAGCGAAACCCCGGCTCCTATACAAAGCTATAAAAACGCACTTCAGGAATGGTGCCAGAACAAAAAGCGACGCCTTCCTACGCCAAGGTATGAGAAGCTTGAAGAAAGCGGCCCCGACCATAATAAAACCTACACCTGCGCCTGCTTTATAGGTGACACGGTTATGGGGGTTGGCAACGGAAAGAACCTTAAGCTGGCAGAATCCGCAGCAGCTGAGGCGGCATTAAAAAAGGTAACCGAGCTTGAAAATCATTAATTTTTATTCTGCCTGCGTTTCCTCACTCGTTGTATCCTCGTACACCTCTCGCTCGTGAGCTGTCGCTTTATGCTTTGATTACGCTCGCCCAAACCTCATATTCAAGTTTGCCGAATAATAAAACGGGATAGGTATTGTGTTGACCACAGTATCTATCCCGTTCTCGTTTTTATACGCAATCTGTTTGTACTTTCATTTTGCTATATAGAAATACGCTTTTCTCGTCTTATCGGCTTTGCTCCTCTTATTTTCCGTCAGCAAGATAAGCCTTCAAGGAAATGCCGAAGGCGACGTATGCCGCATAAAGCTCTCTGTCCTCTGCGGGAGCTGAGGAGTATCCGTTGATAAAGCTGTATTCGCCTGTTTTCTCGCCGTCAGACGAAAGAAGCGAGCTGCCGTCCCTGTAAGCCTTAACCGTTATTTTTTCGGCAGCGAAAATTGAAGGAAGACGAAGCCGTATAAAGCTTTCCTTATCAAATTTACCGTCCTTTACCTCGTACACGTCTACACATTCACCAACGTATATTTTAACCTTGCCCGTAAATCCCTCGGGGATGTTGAATTTAAGCGGAAGACCCGGAATGCACTCCACCTCTGCCGCAGCAAAATTATCGGCAAGTGCGCCGTCCTCAACCTTGGCTCCGAGGTAGGGCGCCATAGTTTCGCTGTCTGATGCGGTAAGCGAAGCTCCCGCAGTCATGTCCGAAAGACGGTTATAGATTTTGCTGTTGGTGTACTCAGGATTCCATTTAGCATAAGAAAGAGAAGCAAAATAAGCCAAATCCAAGGCTGCTCTGCAAAGCTTTTCATTATCCTTATTCTCTTTCGTTATCGTTTCAAGATAGTCTGCAAGATTTATCTTAAAGGTTCCCTTGAATTCATTCTTTATTTTCTTACCGGCAAGGACCACTTCAATTTCGCCAACCGATGTATCAGGAGCAATTATAACTCTGTAATACTCCTCCTCACCGAGCTTAACCTTGACGTATTCGTCGCTCTTGCATATTCTGCCTCCGAAGGTGGAGTTAACCATGTCCATATAGCCGTCGTCCATAAAGTGCGCAGGAAAATATACGTTACATTCAAGGCTTGATGTGAAGGAATAAAGAATGCCGAAATCAACCGTAAGCCCTACGGTGTAGCAGCTGGCGCCGAAGCTATCGGTGCCGAAGAACCAGTCTGCCTTATAAAGCCCCTCCTCCCTTGTGTCAGGAAGATTAAGAGAGGTGATGGGCTTCACGCCCTTCATCCACACGTCTGTATCTCTGATGCCGTTTGCCGACTGGAAGTAGCAGGTAAACGAATTAGCCTCAGTGGTAAAGCCGATAGCCTCCGCCAAAGTTGCGCGACTTATCTGTACAGTCTCGTACCCACCCATTTCACCGTTATACAGTATATGATTTATCTTTTCGCCACGACCCCCTCTTAAATTATAATTAGGGTTTACACGGGCTGCCACATCTCCCTCTTTTTTGGTAGCAAGCTCCACAGCCGCCTCCACGACGCCACTCTTGGAAAATACGCAATTTTCCTCAATCATAAGCTGGCCGCGGTGAAGCTCTGTCATTAAATCTGTATCGTATTCAATACTTACCTCGGTGAGCTTTGCTATAATTACGGAATTCTTAAGAACAAGCTTTCCGTAAAAATAATTAGGTCTACCCGCAGGCATAGCATAATTCAGCACCAGGCTCGGGGTGTTGTTGTTATATCCCGAAATAACGCTGTCTTCAACCGTGCAAACCCCCGACTTGCCTTCAAGGCGAAAAACGTTTCCGTGAGTTAAAATATTCGCATCGGTAATATTCAGAGTCGCATCCCCCGTAGACATAATAAAGGCTCTGTGGTCGGCTGTGGGAACTCTTATATAAGTGCCTCCGTCAAAATTAATTATACAGGTGTTGTCAGCTGCGCCACTGCTTACGAGAGCGATAGTAGAAACAGTAAGATTATCCCCGCTATATGTCACTCCGTTTTTGTCTGTAAATTTACCGCAGTTGATAACCGAGCTTTGCACGTCTTTTCCGCTAACGGAAAAAAGAGGGTCTCCCCTGTAGGTCGACGTATCCTCGTTATAATCTGAACAGTGCAAATTTGCGCCGGGGACTGATGAATAAATGTTTAGAGTTGCAAAGCTGTAAGTGTGGATACGAATACTGTCAGTCTTTTCCTCAAAAATCAAATTTTTCCCCGCAAGGTCAATATTTACCGTTCTCGGAAGCGTCTCCGTACCAACGAGGGATATCACTCCTCCGCCTAAATTCACGTCATCTGTCAGCTTGAAGGTAAAAGCCCCCTCAAGCTCTCCTATATCGGTTATAAAATCCTCGGGGGCTGCACCGTATTTGATTATGTAACCGCCCTCATCATAAACCTCGTAAAGGATTCCGTCACTCTCTGCGGCAAAAACGCCAAGGGCAAAAACAGCCGCAAGAAGTGCCACGGCAAGCGCTAAAATCGAACATTTAATGATTCTTTTCATAAAAAACTCCGCACTTGATTTAAAATATTATATAATTATTAACAGCAAGAGTTTACCATAAAGCCGCACGATTTGTCAACACGGTATATTTTAAAAATTAAGCATTAGGCGACAAAAGCGCCTTTCTATTAAAAAAACGCACCGTTTTTTTGTGCAAAAAGCACACTTGTTAGCTGTGAAACAACGAAGAGCTTACTTCATATAATGTGAAGGAGAGCGTATACGCCGAAAACTCTGCGATAAAGCCCCTTTGAAGGCGAGGCAAATCCCAATATACCGATGCATAATTCGGCGCATAACCCTCTTACGTCAGAAAAAGGAACGGTTATAGAATTGAACATTATCTCTTACGGCAGTGACGCAAGGCTGGAATTTGCAAAAAAAGCCCTTGCAGGTCTTGAGTCCGATACCGTAAACGAACTAACTCTTCTCCCCATTCCGTCTACTGTGGACGGTGTTACCGTTTTCAAATCGGGGGAGAATTTATACGACCTTTTATCCCGCCTTGACGAGCATAGCGTAGTCGTCGGCTACAATCTCCCTCGTGGATTCATAGATATTGCCGACGAATT
This sequence comes from uncultured Clostridia bacterium, assembly GCA_904501765.1. Lineage (GTDB taxonomy): Bacteria > Bacillota > Clostridia > Oscillospirales > CAG-272 > UBA1740. The sequence continues at coordinate 6,979 of CAJGCM010000022.1, read as the reverse complement.
CGGTATCAAGGCTTTAGAGCTTTCTTGGGACGAGGAATTTTTAGTGGAAAACGCAAGGCTTACTGCGGTGGGTGCGTTGGCGAAAATTCTTTGCAGTGAAATCAAGTCCCCCGCCGAGCTATCCATCGGCATTATAGGCTTCGGGCGAATAGGTAAGGAGCTATCAAAGCTGCTTGTTTTCCTTGGCGCAAGTCTTTCTCTGTTTACATCAAAGGAATTCGCCCCCTCGGAGCTTTGCGCCTTAGGACTGTGCGGAGTAAGCGTTCTTCCGTACAGAGAGCTTACCGAGGAAGAAAACTGCCGCAAAAGCTTCGATGGGCTCGACCTGCTTATAAACACGGCGCCCAACAAAATCATAGCGGGCGGTGCTGCGGGATTTGAAAACAAACCACGACTCATAGAACTTGCATCAGGGGATAATTTCCCCTCCGGAATAGAATACGAACGCCTGGCGGCTCTCCCCGCAAAAATGTATCCTGAAAGCGCAGGGAAAGCAATAGCCAACTCCCTGATGAGATTTATAGAATCTCCCCATCCTCGGTCAGCCCCGGACGGCAATACTCCGAAGAAAGGAAACACAATATGATAGGATACGCCTTTTGCGGCTCCTTCTGCACTATCTCCGAATCTTTAAGTGCCCTTGAAAAATTATCTCATTCGGGACACGAAATACAGCCTATTATGAGTCCTGCCGCCTATGGCACCGACACAAGATTCTTTGGTTCTGAGGAGCTTCGCAGCAAAATAAGAATACTGACAGGAAGAAAAATAATACACACGATAGAGGAAGCGGAGCCTTTAGGTCCTGCTATGCCCCTTGAGGCCTTAATAATTGCGCCCTGCACGGGCAATACCTTAGCGAAGCTAGCTAACGGAATTACTGATACGGCAGTCACTATGGCGGCAAAGGCGCACCTACGGTGCGACAGACCGCTTCTTATAGCTTTGGCGTCAAACGATGCCCTTTCGCAGAACCTGCAAAACATAAGCAAAATACTGACACGCCATTCGGTTTATTTCGTTCCAATGCGTCAGGACGCCCCCTCGTCAAAGCCTCATTCCCTGGTTGCTGATTTTGACCTGCTCGAGGAATCCTTTGAGGCGATGCGCCGAGGAAAACAAATAAGACCTATTTTCACGGTTTAAATGCCTCAAAAACGTCGCCGCCCGAACTTGATTTCTCATTTGTCGGGCGGCGTTTTTTATTCATCGTCTGAATCACATTCGCAAAGTACCGAATCCATACATTCACCTTTGTTTTTTCCGAATTTCATAAGATTCATTACCTTTTCCTTGCAGCTGCAACACATATTCTTTGCGCAAAGCACAAGACTGTAAGCTCCAAATATTGCAAGTCCACCTACGGCAACGGCCAGAAGCGGATGCCTCTTTTTCTTATTTCCCATAAACATAAATTTGCTCCTTCCATTTGGTGAGTTTTTGTTATTATTTCTTTTATCTCCCTGCTTTATACCGACAGGAGTAAAAATCATCACCTGAGGTGCCATTTTTCATATAATGGTTAGTGTGGCAAAAAGAAAGTAGAAAGGAGATTTTATTTTGAATTTACTTAAAAGACTTTTGTTTGGCAAACCTTCCCTGCCAAGTATGAATAAAACTGACACGCCCCTGGGTTATAACGGACAAAACACATCAGACAGCATGAATTACGGCGGCAGGGTGAGCACAGACCGCATAGAGAAAGCAGAGCCGATTCCAATCCCTGAGGATAAAAGCCGCCCATCCCAAAATTCGGGAAATTGCGCAAAGCCACCGAGAGAGGTGGGAAAAGCCGACAGAACTGATATGGGCAACTCCCCCACAATACTCAACGTGGAAAAATCCGCAAAAGCTAACCCCTTTTACAGAAACACCCTCTGGACCGGAGAGCATTCACAGATAACCGTTATGTCCATTCCTACAGGCGAGGAAATTGGAATAGAAAAGCACGACGAAAACGACCAATTTATAAAAATTGAAGACGGCTTTGGCGAGGTATATTTCGGAAGAAGCCCCGAGGAGCTTTCCCTTGTAGGTCGGATAAACGACGAATTTGCCGTTATTGTCCCTGCCGGAATATATCACAATATCAAAAACATCGGCAACAAACCGCTGAAGCTCTATTCGGTATATTCCCCCTCCCATCATCCCTACGGCACCCTTCATAAAACAAAAAGCGATGAGGAATAAAGATTAAATAAAATTTAGGAAAACCAAGGGGTTTTGACCTTAACTTTCTGCGGGCAGCAAAAGTAAAATACCGCAGGTAGCAAAAACAAAACAGAGGCGATATACTTTTTGTTCAACACCTCTGTTTTATATTCAGGTTTACCGAAATGCCGATGGCGGGGCGGTGGGATTTCAGGCAGAAACCGTCGGCTGACGACCGTGAGGCGTACGAGGGTACGCCGAGGGAGGAAACGACGGTAGAATAAAAACTAAAATAAAAATAGAGAAAAACCGCAGGTTGAGAATCTGCGGTTTCCCGCCGTTAAGTTAAAGCTTTTTATGAATGAATTGATGCTGACGCATCATGAATTGGCTTCGTCATGATTTCTCGTCGGCGTGTCGCCTCCATTAAGGATAACACGCTAATGATTCGGTTATGCCGAAATGCCGACGCCCCCTGTTATTTTATGAACTGCTGCTCATTTATATCAAGCTTAAACGCAAGACCAAGCTTCTCCGCCGCCCTTCTGCAAAGAAGCATTCTGGCAAGAAAAATCTCAAAATAATCCATAATTGAGCTAATGCTCGTATCAATTTTTAAGGAAAGCCTTATCTCACGTCCATCCTCGCTTATCAAAAGCTCGGAGCTTTCCACCGAATAGTTCACCCTGTCGTGAATATCGAAACTTGCCATGTCGGAATTTCTGACACGGGTACGGCGAACGTCAGATTTATCTGCCAGAATAAGGGCAGCCGCAACGTGGTTTACGGGCACACCATCGCCCTCATCATGATTTCCTATAGCGCTGACTATTAGAGCAATTTCCTCAGCCTTCATTCCCATTTTATCCAAAATACGGAACGCCATTACCGCTCCGGACTGGGAATGCTCCGCTCTGTTTACAAGGTTGCCTATATCGTGGAGGTAACCTGCAATTCTTGCCAGCTCCGCCGTTCTCTCGTCATACCCAAGCCTCAGGAGAATATCCGCCGCAACCTTTGCCACCTGACCAACGTGAGCAAAGCTATGCTCGGTATAGCCGAGGGCGGTGAGGGTTTTGTCTGCCTCTCTTATGTATGTCTTTATATCCTCATTACTTTTTATTGCGTTGAAATCAACCATTTCTGTACCGCCTTTTTATGAAAATTTCGGAAAATTCACCATTACCTTTATTATACCTTTTTTTCGTGGCATAATCAATAGAAGAAGCAAATTTTCAGGGCAAGGAAAAATAAATTTCGGATTATCCCATTTTTCTATTGACTATATTTTTCCGGTGTGATAAAATATCGTATCATTTTAATAAAGATTGTCGAGCCCGCCTCTACCCGTATGCGGCGCTGCGGCTATCGAACAAAATCCCCCTGCAAAAAGGGAATGAGGGAGGAAAAAATTGGAAGATTTTCTTAGTTTTTTGAGAGATTTTAACATTTATACCATAGCGATAAGGCTTTTCCTTGCCGTAATTTTCGGCGGCGTTATTGGACTTGAGCGAGGCAGGCAAAGACGAGCCGCAGGACTGAGGACTCACATTCTCGTATGTCTTGGAGCAGCGCTTGTAACCACAGTAGGCTTCTTCTCGGTAAATTTCCTCGGCAGCACAGGCTCTGACCCTCTGCGTATAGCTGCGCAGGTTGTTTCGGGAATAGGATTTTTAGGCGTCGGCACAATACTCGTTAAGGGACGCTTCCAGATAACAGGTCTTACCACTGCGGCAGGTCTTTGGGTGACAGCCGCTATTGGAATCGCTCTGGGCGCAGGCTTCTACGAGGGCGCTATTATCGCCTTTGCCGTAACGGTTATCGCAGTGGTTATTCTCCACAAGCTTGAGCGGGCAATAAACGACAGACACTCCAGCTTCGGAATATACGTTGAAATAAATTCCGACAAATCCGTAAGAAAATGCATTGAGCTTCTCGAAGAGAAATTCCAGGCTCACGATATTCAGGTCACCGTTTGCAGAAGCGGTGTGCAGGGCAACGTAGGCGTTGAGTCCAGCATAAGTCACGAGAAGAAAAATTCAGGTCTTTCCACAAAGGACGTAATCAAAGCTTTGGAGGAAGAGGATTACGTCGTATTTGCCATAGAATCTATCTGATTGAAAACGCCAAAGAAAGCTGCGGCGAGATTCAGACAAGGACAAAAATGCGCATTATTTAACAAAACGAGCGAGGAATACAGTGTAGATATACACGGTGCCCTCGCTCTTTTTTATCTCGGGCAAATGCGCCCCTAAAGCCAAGAAAAAATAAAAGCCGCTCACAAAAGAGGGGCGAAAAATTTAACGAAGCCCCTGATGCATCTTTCTATGAAGCTCAGCCGTGCGTCACGCTCGTCAATCTCACGGCAGCTCTTCATTGTTTTAAGAAGCTCCTCTCTGACAAACGCAAGCTCCGAGGAGCCGTATATCCACAAAGCATCCTCAAAATGATGCACAAGGCTCCTGTAATCCAGATTCACCGAGCCTATCAAGCCGATTTTGCCGTCAGAAAGAAAGGTTTTCTCGTGGATAAAGCCCTCTGCATACTCAAAAATTCGCACGCCCCCAGCCAAAAGGTAAGGATAGGCGCTTTTAGTCATAATCTTTACGACTTTTTTATCGGGTATTCCTGGAGTTATAATCCGCACGTCAACACCCCGCTTTGCAGCGTTTCTCAATGCCTCCGTCAGGTCGTAATCTATTACAAGATAGGGAGTCGTGACATATAGATAGCTTTGAGATTGATTTATCATATTCATTATCGCATTTTTTGCAGTGTATCCGGGGGACAGGGGCGCAGGACCATCTCCAAAGGGAATATAAAAGCCTCCGTCAGAGAGTACAGGATAATCCTCGTCAAGATAAGGCGATGGGTCCTCCTCGCACTTTGCAGCAAGAGAGTAATTCACAAGAAAGAGCCTTGTGAACCCCGTGGCTCCCCTGCCCTCAATTCTCACGCCACCGTCCTTCCAATGACCGAATCTCTCAATTTTGTTTATATATTCATCGGATATGTTTACCCCACCCGTGTATGCTATTTTATTATCGATGGAGCATATTTTTCTGTGGTCACGGTTGTTGTGCGCCGAGGTGATGCTTGGAGTCACTCTGCCAAAGGGAACGCATCTTATTCCGATTTTTTCACACTCCCTCCCAAGCTCCTCAGGTAGTGAGCTCATAGACCCAAGGTCATCGTAAATTATACGCACCTCAATTCCCTCGCGCACCTTCTCCTTCAGCACCGCAAAAATCTGCCTCCACATCTCACCGTCGTGAATTATGAAGTATTCAAGGAATATAAACCGCTCAGCCGCTCTCAAATCCGAAAGAAGGCTCTCGAACATCTGCTCTCCTAAAGGAAAATATTTTATAGAAGAGTCGCAGTAAAGCTTTGAGTACGTGTCGTCACGAAGCAGGGACATTGCCTGCCCTGCGGCAGCCGTGTCAAGTTTTGCAAGAGCTTCAAGGTTCGAAAGGCTCACCGACGCATCTCTTTCCTCAGCCCTTGATCCATCGTGAAGCTCGGCTATTCTTTTGCTTAAGCGAGTCTCTGCGCGCGACAGTCTTCTGCTATAAAACATAATATAAAGCAGACCACCCACAAAGGGAAGAAATATCACGACTACAAGCCAGGTGATTTTAAATTCCGGGTTTACGTCCCTTGACACAAGGCTTATAACCACAAGAGCGTTTGCAAGAAGCGAAAGAAAATATACGAGATAATAATACGAAGCGGCATATGCCACGAGCAGCATAAGCGCTGCAATTTCCGATATTACAAAGGAAATCGCAAGTAAATTCCGCCAAAGTGCCCGACCGAAAAATCTTTTCATTTTCACATCTCCACAAGTCTTTTTTGAAAATCACGGTGAATAAATAAAACTGCATAGATAAAAATGACGAATTCAACAGTCGGGCGCTGAAAATCAGAATAAAAGAAGGGTTATTTCACTACTTCAACCTTAAGGAGATTGGTCGTGCCGGAAAGGTTCAAAGGCACGCCCGCAGTTATTACCGCCTTATCTCCCATCGCCGCCAAATCAAGCTGCTTTGCGCAATCTATTGCGTGAATAAATAGAGATTCCGTATCCTTCTGTCTTAAGGAAAGCACAGGGACGACACCCCAGGAAAGGCTCAATTGATGGAAGGTTTTTTTCTCGGGCGTTGCCGCAACTATGGGCTGTTTAGGTCTGAATTTCGATACACGCCTTGCGGTATGTCCCGATTTAGTCACGGCTATAATAAGATCCGCGTCGAGGTCACGGGCGGTGGTTACTGCCGCATCGCATAGGGCATTCGTCACGTCCCTGTATTCGTTTTCGTAGTCTATTCCACGATAGGCTCCCAGCGCCTCTGCATCCATTTCCGCCTGCTCTGCAATTTTTGCCATAACCCTTACCACAAGGTCGGGATGGTCGCCCGTTGCGGTTTCTCCCGATAGCATAACCGCCGAGGTTCCGTCAAAAACGGCGTTTGCGACGTCGGTTATTTCGGCTCTCGTAGGAGTCTTGGAATAAACCATAGACTCTAACATCTGCGTTGCGGTTATTACCATTTTACCGCTGCTGTAGCATTTTCTTATAAATCTCTTCTGAATACCTGGGAGCTTTTCGAACTCTATTTCTACTCCCATGTCGCCTCTCGCCACCATAATACCGTCAACACAGGGCAGAATCTCGTCAAAATTCAGAACGCCCTCCATGTTTTCTATCTTGGCGATAATCTTTATTGAGTGACCGCCGTGATAATCTAAGAATTTGCGAAGCTCGACAACGTTGTCTCGGCATCTTACGAAGGAGGCGGCAACAAAGTCCACGTCCTCCTTGATT
>CAJGCM010000021.1 GCA_904501765.1 uncultured Clostridia bacterium | reverse complement strand
GTAAATGCTCTCGTCGCTACCTTCGCCACCTTCTCTTGCGCCCATAGAGCCAACCTCTGCTTCCACCGATGCGCCGTATCTTGCAGCCATATCAACTGCCATACAGGTGTTAGCGAAGTTTTCCTCTGTGGAGAGATTTGAACCGTCGTACATAATAGAGGTAAATCCGATATCAAGACCTCTCTTGAGATAACTGAGGTCTGTACCATGGTCAAGGTGAACGCATACGGGAACAGTAGCTTTATCTGCGAGGAGAAGCATGATTTCTCCTATCTCATCAAGCTTACAAAGTCCCATTTCCTCGTGAACCTGGGCGTGCATAATAATTACAGGCTGATTAAGGTCCTCAGCAGCCTTGATAACCGCTTTAAGACTTGCAAGGTTAGGTGTGTTGAATGAGCCAATGGCGCATTTTTTTGCATCTGCATACTTTAAAATTTGTTCCAGTGTTACAAGCATTATAAAATCTCCTCAAAAATCTTTTCGTTGTCTGTAAATGTGAAAGTAACGTTAGTTTTATAGGTTTCTCCGGGAGCTATGAATTTCAGCTCACCATTCTTCCTCAGCACGTCTCTTCCGTCAGGCGTACAGTTTCCAGGCTCAAGTCCGAGAACATACTCAACCTCACCCATCATTTTCCATTCGGTGAAGCGGTCAAGCGTGTCTTTATTATAACTCAATACAAGCCCTTTTTCAATATCCGGATTGAAAATTCCGCATTTTGCAACGCCATTTTTTTCTCTTATGTCGTGATAATAGCATCTTTCTTCAAAGTCAGCCTGAGGCTTTTCCATTTTAAGGCAGTTATCAGTATCCTCTGCAGCGTGCTCGTTCCTCGGAGTTACCTTTTCTGCGTCTATTACAACCTGTGAATTTTCGCTGAGAAGCGGATAACCCATATTGCAGTGATAAAGTATCATTATGGGACTTTCCTTTGAGCCGACGTTTTCGATGCAGTCAGAAAGTGTGATAACGTTTTCCTTTTTAGAAATCTTATACTGCCTTTTCAAAATGAGCTGATGTGAGAAAAGAGAAGCGTCACGCACGGTAGCTTTGACCGTTATAAAATTCTCGTCCTCCTCGTAAGCATAGCATTCCGCAGGAGTATTGGAAATGCTGCCGTGAAGCGGCAGCTCCTCACCTTCGTCGCAGCAAGGAGAGCCAACGGCAACAAGTCCGCAGGTAGTGAAGAACCCCGCAGTAAAGGATTTTAAGAATTCGCCGCCGCGGTTTACATAGTATGCGGGATGCACGTATCCCGAGGGAGCAAAGTAGCCCATATTTGCGCCACCGAAGGAAAGGGTGGAAATATCAGCGCATCTGTCTATCGAAATATCAAAATCGAGCCCTGCGCCGTTTCTTATTCTGAGCATTCTCATCCCCTCTGCGCGGCCGCCCGAAAGGCGGTATTCGAGAACGCCGGAAAGCTGATAAGGATGTCCTATATACTTATTCATAAAAGCCTCCTTATACCAGTGGCCTTACGGCATCGTAAAGCCTCTTGTAGCGGTTGTAAACATCGTTATACTTTTCTGTAAGCTCTGTGTTTGGGTAATATGTTTTTGTCTTTTTAACCATAAGAGCTGCCGCCTCTTCAACGCTCTTAAAGCAGCCGAGAGCAACACCCGTAAGCATAATAGTGCCTGCGGCGCCTACCTCGGGAGCGTCAAGGGCAGTGATAGGAAGGCCGAAAATGTTTGCCTTTATCTGGAGCCACACGGGGGAGGAAGCACCGCCGCCGGTTGCGAAAAGCTCATTCGGGCGTATATCCGCCTCTGAAAGTTTTTCAAGGTTAAGCTTCATTTCATAGCAAATTCCCTCAAGCACCGCCTTATACATATCGGCTCTCGTGCTCTCAAGTGTAACGCCGACAAATGCGCCCTTCGAGCCTGTGTCCATATAAGGGTTGCCCGAGCCTGCAAAATGAGGAAGCACGAGTATATCTCCGGGGGTCGCTTCTATAAGCTCTCCAAGCTCAACGTAGGAAAGCTCCTTTGCGAGCTTGTCACGGAACCACTTTACCAATGCTCCGCAAGTGAAATTCACCGCATAACAAGCATACTGCCCCTTCTTAATAAACGGAACTATAGCATAATTATTGTCAAAAATCGACTTATCCTCAGGAATTTTATCAAATACCGGGGTTATACATTCAACCGTTCCCATACCGTCAACAGCCTCTCCCGCATTGAGAACACCGGCACCTGTAGCTGCTGCAATCTGGTCGTGACAGCCGTTTACGATTAAGGTGCCTGAAATTCCAAGCTCCTCTTCAAGCTCCGCTTTTACAGGACCTGCAACTGTTCCGGAAGGAACAAGCTTTGCCATTTTTTCAATGTCAACTCCTGCAAAATCGAAAAGCTCACGGCTCCATTCGAGCTGTCTGATATCAAGCGCCATAGTTCTTGATGCAAGGGAATAGTCAATTTGAGCAACTCCCGAAAGCATATAAACTATGTAATCCTCGTAAAGAAGAATTTTTTCGGCCTTTTCGTAAATTTCGGGGTGGTTCCGCTTTATCCACATGATTTTTGGAAGGGAGTACATAGAATGAGGATTGATTCCGGCAATTTCCTTAACTCTCTCGGGGTCAAAGCTTGCCGCCTCCTCAGCGCCTCTGGGATCTGTATAAAGCATAGAGGGGTACAAGGGCTTATCCTCTTTGTCAAGCATAACAAAGGTTTCTCCGAAGGAAGTAACGCCTATCGCATCTATGTTGCCGACCTTTTTTGCGGCTTCCTTGATTATGGTTTTTACGCCCTCAAATATTACGTCGCCGAAAATCTCGTGCTCGCCGGCAGAGCGGCTTACCTCGTAACTGACGTATTCCTTGTGCAGGTATTCACCCGCATCGTTATAAACGGTAATTTTACAGCCGGTAGTACCAATATCTATTCCACCGATTTTCATAAGCAAATATCCTTTTTGTCAAGTTTTGTTTTATACGTCCATTACGTCGTAGCCAAGATAGGAGAATGCTTCCTTGAGCACCCTTGCCATATGTCCGACGCCTATTGTGGTATGATGGCGGAAGCCTGCCTTTGCCATATTTATGAGTTTTGGCTGAAGGTTATCTATTTCAGCAACGCCGCCGCAGCCGAAGAATTCTTCTTCAATTTTCTCACCTGTAAATCTTCCCTCGTCAACGTAGAAGGTAAGCTTGCCGTCCTCTGTCTTGCAGTTGGAGAAGGTCATGGGGAATGCAGCAATTCTGCCCTCGTTGCTACCCCATCCGCATCCGGGACAGCCCTTTGCGAACATCTTGTGGTCGGTAACGAATCCCTGACCTTCCATAAGGCTCTGAGCAGTGGAACCGCAGTGGAAGAGGATAACTTTGTTTTTGTCATCACCGTAATTGTTATTCCAGTCAAGACAAGCGGTGGGCTTTCCTGATGCAAGCTGCATAGAATACATATTTATAGCAGAGCAAAGGTCTATTTCACAGGAAGCAACGATTCCTCTGTCGTTAAGTTCGGAGAGGAGAACGCAGGGAGCTATGCCGAGAACGGTCTGCATTTCTTCCCAGCAGCGAAGAGCAATAGCGTCAAGCTGATAATCGGCAATAAAATCGTCAATAACAATGGAAACCTTAGCAAGTGTGTTCATTTTGTTGTCGGGAACACGGGAGAAGTCGGTATATCCTTCAAGATACTTACGGCGAGCCACAACCTTCTCGTCGTCATCGGAATATCTTTCAACCCTGTAGAACAGCTCGGAGAGGTCGTAGGAGTCAACGGTGATTCCGTATTTCTGGAGAGTGATCTCGTCGTATCTTACAGTCTTGAATTTAGTAGTTCTTGCGCCGATAACGCCAATGGTAAACTTCTTCATACCGTTAACAACACGGCAAATAGCTGCGAAGTCACGAAGGTTGCCTGCAAAATCCTCTGAGAGAGGGTGAACAACGTGAGGCTCAAGAACAGTGAAGGGAAGACCGTACTGATGGAACACGTCGCACACGGAGAACTTTCCACAATAAGAGTCGCGTCTGTGCTCGAAATCCATCTTTCCGATTTCGTCGGGATATGCCTGAATAAGAATCGGAACGCCGCAATTTTCGAGAGCGGCAATAGCTCCGTTTTCATCTCCGAAGTTAGGCAGAGAAAGAATAACGCCGTCGTACTGACCCTCGTGCTCCTTAAGCCATTTTGCGTAAATCTGACCCTCACGCTTGGTTTCAACTGCGCCGTAGCGGGTAAGATTTGCGTCGGGGATTATGTAATCGTAGCCGGCTTTTGTAACAGCCTCTATCATCTCTTCACGTGCGGAGCCGATAAGACTCTCAGGGAAGAAGCCTCTGTTTCCGAAATAAAGTGCGAAGGTTTGCTTTTTCATAGTAAATACCACCTTTTAAAATATTTTGTTTACTATCTTGATTATATTTAAAACTGTGCTATAATAATAGTAAGATATGTCCTAAAAATAGAAAAATCGTACAAAAAAGTGGGATAATTTTTATGGAACTAAAGGTTAACGCTGAAAAACTTAATGAAATTCTCAGTGCGTTTTATTCTCTTACGGGAATAAAAATAATAATTTTTGACGAAGGGCATAATATAGTTTGCTCTTACCCCGAGGCTGATTGCGCCTTTTGTAAAAAAATGAAGGAGAGTTTTATCGGCAATGCAAAATGTGCGGAAAACGACGTTAAGTTCTTTAATGAAAGTCTTCGCTCGGGTAGTGTTACGCTTTATACCTGTCACGCAGGGCTTGTTGAGGGCTGTGCGCCTCTTCGCCAAAACGGAAGGCTCCTCGGATATATAATGTTCGGGCAGATATCCGATTTGCCGACAAGGGAAACTCTTACCCAGAACGTAAGCGCCGTTTGCCGTGAGTACGGGCTTGACGAGAGGGAGTTTGTAAGAGTTGCAAAATCAATCAAGCTGAAAAGCTACGATAATATAATGGCAGCGGCAAAAATTTTTGATGCGTGTATCAGCTATATGCTTATGAATGAGATGCTTATCCCGAAGCAGGATAAGATTGTTATGGAATGTGAAAGATATATAGAGGAAAATCTCCCCACCGTTACCCCGGATAGCTTATGCCGCAGTCTTGGAATAAGCAGAACTGCGATGTACACCATTTTCTCTCAACGTATAGGGGAGGGCGTGTCAACTTTCATAAGAAAAAAACAGATGTCGGCAGCCAAAGAAATGCTGGAGAACTCGGAACTTTCGGTACGTGAAATAGCAGCCCTCGTCGGCTTTGATGATTACAATTATTTCAGCAAGGTTTTTAAGCGGCATAACGGTTGTAGCCCGAGAGATGTAAGGCGGTCGCATATTCTCCCCGAGGGCACGAGGGAAAATACATAAAAAATGCACCAAAGCCTTGAAAATAAAAAAGCTTTGTGCTATACTAATGTCATATTTATTCTTTGGAGATATATTATGGAAAGAGAACTTGTAAGAAACATTTACGCCTCTGCCGAAAAATTCGGAGGCTCAAAAGTAGTTATAGGCGGTTGGGTAAGAAACCTTCGTGATTCCAAGGCTTTCGGTTTCATTGACCTTAACGACGGCTCCTGCTTTAAGAGCATACAGGTAGTTTTCGAAAGAGATAAAATAGAGAATTATGACGAGATAGCTTCTCAGAACGTTGGAGCGGCGCTTGTTGTTGAGGGAACAGTAGTTCTCACGCCCGGTGCAAAGCAGCCCTTTGAGCTTAAAGCGGAGGCTATCAGAGTTGAGGGAACGTCGACTCCCGAATACCCCCTTCAGCCTAAACGTCATACGGTTGAGTTTCTTCGTGAGCAGGCTTATCTTCGTCCGAGAACAAATCTGTTCTCCGCAGTATTCCGTGTGAGAAGCGAGGTAGCTTACGCAATTCATTCCTTCTTCCACGAAAGAGGCTTCGTTTACGTTCACACTCCCATTATTACCGCATCCGATGCCGAGGGAGCAGGAGAGATGTTCAGAGTGACTACTCTTGATATGGAAAATCCCCCAAGGCTTGAGAGCGGTGAGATAGATTATTCAAAGGATTTCTTCGGCAAGAGCGCAAACCTTACGGTTTCTGGTCAGCTTGAGGGTGAAACCTATGCTATGGCGTTCGGAAATATATATACCTTTGGACCTACCTTCCGTGCGGAGAACTCAAATACCGCCCGCCACGCCGCTGAATTCTGGATGATAGAGCCTGAAATCGCCTTTGCAGACCTTAACGACGATATGCAGCTTGCCTGGGATATGATAAAATACATCATAAATCACGTAATGGAAAAATGCTCTCAGGAGCTTACCTTCTTCAATAGCTTTGTTGATAAAGGACTCATAGAAAGGCTCACAGCTCTCCGTGATTCCGATTACGCAAAGGTTACCTACACCGAGGCGGTTGATATTCTTATGAAATCGGGGGAGAGCTTCAAGTATCCCGTATATTGGGGCGTTGACCTTCAGACCGAGCATGAAAGATATCTCACTGAGCGTGTATACAATAAGCCCATATTCCTTATTGATTATCCTAAGGACATCAAGGCGTTCTATATGCGGCTTAATGACGACGGCAAAACCGTTGCCGCAATGGACCTTTTAGTTCCCGGTGTCGGCGAAATTATAGGCGGCTCACAGCGTGAGGAAAGGCTTGATATTCTTGCTTCGAGAATGGCAGAGCTCGGACTTAAGGAAGAGGATTACTGGTGGTATATGAATCTCCGTAAATACGGCGGAACGAAGCACGCAGGCTTCGGTCTTGGATTCGAGAGAATTATTATGTACCTGACAGGCGTGTCAAATATTCGTGACGTTCTTCCTTATCCCAGAACGGTTGGAAATGCAGAATATTGATAAAATCAAATAAAAAAAGCGGAAGCTCAATATACGTAGCTTCCGCTTTTTGCTATTTGTAAAAGCTTGGTAAAGTGTGCGGTAAAAATTAGTTTATTTCTTCGCCGAAAAGGGCGTCTAAATTCAACCTTACCTCTTCTTCAAGTGTGGAAAGCAGATGGGTAAAGTCTTCGTCGCTTAAAGTATCTGTACTTGGGTATTCCTCTCCTAAGCGGGACAGAGGCAGAAGAGGGGAGGGGAGGAAAAGCTTCTCGCACCTTTCGCTAATTTCCGTTATTAAGGCTCTGTTTTTGTGTGATTTTTCGGAAAGGTAACACACCGTGTGAGATATTAAAGAGAAAATACCGCCGTGTAGCCTCTCCGATATTGAAAAGTGGGCAGAGGATAGCAGAGCTATCAGCGCATCAGCATTCACTGCGGTAACACATTCTATGGACAGCGCATCCGAAAGCTCGGCTGCCGCTTTTCTGTCCTCTTCTTCGTTCAGCAGAACGGCCAACGGGAGAAGAGCCGTTTCGCAGGAAAGCCGACTTATAAATTCCGTGTCCATTGAAGAATTTTTCGAGGGTATTATCACAAAAAAGTCTTTTTTTGCCGTGGAAGCGCATCTCTTGTAAAGGAAACACAGGTCAGGCATAAGCCTTACCTCGCAGGTCGAATGAAGCTCGGCGTTTCTTCTGTCCTCGCTTGTCCTTGCGCCTATAAAATCAAAGGCGGCAAGTATGCGGTCAAGCTCACACATGCCCCGCTTTCCAACCATCTCCCCGAAGCCTGATGATAGAGCTATAATTCTTTTGTTCATAGCGTCTGCGGCAGATATTACCGCAGAGTAGTAGAAAAGTGAGCGCTTGCTGGTAACGTTCTGGATAAGATTTCCCCCGCAAAGCGCAAGGATATCAGAGGAGGAAAGGGCTCGCTTAATATCGGTCATGGAAAAACGGTCATAACGCTCAACGCCGCTTACCTCGCTTTCCCCGCCCCTTCGCATAAGAATGTTTATCACCTTTACGCCTCTTGAACGAAGGTGCGAGATGGCGATTTTTAAAGTAGCCTCGTCGCCAAAGTTTTTATATCCGAAATACCCCAAAAGGCATACACGAGGAGGGTTTTTTGCGCTTATATATGCAACACTCGCATCTTCCAGCGTACCCTCTGCTCGCCAGCCTTCAAGAACTAACCTCTTGCAAAGAGATGCGGTTCTTTTCTTTAAATCCGAATTATCAAAAAGACGGCGTAATTCGCACAAAAGCTTTTCTTCGCATGGCTTGTCGAACCCTCTGGCGCAAAGATTCCCCGCTTCAAGCTCTGTGATTTTTTCCTCTGATACAATTCCGCCAAAGCCCTCATCGCCGGAAATTATAGTAGGCAGTCCTATTGCCATAGCTTCAAGAGCCGCTCGGCTCACACCTATGAAAACATCTCCCTTCAATAGGTATGGCAAAACATCTCCTGTTCCCCCCGTGAGTAGCACCCCGGCAAATCCAAGCGCAATATTGGCGTTTTTCGCCAATGCTTGTATCTCTTCTGCTTGGTCACCGTCACCAACTATCAGAATCTTATATTCAGGATATTCCGAAAGAAGGGTTGGTGCAATTTTGCAAAGCAGCTTTGCTGTAAGACTTCTGCCCTCGTCAAGCCTCGATACGTGAACTATATATCCCTCGGAGCTTGGGGTGCCGTTAAATTCCAGGGTGTTTATTCCGTTTTTTGTAAGAATTATATTTTGAGGCTCAATACCGTAGCTTTCAATAAGGTACTCACGTATGTCAGAGCTTACCGCAAGAGTTTTGTCCCCCCATTTAGTGTGACGTGTAATCGGTGATAGGCTGAACGGAAGGTGAGCCGTCGAAATGAGAGGAGGAAATTTGCCTTTTCCCCTTAATTTACACAAAAGTGTTGACGTAAATCGGCTGTGGCTGTGCGCTACGTCACAGAGGCGCAGTTCTTTTTTTAATATCCTTGCCGCCTTCAGTATAGCTGAGGGCGTCCTTTTATCAAGAGGAGCCTTTATGCACCTGCAGCCCTTTTTTGAGAGCTTGTCGGAGAAAACGCCTCCCGCAGAAACCAGCGTCACGCTGTGTCCTGCTTCTATGAGCTGCTCTGTGAGCATTTTTATATGAGTTTCAGCGCCGCCTATTCCCATTTTATCCGTGACCATAAGTATTTTCATAATCCGCCTCCGTATTTTGTTATGTAAGGAGAAATAAAAATACATAAATGAGCTTGCAGCCTTTAAGAACTTAGCGGTGATAAACCGAAAAATAGAAGAAGGGGCTGTCGCATTTAGGCATAACCGAATAAAAAACGAGAGGCTTTGTGAAAAAAACACAATGCCCCTTTTGATTTATGTATAGGAACTGAAAAAACAAGGTTGAAACCTTTCGGTTTTCCTCTTTTTTATCATTTTTTATTCTATTGCCGTTTCCTTCCTCTCGGTGTATGTATATACACCTTCGGGTCGGAGAACGACAATTTCTGCTCTAAATCCGTTTGCCCCCCGATTCTGTTCTCATTAAGAATTTGCCTACTATAGGTTTTTACTGTATTTTCTACGGTTTTACTTTGATTTTGCTAAATTCTTAATGAGACAGCCTCTTCCTTCGGTTGCTTGGGGAAATTCAGTATATTCTTACGTAAAATTAAACGATAAGCGTATCGTCACTTTCGTATTCCGCATCGTGCTCGGCGGCAACAAGCTGAACGTGGTAAGCGTCGATAACCGCTCTCTCAAGCTCTGCTCTGAAATCCGAATTAATGGGATGAACTATGTCCCTGTAAGTACCGTCGGGATTCTTCCTTGAGGGCATAACTATGAAATAGCGCTCTCTTGCGTAAATCACCTTAATGTCGTGAACTGCGAGGCAGTCGTCAAGGGTTACCGAAACAACAGCCTTCATAGGGCCTTCGTCAAAGAATTTTCTGATTTTGATGTCTGAAATATGCATACCGGTGGTTCCTTTCAAAATGTAACATTTTATCTTTTATGTGTATATTATACATTATGAATATGAAAAATATTCAGCTAAAAAAAGTTATTTTATTAAGAAATTGTATCAATTTTTTAGGTAAAAAATGGATAAACCGTTAACGGAAAGGAGAATGGTGTAAATGCTTGTCGAGCATTCGGGATTAGCTGTCGAAAAAATAAGAAAAATCTTGTCCGATAAAGGTACGGTTTACTTTCTTGGGATCGGCGGAGTATCAATGTCCGCTTTGGCAGAGCTGCTTATATACAGAGGGTACAGAGTCTGCGGGAGCGATGCGGTGAGGGGCGATGGGGTTTTGCGTATAGAATGCCTCGGTGGGGAGGTTTTTGTGCCCCACAAATGTGGCAACGTGAGAAAAATCTTACCCTCGCTTCTCGTATATTCGTTGTCGATAGACTGTGAAAATGCGGAGTACCTGGAGGCGAAGGAGCTTGGGATTCCGGTGATATCAAGAGCCGAGCTTTTAGGTGCGCTGATGCAGGACTACGAGGTAAAAATAACCGTTATGGGCAGCCACGGAAAAAGTACAGTCACCGCAATGTTAGCAAAAATCTTTTCAGATGCGGGATATTCACCAACCGTAATATCCGGCGCCGATATAGGACACGGCTCAACCCTGCTATACGGTAAGACGGGAATTTTTATAACGGAGGCGTGCGAATATAAGAGGTCGTTTTTGAGGCTTTTCCCCGACCTATGTCTTTTGCTCAACGCAGAGCTTGACCATACCGATTGCTATGGCAGTGATGAGGAGATAATAGGGGCGTTTCTTGATGCGGCAGAGCGGTCGAGGGCGGTAATAATAAACGGTGACGATAAAAATACCCGACACATAGCGGAGAAAGCAAAAAGGAAAGTAGCCATATTCGGAAAAGGTGACGCCGATTTCCTATATGAAATAAAGGCGGGGAGTGATAACGAGGGAGTCGTTCGGTTTAAGGAGGGGGAGGACTTTAAGGAAATATATCTTAGCCTCTCTGTTTTCGGCGAGCATAATTTCGCAAATGCCATAGCAGCCTTTGCCGCCGCATCTCGGGCGGGCGTACCTTCGGAGAGCATAGCTAAATCTCTTGCCGAATTTAAAGGAATACCGAGAAGGCTGGAGTTGATTAAAAGCTCAGGCCGGGGGGACGTATATTACGATTACGCCCATCACCCGACAGAAATCAGAAAAGCAATAGAAGCTCTGCGTAATAGGGGGTATAAGAATATAGGAGTAGTTTTTTGCCCCCATACCTATTCAAGAACGAAATCATTTTTCGGTGAGTTTGCCGAAAGTCTTTCTAAGGCGGATTTTGCGCTTATAACCGATATATACGGAGCCAGGGAAGAGCCTATCCCCGGAATTGATGCCGAAAGCCTTGCGCATGCAGTCGGTGAGGCTCGGGGAAAGGGTGAATATATAAGGTGTGATGGAGCCTTTGAAGCTATTTTCAGCCGTGAATGGGATTGCCTTGTGTTGATGGGCGCCGGCAACCTTGACTGTATAAAAAATGTAATCGCCAAAGAAAAATAAAAAAATATATTGACAAGGGAGAAAAAATGTGTTAAAGTAAACCGAAAATACGAAACGGAGGTTAAAAAACGTGGATTCGGACAGTCGAAGTATTATACTCGCAAAATTACAAAAAATAAATAAGTCCTGTGCGAAAAATTGCGGATTTTCCTCCTTTTTCGGCAAAGTTCTCCTGCGCCATTAAGAGAAAAATCTTTCTTTTCGCATACCTTTGGGTATGCTTTTTTTCGTTATAGGA
This sequence comes from uncultured Clostridia bacterium, assembly GCA_904501765.1. Lineage (GTDB taxonomy): Bacteria > Bacillota > Clostridia > Oscillospirales > CAG-272 > UBA1740. The sequence goes on along the minus strand of CAJGCM010000021.1, from coordinate 10,254 downwards.
CGGAAGGAGAAGAAAATGAAGGAAATCTTAAATGAAAGCGGCGAGCTTATAGAGCTTGTGATGCCCTCGGCAGAGGAAATAGAAACTCTCATAAGAGAGAAAAAATATTCCGAGCTTAAGGGGAAAATTGCCGCCCTTGAGGCGGTAGATATAGCCTCCGTTTTTGGAGAAATAGACGAGAGCTATATAAACATATTTTACCGCATTTTGCCGAAGGAGTATGCGGCTGAGGTCTTTGTAGAAACCGACGCAGAGCTTCAGCAGAAAATAATACAGAGCTTCACGGACAGAGAGCTTTCCGAGGTTCTTCAGGATATGTATCTTGACGATACCGTTGATGTGATAGAGGAAATGCCTGCAAACGTGGTTAAAAGAATACTTAAAAATTCTTCCGCAAAGGACAGAACTCTTATAAATCAGCTCCTGCGGTATCCAAAGGACTCCGCAGGAACGGTAATGACGGTGGAATACGTTCGCCTGACCAAGAACATGACCGTCGGAGAGGCGCTCTCGCACATAAGAGAGGTCGCAATAGATAAGGAAACCATCTATACCTGCTACGTCACCGACAAAAACAGGCACCTTTTAGGTATCGTTACCGCAAGAAGCCTTATGATAGCTCTCCCCGAGGAGAAAATTTCGAATCTTATGGATGAAAACGTAATATTCGGAACTACTACCGAGGACAAGGAATCAGTAGCGCAAAAAATAGAAAAATACGGCTTCCTCGCCCTTCCCATAGTAGATAACGAGGGAAGGCTCGTAGGTATAGTAACGGTAGATGACGCTATTGATGTCTTGAAGGAGGAAACAGACGAGGATATTTCGAAAATGGCGGCGATAACGCCCACCGAAACTCCTTACCTGAAAACCTCGGCGCTCAATCTTTTCAAGGCGCGTATTCCATGGCTGTTGCTCCTTATGATTTCGGCAACAATATCGGGGACGATTTTAGGATTTTTCGAATCCGCATTGATACCGGTTCTCGTGCTTTTCGTTCCTATGCTTATGGATACGGGCGGAAATTCGGGAAGCCAGGCGTCTGTAACCGCAATAAGAGCGCTTTCGGTAGGTGAAATAACCGTTCGTGACGTTTTTCTTGTGCTTTGGAAGGAAGTGCGCGTAGGCTTCCTTTGCGGCGTGTCCCTCGGGGCTGTGGCGCTTGGAAAGGTGATGCTGATAGACAGACTTCTCCTCGGCAACGAAGCCGTTACAATAGCGGTTGGCGCATCGGTTGCCCTTACGGTTTTTGCCACTATATTTACCGCAAAAATAATTGGTGCATCTCTCCCGCTTTTGGCTAAAAGGTTAGGGCTTGACCCTGCCGTTATGGCGTCCCCCTTTATAACCACCTTGGTTGATGCAGTCAGCCTCATTATTTATTTCTTTATCTCGGCAGGACTCTTCGGTCTTACTATTTAACAAGAAAATATCAGAATTAAAACTTTACGAAAATCAAAAGCCATATAAAATAAAAGACCTCCTCTTGACAAAAAAGCGTCGGAAATGCTACAATTAAAGTACTGTACCGATAAACGTACAGTATCCGACACCTTCCCGAAGAAACGGAAAGCCAAGAGGAGGTCTTTTTATGCCCAAGGGTGAAAATCAGAAATTAAAGCTGGTAAGACTTATTGAAATTTTTATGCGTCGCACAGACGACGAGTGCGGAATAACCGTGAACGAAATTATAGAGGAGCTTGCAAGATACGGCATACCTGCGGAAAGGAAAAGCATTTACAGTGATTTTGCCGCATTGGAGGAGCTTGGCTTTCCCGTAATCCGCTTGAGCGGAAAGCCGCCCGCCTATACCGTCGGCGAGAGAATATTCGAGCTTCCCGAGCTGAAAATGCTCGTTGATGCAATACAGGCGTCTAAATTTATAACCGCCGAGCGAAGCCGAGTCCTTATTGAAAAGCTTAAGCTTTTTGCAGGCAGCCGTGGCGCAAAGGAGCTATCCCGACAGGTTATAGTTGAGGGAAGAGCAAAAACCGAAAATTCAGCCGCCGTCTATACGGTAGACACCATACATAAAGCAATAAATGAAAGCCGCAGAATAAGCTTTTCGTATTTTGACTATAATTCCTCGGGGAAAAGGGTTTTCCGTCACGACGGGAAAATATATAACGTGAGCCCGAAGTGCCTTGTGTGGAACGACGAGAATTATTATCTCGTTGGATATGACGAGGACTTTGGCGGAATCAAGAATTTTCGAGTTGATAAAATGTATAAGACGGTGATTTCCAACACCGAGCCTTCCGCTCTGTCAATGGCATATAAGCTTAACGCCGCCGATTACAGCCGAAAAATATTTGGAATGTACGGAGGCAGGGAGGAGCTTGTAACCCTTGAAGCCAAGGAAAGACTTGCGGGGGTTATAATAGACCGCTTCGGTATGGACGTGACTATGCTGAAAACCGACTTCGGCTTCAGAGCCGCAATCAAGGTTATGGTAAGCCCTACCTTCTTTTCATGGATTATGAGCTTCGGGGCGGATATGAAAATAATCGAGCCCGCATACGTAAGGGAAGAGCTTAAGGGGATGCTTCGGGAAATAGCAGAAAATTACGGAATTTGAGAGGGAAGAATGAAAAATTACGAATATATAGCCTTCGACCTTGACGGAACTCTGACGAACCCTGCTCTGGGACTTGTAAACGGTTTTGTATACGCCTTCCGAAAGCTGGGAGTGGATTACGGTGACGAAAAGCTGCTCTGTCGTTTTATAGGACCGCCGCTTATTGAAAGCTGGGAGAGGGAGTATTCAATGACGAAGGAGGAGGCGGCGCAGGCGGTAGCCACCTTCAGAGAATATTTCAGCGTATACGGTTGGCGTGAAAACGAGCTTTATCCCGGCATAAAGGAGCTGCTTTCAGAGCTGAAGGCAAAGGGCAAGAAGCTCCTTGTCGCAACCTCAAAGCCCGAGGTTTTCGTCCACAAAATTCTGCGCCTGTTCGGCATACACGAGTTTTTTGATTTTATAGGCGCTGCCACCCTTGACCATAGCCGTGACAGTAAAAGTCAGGTTCTATCCTACGTTATGGAAGCGGCAGGGATAAAGGAAGAAGAGAAGGGAAGGTGCATTCTCGTAGGCGACACGAAATACGACGTCGAGGGCGCTCGCCTTTGCGGGATAGATTCCCTTGGAGTCACCTATGGCTTTGGCACAGCCGAGGAGCTGACAGCTGAAGGCGCAACCTATATAGCCGAAAGCGTGGCAGAGGCAGGAAAAATATTGCTCTCGTCAGACTGACAAGATGCTTGTCAGGGGGATAGGAAAATCACAGAAATGGGATATCTGTCAGGGGAATAGGAAAACCACAGAAACGGGATACCTGTCAAAGGAATAGGAACCCACAGAAAAACAAAAAAGGTAAAAGGCGCGGGAATTTCCCGCGCCTTTTACCTTGGCACATAAAAGAACCTCTAATTTAGCGTAAATAAAATTATTTAGCTGCTTCGTTCTTTGCAATAACCTCTTCGCCCTTGTAGTAGCCACAAGCCTTGCAAACTCTGTAAGCAAGATTGTATTCGCCACACTGGGGGCACTTTACAAGGTTAGTGGGAGCCTCAAGCTTCCAAACGCTTGAACGTCTTTTCATTTTTCTCGAATGAGAAACCTTTCTCTTAGGAACTGCCATCGTTGTATACCTCCTGATGCGAGTATGCCGTCACGGCATTCTCTTTATGTTAATTATTTATTTTCTTCTGCTTTCATTTGCTCAAGAATCTTTTTCAAGGGAGCGAGTCTTGGGTCCGGCTCGTGAGCAGGACAGCCGCAGTCCCCCTCGTTCAAATTCTTTCCGCATTTCTGACAAAGCCCAAGGCAATCCTCACTGCAGAGGAATCTTGAGGGAAATTCCATTTCCAGCTGACCGAGCAGCTCATCGTCAATCTCAAGGAACCCGTCTTCGATTAAAGCATAATCGTCTATGGAATCCTCGTCAAGCTCATCCAGCATATTCCTGGTGGCTACGGTTTTCTCAAGATTAAGAGTGAAACTGCCGCTTACGGGAGATAGGCACCTTGCGCAAAAGGAGGAATATTCCGTATTGCAGGAAAGATGCAATCTCATATAACCGGCGGTGTTGGTGATATCACCCGTAACCTTCAGGGGAGAAGGAAAACTTACGCCATAAAGAAAACTGGTGGGGTCTTGCGATAGGGTATCAAGGGATAATTCATAATCAAAGCATAAGAGCTTATCCCCGGCTAAAAGCGGTCTTAAATCGAGCTTCAAACCAATACCTCCGCGCATATTTTTGGACTCGGGCGTGACCCCGATTCCTGATTTTGGGCATAGTTTAGGCTATAACACGCAAAATCATACACCCTATTATAACTACTTGCGCAGACTTTGTCAAGGGCTTTTTGAAATTTTTCCCTCTGTTTTTTTGAATTTCTGATTAAGCTATCGGCAGGTTGCGAGTAGCTCATAAATAGCCGACTCACCATCCGCTCCCCCTTGACAAAAGAGCGCTATGCGCTTATAATATAAATCACCGAAAAACTTGAATTTTAAAGATAAGGACCGTGGAGAATTATGAAGCTGATAATAGCGTCGGGAAATAAGCATAAAATATACGAGATAAAGAAAATACTTGGCGAAAAATTCGACGAGATAGTGTCTATGAAGGAGGAGGGCATATTCCACGAAACCGTTGAGGACGGAGAAACCTTCCTTGAAAACGCAGAGAAAAAGGCAAGGGAAATAGCTGAAATTTCAGGCTGCGCTACCCTGGCTGACGATAGCGGAATTTGCGCTCACGCCCTTGGCGGCGCACCGGGAATATACAGCGCCAGATTTTCGGGCGACCACGGAGATGACGAGAAAAATAACGACCTTCTACTTGAGAAGCTTAAGGACAAGTCGGACAGAACCGCCCACTATACCTGCGCTATGGTTATATGCTTCCCAAATGGTGAGCTTGTATCCTGCGAGGGCTATATGTACGGCGAGATAACCACCGAGCGCCACGGAAGCGGCGGCTTTGGATACGACCCCATTTTCCGCCCCGAGGGAGAGGTGAGGACGGTCGGTGAGATGACCGACGAGGAGAAAAACAAAATCAGCCACAGAGCGAAAGCCCTCTGGGGACTCCTTGAGAAGCTTCAAAAGAGAGAATCGCATTAAGTCCTCGCTCCATACTGCGCCGAATAATCAATATTACATTTGCAAAATCGCATATAATAAGTAAATAAAAAATATTTTTCAAAAACTATTTACTTTTTTAAAACTTTGTGATATAATGCCAAAGGACCTATGACTTCGTTTTGCGTATGGCCTCACTCCGTTATGGGATAATCCTGTAACGTGGTTTGCGCTTTTCACCCGCGCACAACGCAGCATCAGGCAAAAATATAAGAAAGGTGAAGAAAAATGATAAGCAAGGAAACAAAGACTGCAATCATTGAGGAATTCAAAATCAACGAGAATGACACAGGTTCGCCTGAGGTTCAGATTGCTATCCTTACAGACAGAATCAATGCTCTCACTGAGCATATGAAGAAGAATCCTAAGGATTTCCATTCTCAGAGAGGTCTTTCCAAGATGGTTGGACACAGAAAGCAGCTTCTTAACTACCTCGCAAAGAAGGATATCGAAAGATACAGAGCAGTTATCAAGAAGCTTGGCTTGAGAAAGTAATTTCTCGCACAGGGTCATAAGCCCGAAGGCGATAAACGGGGACGGAGGCTTTATTGTATTCGTTCCCGTTTGTTGCGAAAACAAAGAAAACAAAAAGGGCGGAGGAAGTAGCAGTTAAATATGTGTCGGAAGCTTTTTTCGGCGAATATTTAAGTGCTATGTTCTCCCCCGAGAAAAAAGAAAATGGAGGAAAACAAAATGGTAGAAAATTTCAAAACCTTTGATAGCTACAAGGTGTACAAGTATGAATTAGCAGGCAGACCCCTCGTAGTTGAAACAGGCAAAATTGCAGGCCTTGCAAACGGCTCTGCTCTCGTTCATTACGGCGAAACAACCGTTCTTTGCTGCGCTACAGCATCCGCAGCTCCCAGAGAGGGAATAGATTTCCTTCCCTTGTCGGTAGACTATGACGAAAAAATGTATGCGGTAGGCAAAATCCCCGGTGGCTTCCTTAAAAGAGAAGGAAAGCCCAGTGAAAAGGCAGTTCTTGCAGGCAGAGTTATTGACCGTCCCGTACGTCCCCTTTTCCCCAAGGACCTTCGTAACGATATCTCTCTTCTCCTTACCGTTATGTCAGTAGACCCCGATTGCTCCCCCGAAATAACGGCTATGATAGGTGCGTCTGTTGCCCTTTCTATTTCCGACATTCCTTGGAATGGTCCTATCGGCGGCGTATTTATGGGACTTGTTGACGGTAAGATTGTAGTTAACCCCACAGCTGAAGAGAGAAAGGTTTCCGACCTTGAGCTTACAGTTGCTGCTTCTCTTGAGAAGGTAGTTATGATTGAGGCAGGAGCTAACGAGGTAGCAGACGACGTAATGTACGATGCTATTATGCAGGCTCACGAGGAAATCAAGGGCATAGTTAATTTCATCAACGGTATCGTTGCTGAAATCGGTAAGCCTAAGTTCTCCTATCCCTCGGGTGAGCTTGACCACGATATGTTCGACGAAATCTTCGCATATTGCGAGGCTGCTGTTATGGAAGCTCTTGATACAGACGATAAGAACGTAAGAGATGCTAAAATGCAGCCTATAATGGACGATATCGTAGCAACATTTGAAGAAAAGTATCCTGACATCAAGGTAGTTCTTCCCGAGCTTATCTACAAGATTCAGAAGAAGATAGTTCGTCGTTGGCTCCTCGTTGACAAGAAGCGTGTAGACGGCAGACGTATGGACGAAATAAGACCTCTCGCAGCAGAGGTTGGCGTAATTCCGAGAGTTCACGGCTCAGGTCTTTTCACAAGAGGACAGACACAGGTTCTCACCATAGCAACCCTCGGCACTCTTTCTGAAGCTCAGAAGCTTGAAGGGCTTGACGATGAGGATACTAAGCGCTATATGCACCATTACAATATGCCCGGCTACTCAACAGGTGAAGCGAAGGCTCTTCGTTCTCCCGGCAGACGTGAGATAGGACATGGAGCGCTTGCAGAGCGTTCTCTAGTTCCCGTTCTTCCCTCCGAGGAGGAGTTCCCCTATGCAATCCGTCTTGTGTCCGAGGTTGTAAGCTCTAACGGCTCCACCTCTCAGGGTTCCGTATGCGGCTCCACACTTGCTCTTATGGATGCAGGCGTACCGATTAAGGCTCCCGTTGCAGGTATCTCCTGCGGACTTATCACCGCAGAGGACGGCTCTTGGGATACAATGATAGACATTCAGGGTCTTGAGGACTTCTACGGCGATATGGACTTTAAGGTAGCAGGTACTCACAAGGGTATCACCTCTATTCAGATGGACCTTAAGGTAGACGGTCTTACACCTGAGATAATCAAGCGTGCTCTTGAAACAACTCACCAGGGAAGAGATGAAATTATTGACAAGATTCTTCTTGCGGCAATTCCTGCGCCCAGGGAAGAGGTTTCCGAGTATGCTCCCAAAATGATAAGCATGACGATAAACCCCGATAAGATTCGTGAGGTTATCGGAAGCGGTGGAAAGGTTATCCAGAAGATAGTAGCAGACACAGGCGCAAAGATAGACATCAACGACGACGGAACCGTATTTATTGCGGCAGTCGGTCGTGAAAGAGCAGATATGGCAAAGGCTATTATCGAGGCTATCGTATTCGAGCCTGTTGTAGGCGAAACCTATGACGGCGTTGTAACCAGCATAAAGGAGTTCGGTGCATTCGTTGAGTATGCTCCCGGCAAGGAGTGTATGGTTCATATCTCAAATCTGCAGTATAAGAGAACTGAAAAGGTTGAGGACGTCGTAAAGGTTGGCGATGCTGTAAGAGTTAAGTATATGGGCATCGATAAGAAGGGCAGACCCGACTTCTCTATGAAGGACGCAGCACCTAAGGCGTAATTCTGATATATAAAAATACGGCTCGGATAAATCAAAATCCGAGTCGTATTTTTTGCGCCACCTAATATTTTTATCTGCGCCACTCGCTTGGTGAATCCGGCCGTAGCTTGTCAGCTCGCTCCGCTTTATAAATGGCGTTTCCTGTGTTTTGGGCGGCTATGTGTATTACTCCTTTTCAGGAAATATCGCACCTGCCGGTATTTAACTCGCCCCGCCTTATTCGCAAAGAAAAAAGAGCGCAGGAGTTAAAAAGCTCACTGCGCCCTTTGTTATGTATTTATTATCTTGATGTGATATTAACTATGAACCAAATGAAGATATAAGCAAGAATAAGGAAGGGAGAAGACATAAGGAAGATAAGAATACCGGTGGTAATTTTATCCCAAATTTCACGGCGCCTCTTCTGTGCGGGAGTAAGTCCCGTCATTTCAAAATATTCGTCATCAGACAACTCAGCGGGAGCGCTGTTTTCTGCTTCGTCAGCTGCCTTGTCCTCTTCGGTAGCAACGTCACCCTCGGCCACATCAGCTTTGTCACTCTCTTCGGCGATAGTCTCTGCTTCCTCGGTGGCAGCATCAGTGCTTTCTGCAACCTCTGCCGCAGGAGCGTCCTTCTCAGCGGCAATTTCAGCCTCAGCTTCCACTACGTTGGCAATTTCAACAACGTCCTCAGCAGTGTCAATAATATCGTTATTGTTAATTTCTTTTTCTTCGTTTATAATTTTTTCTTCCATAGGAAAACCTCCGTGGTAAGTTAAAAACATATATTTACCCATACATTTTAACATAACAAATCGTTTAAGTCAATAAGAAAAACGGAAAAACCACCGAAAAAGCAAAATTTTAAACAAAAAAAGGTAAAGCCGCACCGATTTTATTGAAAAATTCATAAAAAGGTGGTACAATATAGTCGTCATATAGGCAGGCGCTCTCGTCTGGCGGCAGAACTTTGGGCGCAGTCGAATTTTAGGAGTGAAAGGTTATAGCCTTACACACGGAGGTATATATGAGTATTCAAACGGAAATAGAGAGAAAATATATAATTGAGAAGCCGAGTGAGAGTGATTTGGCAAAAATGCAAGGCTTTACAAAAAGCGAAATTCTGCAAATTTATCTTGAAAATACCGAAAGCGGCGCAACTCACCGTATAAGAAAAAGAGCCTTTGCGGGAGGTGACGTGGAGTATACCGAAAACACAAAGCAGCGCATTGACGAAATGTCCGTTATAGAGTGTGAGGACAGAATTTCCGAAGAGGAGTTTTGCCGCTTGTCGAAGAAAATAGATAAAACTACAACGCCCATTCTTAAAACAAGATACACCTTCCTTTATAAGGGGAAAACCTTAGAGTTTGACCTTTACCCCCTATGGAAAAGCAGCTGTATTATGGAGGTGGAGCTTGAAAGCAGAGAAGAGAGCTTCGAGGTGCCCGATTTTATAAAGGTAATAAAAGAGGTCACGGGAGATACAAGGTATTCCAACCACTCTATGACGAGAGTCTTCCCCAATGAGATAATATAAAGATAAAACTGCCTATGCTGAAGACGGTCGCATTCGGTTGCGAAAATCAGCATAGGCAGTTTTTTATTTATGATATTTTTTCCCCGCAATTATTGTAAATGAGCGGTAAAGGGTTTCGTAAAGAATAACTCGCATAAGCTGGTGGGGGAACGTGAGCTTTGACAGCGAGAGCTTTAGGTTAGCTTCAGCCTTCACCTTGTCGGACAAGCCGTGTGAGGAGCCTATGACCAGAGCGATTTTTCCGCTTCTGTCCGAGGCTTCGCTGATTATCCCTGCGAGAGCGGGGGAATCAAACTGCCGTCCCTCAACGCATAGTGCGATTTTATATGCGTCCTTAGGTAAAAGAGAGAGTATTTTTTCTCCTTCGGCATCAAGGGCGCGGGCAACCTGCGCTCTGTCCTCTTCGTTTCTTATAAGCTCTTCCTTTATTGAAATTTCTTCAACTCTTGCGTATTGTGAAAGCCTTTTTTTGTATTCGGCGAGAGCCTCTTTTAGGTAATCCTCCTTAAGAGTGCCGACGGTTATTATATTTAGCTGTATCATAAGGACGTCCTCGCAAGACTTGATATCCCCTCGCGCAGCGCCGATATAAAGCGCTCGGCATCCTCTTCGGTGTTCGCTTTGGAAATGCTTATTCTTATGGAAGAATCCGCCTCTTCAGAGCTTTTTCCGTAGGCCAACAGGGCGGCCGAGTGGGATTTATGAGAATTTGAAGAGCAAGCGGAGCCGCTTGACACGTATATGCCCTTTGAGGAAAGAAAGTGTAAAAGAGTTTC
>CAJGCM010000020.1 GCA_904501765.1 uncultured Clostridia bacterium | reverse complement strand
CGGCATATAAGGGGTGGAGAAGCCACACGCCAAAAGTACCTTAAAAGGCGAAGAAATACGCCCAAAACAGCATAAAATAATGAAAATTACGATATTTTAGTGAATTTTTTTACTTTTTTCGCTAAATTGTAGCAAATAAAAGGTTATTTATCAATATAAAAATAGGGAAGAGTCTTCCCTATTTTTGGCTTTAATTTCAGCCTTTGATTTTTGATAATTTGTTTTTTGGCCTGTTAACAGTAATATTATATACGAATTTATAAACTATTTCAAGTGTTTCCTTTTATTTATTAAATCGAATATTTAATTTATAGATGTGGTGGTCATGTGTGTAAAATATTGGAGTTCATTGAATAGCGCAAACAGCACAAAAAGAATATGGATAAGATGTAGGTCTGTTTTAAGTTAAATTAGCAAACGTTAATAATCGGTTATTCCTAATAGTTACAAATAATAACATTTATTTTCTCGTTTGATTTAAAAATGCGAAATGAGCGGATTGGTCATAAAAACAACACTTATAAACAAAATAAGCATTAAAAGTTAAAATATATGCTTATATTAGGCTTTTTGGCTACCCTCAATTATACAAAATTTTGATTTTGTATAATTGGATTATAATTTTTAGGGTCACCTACCCTTCTTTTAATAATACCGCTTTTTCTTAAAATGCCATTTTGCTGTTTGAATAACTTTACCGATTGTTAACATATAAATATCCATTACACTTGCTTTTCTTTTGAAAATATGGTATAATATTCCCGTAATATAAAAATCGGAGGATTTATTGATTATGAGAATGAGAGTTCTTACACACACAAACAAGGGTAAGCTTCTTACAATTGCAGACGAGGTTACAAAGCTTATCGAAGCAGATAAAGCTACAGATGTAATTCCCCCTGCATATAACTGCGACGGCGAGCGTCTTGTTGTAATCGTAGCTACCGCTAAATCTAATATGCCTGAGGCGTTTTGTAGGTTTGCAAGATCCCTTAAGAAAAGCGTTACCGCTAACGTAGCATTTATTATTGACGGTACTCCCGAAAATGCTGCTTCTATCGTAGAGATGACAAAGACTAACGATTCCAATGTAATCGACGATAACATTCTTTACGTAAAGGGTGGTCTTCCTTTCAAGTTCCTCAAGAAGGTTTCCGAGGAGGAGATGAACACTGTAAGAGAATGGGTTAAATCCATCAGAGCTGCAATGAAATAATTCCCCACTCTGCTTGTTCGCCTTTTGCGGCGCATTAAGTAAAGGAATATTCCTATTGCTCTAACATAAAAGGAACAGGAGTTTAAAACCTGTTCCTTTTTTTGCTTTATAAAGTTATATAAGGGTTTCCCGAAGTTTTCTAACGCCTTCTTCGATAGTAAGTCCCGTTTTGAATACGCTTGACGTTCCAACGACGAATATATCAGCTCCAGCTTCGTACATTTTCGGTACGTTTTCAAAGCTGCAATTTCCGTCAACCTCGATTAAAACATTGTCAAGTCCCCGTTGTGAGAGATACTTTTTCATTTTTCTGATTTTCTCAAAGCTCGTAGGCACGATTTTTTGACCTGCAAATCCGGGGTTTACAGACATAATAAGGACCATATCAAGCTCGGTAATAATTTCTTCAAGAACTGAAATAGGAGTTGCGGGATTTATCGCAACGGCTGCCATTGCTCCCTTCTCTTTTATCAGTGTTATTACCCTTTGAACGTGCGGTGTGCTTTCGTAATGAATGGATATAATATCTCCTGCCTTGACGTCGAGCTTTTCGATTACGGTTTCGGGCTTCTCCGTCATAAGGTGGAAATCGCAGGGCATATTGGTAGCGGGTCTGATTTTGTTAAGGAACTCCATCGGCATCATTAAATTGGGGACAAAATGATTATCCATAATATCGCAGTGTAAATATTCTATTCCCGACCTCTTGATTTCTTCAAGAGAATTTCCGAGATTAAGAATATCAGCGCACATAATAGATGCCGAGAGCATCGGAGCCTTGGTTAATCGGAGCATAGGGGGAGCTCCTTTTATTTCTTTCGGAACGAATGCTGCGCCGTAAAGCGGTGAAAATTCAGCCAATTCCGCCTTACGTAGCTCAGGCATTTCCCCTGCTGTATAGCAGTGTGCTTTTATATATTCTATAAGTGGATTAAGATATAAATCTTCTTGTGCGGAAAGTCCGCCGCTGAACAGGATACAGTCAGGAGATAGCAGATTTATGATTGATACAAGTCCGCCGCCAAGCATAAGAATAGCCTCATTTATTGCCCTTACGGCATCGCTGTTTTCTGATTTTGCTGCATTGAATAAATCGTGCGCATTCTTCCCTTCTCCAAGAATTTCAGCTGCGGTTATATCAAGTCCGCCGCCAGCGCAGTATTTTTCAAGACAGCCTCGTTTACCGCAGCCGCAGGGCCTCCCGTTTTCTTTTACAGGAAGGTGCCCAAGCTCACCTGCTGCGCCAAGACTTCCAGAGAAAATTTTCCCGTTCATAACAATTCCTGTTCCGATTCCCGTGCCGAGGGTTACGCAAACGAGGGTTTTATATTTTTCTCCCGAAGCTATATACTCTCCGTAAGCGGCAGCTCTTGAATCTTGAACAAGAATCACCGGAACGGATAATTCTTTTTCCAAATCCTCGGCTAACGTATCGGTCAGTATAGAAATATTAGGAGCTTTAATTATTTTTTTACCGTCTCCCGACACCGTCCCCGGAATTCCTATACCACAGGCGGTAATATCACTAATGGAAATTCCATTAGCACTGCAAAGCTCCAATACCGTACCTTTAATGCTTTCAGTAATAGAGTTTACCGCTTTTACTGCTATTTTGCGGAAATCTACAAGCTTTTTGCTATCAAAATCCAGAATACCTATGTTAATTTTAGTACCGCCGATGTCTATACCAATTCTGAACATAGTTTAATCTCCGTTCTCAATGGCTGATATCATATCGATTCTTGCTTGATGTCTGCCACCCTCAAATTCGGCGTTTAAGAATTCGTCTACAATCATTTCCGCTACAGACTGACCTACAACTCTGGCGCCAAAGGCAATAATATTAGCGTTGTTATGCTGTCGCGTGAGTCTTGCGGAATAAGGCTCGGAGCAAACAGCCGCCCTGATTCCCTTTACCTTGTTGGCGGCAAGGGATATTCCGATACCGGTTCCGCATATAAGAACTCCTAAGTCACATTCACCGGAAGCAACAGCTCGCGCTACTCGCTCACCGTATATAGGATAATCTGTACGCTCTGGGCTGTCGGTTCCGAAATTTACCACCGTGTGCCCTTTATTTTCAAGGTATTTTGCGATGTGCGCCTTTAATTCGGTTGCAACGTGGTCGTTTCCAATAGCTATTTTCATAATTCTTCCCCGCTGATTAACCGTTGATTATATAAGGCTCAAAATCAGTGCTTTCAAAATCTACAAGAGCCTTCATATACCTGCCATACTTGGTTTCAAGCTCGCCCTGAGCATTGTCAAACATTGTAATAGGATATATTTTGGTGGGAAGACCTTTGAAATTCCAAGTGCCGTCACTGAGCATTCTGACAGCTCTCTGGCAGCCGATTATGCTCATATCGGTTTCCCTTGGGTGTGTGCTGAGGCAATCGATTGCCTTTACGTTAAGCTGCTGAACGTCAACCAAGCGCTTTCCGCCTGTGTGGTAAGCGCCGATACAGAGCTGACCGCACATTCTCGTCATATTTATAGCGAGGTCGAGGGATTCTGAGGTTTCGCCCCATTCCATAACCATAGAGAATCCACCTGGCTCACCTTCAAAATTAAGACCGCCGCCAACTGTGTAGAAATAGTGAGCAGGAAGCTCGTCGGGAGTGTAAATTTCGTCTGCTCCGCATCTTTTTGCATCTTCAAGGGACTCTCTTCTGATATCAACCGCAACAACATATGCGCCTCTGAGCTTAAGAAGGCTTATAGCCCCGCAGCCCATATAACCGCAGCCTACAACCGCAACCTTTTCTCCTATCATATGTATTCTCGCTTTGCTGACTGCACTGATTAAGCAGGAGAGAGGCTCAAGGGTTGCGTCCTCGTCGGAAATATTATCGGGAATCTTGAACACCATACCTTCGTCGGCAATTACGTATTCGGCATTTCCGTTAAAAAGACCGCTGACTCTGTCGCCAACTTTAAAGCTTTTTACGTCGGCTCCTACGGCATAAATCGTTCCTACAGGCTCGTGACCAAAGGTTGCGCCTTCTTTTGCAACGGACCAGTTGTAATGCTCGGACATACAAACGCCGCAGTACTTAAGCTTTACAATCACTTCGTTTCCTTTTGTGATTTTTGGCATTTCGACGTCGATTAGAGTGCTTTTTTTAGGTCCTGTCATAACTAATTTTTTCATAGCTACACCTCATTTTTATAGATTTACGTTTTAATAATATCATTATCTACAAAATTTAGGAATGTATAAAAGCACTAAGAATATTGACAAAACCGACTTTTTATGTTAAACTCTTTCGTAAAGGAGGCGGTGGGTTATGCAACTTATTGACGTAAACGAATCAACCATAATTTCAAAATTTAACCCTCATTTTCACGAAAACTATGAAATAACACTGGTGTTACAAGGGGAAATGAAGGTTAATTTGGGCGAAAAAGTTATTGATGTCACTGAGGGGGATATTATGATAATCCCGCCCAATACACCTCATTCAGGTTCCGGCGGCACCAATTATATGGATATATATTTGAAAGCCATAGATATGGATTTTTACGACAGTGCGATAGTTCACGACCACGACGGCAGTATGCGGAATATTTTCTTAATGCTAAAAAAAATTGTCAGCGAAAAGGAAACTAATTTCGTTAAGATTGCAGATAAGCTACTGGACCTTCTTTGCGAATACATGAAAAAATATCTCGAAAAAGATTTTAAGTATGATTTTGTTGTAAAGATTAAGAACAAAATTTACGAAAATATACCTAATGCAAAATTCAGCATCTCGGAGGAGGTGCGTAATCTTGGTTTTAACGTTGACTATTTCAGGCGATGCTTCCGAGAGGAGCTTTTATGTACCCCGCTTGAATATATGACCAAATTAAGAATAGAACGGGCAAAAAAGCTTTTGACTCAAAGAACCTTTGGCAGTGTTGAGAAGGTTGCGGGGCTTTGCGGCTTTGCCGATTGCTTTTATTTCTCAAAAATATTCAAAAAATGCACAGGTTTGTCCCCGAGAGATTACAGAAAAGCTGTCATAAACGAATACTAAAAAACGCTTTTACTTAATTTGAATTGCAAAAAAAACAAGAGAGCTTCAATGTGAAGCTCTCTTGTTTTTATTGAATGCGTATATTTTATAACGAATTACTTATACTTACGCTTTCTTGCTGCCTCAGACTTCTTTTTACGCTTAACGCTGGGCTTCTCATAATGCTCTCTTTTACGGAGTTCGGAAAGAACACCGGATTTAACGCACTGTCTTTTAAAACGACGAAGCGCGCTGTCAAGAGTTTCATTTTCTTTTACTCTGATTTCTGCCATTTCTATTTCCCCTCCCTTCGCTCTGCAAAGAGATATAATCTCAAAATATACTCGTTTAAGTAAAAAACTTACCGAGCCTCGTACATTATACTCTATTATAGAATATTTGTCAAGTGCTTTTTTCCAATATTTTATATTAAACGAAAAAATTACGTACCTTTTGCACTGGTCACAGTATTTTTAAGAAGCATAGCAATAGTCATAGGGCCGACACCTCCGGGAACCGGTGTAATCATAGATGCGATAGGCTCTACTTCGTCAAATTTTACGTCACCGACAAGCTTCCCTTCTGAGTTTCTGTTGATGCCCACGTCGATAACTACGGCGCCCGGCTTAACCATATCAGCGGTAAGGAATTCGGCTTTGCCTACGGCGCAAACAATTATATCCGCTCTCTTACATACCTCGGGGAGATTTTTCGTTTTTGAGTGACATATGGTAACCGTAGCGCTCTTGTTAAGTAAAAGCATAGCCATAGGCTTACCTACGATGTTACTTCGACCTATTACTACACATTCTTTTCCCTCGACCTCTACGTTATAATGAGCAAGAAGCTCCATTACACCGGCAGGTGTGCAAGGAAGAAAACTGTATTTTCCTTCCATAATTCTACCAACACTGTCGTGTGAAAAGGCATCTACGTCCTTTTTTGGAGAAATCGCCTCAATAACTCTTTCGGAGGAAATATGCTTAGGAAGTGGGAGCTGAACAAGTATTCCGTGGATATCATCGTCACGGTTCAGCTTATCTATTATATCCAAAAGCTCCCTTTCTTCTGTTTCCTCGGGTAAGGTTATCTGATGGGGCTCTATACCTGTTTCCAAGCAAGCCTTCTGTTTGTTTCTTACGTAAACAGCGCTCGCAGGGTCATTTCCTACGAGAATAACAGCAAGGGCTGGCTTTATTCCCTTATCGGTTAGTTTACTTACCTCTCCCTTTACCTCTTCTCTTATCTTGCTTGATACAAGTTTACCGTCAATACGAATTGCCATAACAAATATCCTTTAATAATTTATATAGAATAGGTTTTGTTTATAACGTCAGCTATTGTTACCGAACTTAATTTTTTTGCAAGGTCAAAGCTGATTTTGTCAAAAATATGATGATAAATACAGGCAGATTTGTCACTGTTCATAGAACAGCATTCACTGTTGTCAAGACATCTCACGATTGCAATAGGCCCATCAATAAGCTCTATTACCTCTTTAAGCGTTATTTTTTCTGCGGGGATTTTAAGCTTATAACCACCCTTTGCGCCTTTTGTTGAGGATACAAGATTGCCCAGCACAAGCTTGCGAAGAATTTTTAATGCAAAGCGCTGTGTAACTGAGGTTTTTTCGGATATAGTCGCAGCATCTATAAGGTCCGACCTCTCCGCAATAACCGTCAGTATTCGTAAGGCGTAATCCGATTCAAGTGTAATTCTCATTTTTTCTCCCCGAATTTATTACTTTAGAATTATATCGGCTCCAAGTAAAAACTCAAGAGCCGATATAAAACCTATTATGTATTACTTTTTATTCTTATTATATCTGTCAAGCTTTGCGTGGATTTTCTTTGACTGGTCAAGAAGCTGGCTGATTGTGCGGTCGTGGTTGAGAGTGTCAATTATGTATGCAACGTATTTGCACATATTAACCTCAACGTACCACTCTCTCGAAAGAAGCTCAGGAGTTCTGTAAACAAGGTTTGTTGTGAATATTTTTGTAAATACTCCGTCAGCGTAAGCCTTGTCCATATTTTCAAGACCGTTGCAGAACAGACCGAAGGTTGCAAATACGAATATACGGCTGGCGCCCTTATCCTTAAGCTGCTGTGCAACGTCTATAACGGAGTCGCCGGAGGATATCATATCGTCGATAATGATAACGTCTTTTCCTGCAACGTCACGTCCGAGATACTCGTGAGCAACTATGGGGTTTTTACCGTTAATTATTACGGAGTAATCACGGCGCTTATAGAACATACCGAGGTCAATTCCCATAACCGAGGAGTAGTACATACATTTTGCCATTCCGCCCTCGTCGGGAGAGATAATCATAAGATTGTCGGGATTAATATTGATATCGTCATATGTGTTGAGAAGCGATTTTATCATCTGGTAGGAAGAGCGAACGTTTTCGAAACCGCTTAAAGGAATTGCGTTCTGAACTCTGGGGTCGTGAGCATCAAAGGTAATAAGGTTTGTAACACCCATGTTAACCAGCTCCTGAAGAGCAAGAGCGCAGTCAAGAGATTCTCTGCCTGAGCGCTTATGCTGTCTTCCCTCGTAAAGCATAGGCATAATAACGCTGATTCTGCGAGCCTTACCTCCGATAGCGCCGATTACACGCTTTATATCCTGAAAATGATCGTCGGGAGACATGGGAACGGTCATACCATACATATTGTAGGTTATACCGTGATTGAATACGTCTGCAATAATATAAACATCATTACCGCGCAAGGACTGGTGAATGCTTCCCTTTCCTTCTCCGCTTCCGAATCTGGGACAGGAGCAGTCAACAAGATATGACGTTTCCTGGTCATGGCTTCTCCATTCTTTTAGGTATGAATCAACCTGAGCGGTGAAATCCTCGCAACCTCTCATGCCGATAACGCTTAATTCGCCAAATAAATTTTCCTTCATCTCAACACTCCAATACATAAAATTAAAAAGTTCACTGGGATAAGAGTTAAGTATCAACATTCTCCAAAAAAACATAGTATGCTTGTGAGATACGAACTTAACACAACTATTATATACTATTAAAAACTTAAAGTCAAGAAAAATTACATTTTAGTAAATAAAAAACGCATTTTGTTTAAAATAATTTAGCTTTCTGTTTTTTTGTTATTAAATTTTCACAACATAAAGGAGATATTAATGAATTATAATTCAAATGGTTATTTTAAGGCGAAAGCCTTTGTAGCTTCTGAAGCGTTTCCTGTATCAGGCGCCGTGGTAAGAATATATGAAGGAGGAGAGTCAATATCCGGAGCCGATTTTTCCTTGCGTACCGATTACGACGGTATTACACCTACGATTTCCTTACCTGCGCCCGCAAAGGCTTATTCTCAATATCCAAATTCTCCCGAACAGTCTTATGCGGTTTATAACGTTGAGGCTACCGCACCGGGATTTTATTCAAAAAAGCTGACTGACGTTGCGGTTTTCTCGGGAGTTTTGACTATTTTACCATTAGAAATGGTTCCGGATGCGGGTATCTCGAGAGACGTCAATCCACCTTACAGTACTAATTTTTCAATGATTACCGAAAACGAGGAGCTTGAATAATATGCCAACTACACCTACAATACCGGAAACTATAACAGTGCATCTTGGCGCCCCCTCCGAGAATGCTCAGAACGTTACGATTGGATTTGCGGATTACATAAAAAACGTAGCATCAAGCGAGATTTATCCGACTTGGCCGGAGGAGGCTTTAAGGGCTAATATTTTAGCTCAGATTTCGGTAGCTCTTAATAGAGTTTATACCGAATTTTACAGGAGTCAAGGGAAGGATTTTGACATCACCTCCTCTACAGCATACGATCAATCCTTTGTATACCAAAGGGATATATATGACACCGTTGATAGGATAGTTAATGAAATTTTTAACGATTATATAAGCCGCCGTGATGTCATTGAGCCTTTATTTGCTACATTTTGTGACGGAGTTAAGGTTCAGTGTAACGGTCTTTCTCAATGGGGGTCTGTTGAACTCGCCAATGCAGGCGAAAGTTATTCCTCTATACTCAGAACCTATTACGGTCCTGATATACGGATAGTTGAAAATGCACCTGTAGAAAACCTTGGAGGGACAGCGCCTCCTGTTCCTTTAAGACGCGGAGATACAGGAAGGGACGTTGAGAATATTCAGATAAGGCTTAACAGGATTTCTGTAAACTATCCTGCAATTCCTAAAATAAATCCGCCTGACGGCTTCTTTGATTTGGACACCGAGGACGCCGTAAAACAATTCCAGATAGCCTTTAATTTAACTCCTGACGGTATAGTAGGTAGAGCAACCTGGTATAAAATACAATTTGTTTACAATGCGGTAAAACGGCTTTATGAGGTGAATTCCGAGGGAATCAGGTACTCTGAATTACCGCAAATTTATCCCGGAACGTTAAGCAGAGGCGACTCTTCCCAAGGTGTTCTTATTTTACAGTATTATCTGGAATATATTTCCCTTTTTGTTCCTACGGTTCAAACGGTGACACCTGACGGAGATTTTGGTCAAAACACAGAGGCATCTGTTTTATCCTTCCAGAGAACATATGGACTTGAAGAAACTGGAGTAGTAGACCGTTTGGTATGGAATTCCATACAAAATACCTATTACAATATTCTCGCATCTATAAATTTCGAGTTCAGAGAAGGCGCGACTCTCCCCTATCCCGGTAGGATTTTAACTCTTGGTATTGAAGGAGAGGACGTACGCGCATTACAGGAATATCTCAATTTTATATCTAATGCTTACTTGGAAATCCCGAAGATTGAGGTTGACGGCGTTTTCGGACCTGCAACAGAGCGAGCTGTCGGTGAATTTATGAGAATTTTTGATATTCCCGGTGTTAGCGGAAGGGTTAATGCTCAGGTTTGGCGAGCCATTACCGACGTCTACGAAGATTTATACGTCGGTGGTTTTGTCAGAGAGGGGCAATATCCCGGATATATCATTGAATAGGAGATGCTTTATGTACAGATTGGAAGATAGACCTGCGGCAATTCGTGAGGTCCAGCGTTTTTTATTGATTGTTTCACAAAACGACCTTAGTATCCCACACATAACGGTAGACGGAGTATATACCGAACAAACTGCCGAAGCGGTAAGAATATTTCAGCAGTCGAGAAATATAATTCCTACCGGCTCGGTGGATCTCGAAACCTTTACTTTATTATTTGGTGAGGCAAATGAGTTAATGGCAGAAGAGGAACGAAGACGAAGGGTTATTGACGCCGAAGGCTTTCCCCTAAAACTGGGAGATTCCGGCTCTGACGTTAACGGATTAAACACGATTTTGCGAGAGTTATCTGAATATTACAACAAAATAATTGTAAAACCCTACGGCAGCTTCTTTTCAAGAGATACATATGATGCTGTTATAATAATGCAAAAACAGCTTCTTGAAGAGGAAAGCGGACTTGTAAGCATAAAATTTTACGATAAATTATCTGAAGAGCTGAATGCCAGAAAAAAATTCAACATAATCTGAATTACTGTCTAAAAAATTGTCCTGTGGTTATAATTTTCTAATAATGACGTTTTCATATAAAAACGAAGAGGAAGGCGAAAATATGAGTAACAATTTTACGGATAAAGCAGAAAAGGTACTAAACAGTGCTGTAAAAATAGCAGAAAACTATGGGCACACTTATATAGGGAGCGAGCATATATTAAAAGCTCTTTCAGAGGATGAGCTATCCTGCTCATACGTTATTTTGTCAAAATGCGGTGTAAATTCAAAATCTATTGATGCGGCCATAAGAGAATATTCGGGAACCGGGTCAAGGAGCACATTGTCTCCCAAGGATATGACACCGAGGTGTCGTAAAATAGTGGAAAACTCATATAAAAATTCTATCAAATTTTCTTCTTCAAAAATTGGTACTGAGCATATTCTTTTAGCTGTTCTTGAAGAAAAGGACAGTGTTGCTAACCGAATTCTTGATTTTTTGGGTACCGATACGGTGGCACTAAAAGATGAGGTTCTCACCTTCCTCAGAACTACTGAAAAAAGCGCAGAGGTTTTTGATAAGAAAAACAGCGGTCTTCCCTTCCTTACGCAGTACGGCAGAAATCTTAACAAGCTTGCAAAACAGAATAAGTTTGACCCTGTAATAGGCAGAGGAAGCGAAACCGAAAGACTAATACGAATACTTTCAAGACGAACAAAAAACAACCCTTGCCTTATAGGTGAAGCAGGCGTCGGTAAAACAGCGATTGTAGAAGGGTTAGCTCAAAGAATCGTTAAAGGTGAAGTTCCTGAATTACTTAAGGATAAGCAAGTATATTCCATAGATTTAACCTCTATGGTAGCAGGAGCGAAGTACCGCGGTGATTTTGAAGAAAGAATTAAGTCTATAATAGCTGAGGCGTCCTCTCACCCATTCGTAATACTTTTTATAGACGAGATACACACGATTGTAGGCGCAGGAGCTGCTGAGGGAGCGATAGATGCGGCTAATATTTTGAAGCCTGAGCTTTCCAGAGGAATGATACAGCTCATAGGCGCTACAACGCTTTCGGAGTATCACAAGTATATTGAAAAAGACCCGGCGCTTGAGCGGCGCTTCCAGCCTCTTATGGTAGAGGAAACTGATGCGGAAGCTACAGTTAATATACTAAAGAATTTGAAAGACAGATATGAAAAGCATCATAGAGTATATATTTCGGATGAAGCTATTTATCTCGCTGTTAAGCTTGCGGAACGCTACATTCAAGACAGAAAGCTACCCGATAAAGCTATTGACGTTATAGACGAGGCTTGTGCAAAAGCAAGTGTTAAAAATTGTGTTACAAGCGATAATTGCGGAAAAAATGACCAAAAACAACAGCAGAATATGTTTATGTTAAACACTCCGGAAACTAACGAGGAGCTTGAAGCTGCGCTTAAAATTCATAAATATACCGAGTCGTACGCAAATTGTTCGAACGCTACGGAATACCGTCCCACTGTCAGCGCTGATGATATAAAAGAAATTATAACGGAGATGACAGGAATCCCAATTAGCGGAGTGCGTGAAGAGGATAACTATGCCGATTTAGAACTTCGGCTTATGAAAAGAGTAATTGGTCAGGATGAGGCGGTAAAGCTTCTCTCAGATGCGGTTTTGAGAGGAGCGGTTGGAATAAATAATCCTAAACGGCCGAGGGGAACTTTTCTTTTTATCGGCGAGAGCGGTGTAGGTAAAACAGAGCTTGCGAAGGCTATGTGCGATGCTATATTTTACAGCGAAAAAAGTCTTATTCGGTTCGATATGTCTGAATTTTTAGAAAAGCACTCTATATCAAAGCTAATAGGCTCCCCGCCAGGATACGTAGGATATGAGGAAGGAGGCGTACTGACGGAAAAGGTCAGGCGTCATCCATATTCCGTAATTCTTTTTGACGAAATAGAAAAGGCATCCGACGAAGTGCTCAACCTTTTGCTACAAATAATGGACGACGGAGCTTTAACGGATTCCACAGGGCGTCGGGTTGATTTTAAAAACACTTTTATAATTATGACCTCAAACGTAGGCTCGGATAATTTGAAGAGAGTTGGTAGGTTAGGCTTTTTTGAAGACGGGGTGAATTCTGCCGTAACAAAACTTAACGATGCGCTTAAGGAACGGTTCAGACCTGAATTTATCAACAGAATAGACGAAATAATTCCCTTCCGACCTTTAGACGTGAAAACCCTTGAAAAGATCGCTGAAAAGAACCTGCTTGGGCTTAAATCAAGACTGAATTCTATTGGTGTCGAATTTGATTTCTCTGATGGCGTGTTATTTTATCTTGCTAACAAAGGTAAGGTTTCCGGATTTGGAGCACGACCTATTTCACGTCTTATCACAACCGAGATAGAGAACGTAATATCTAAAATCTTAATGAGGGACAAAAGCCGTAGTATATATATATCGGTCGATGGTGACGGGAAAAATATTGTTTTTAAAAGCAAAGACGTCACCTCTGCCAATGTGTAAGCTTTTTTACTAAATTAAAATCACACGCACGAATATAGAACAAATAGAGTTTTATAAAAATATGCACCCCGAAACAAATAGACTTTCGAGGTGCATATCATTTTTTGTTTGTTTTTAGTTATCCTTTAACAGCTCATAATAAACCTGAGATAAAATTCAACGGTTTTGCTTATCGTTTCCAAAGGGACTCTTTCGTTATTGCCGTGTATACATCCGCGCTCTTCGTTAGAAAGCGCCATAGCTGAAAATCTGTAAACCTTATTGCTAACTCTTCCCCAATGCCTTGAATCACTGCAGGCTACCATAAGGTAAGGAGAAACAAAGGCTTCGCTCCAAGTTGCTCTGACAGCGTCTGAAAGTCTTTCCCATTCGGGACAATCAACAACAGAAACTACGGAAGGGTTGTTACCGTTAATTACGCGTAAGGATATGTCCGGGTTGCGAATTGTTTTTCTGACGTACTCTACGGCGCTGTCAACAGTATCTCCTTCAATGAGCCTGAGATTTGCAACCATTTTTGCCGTCGGAGGTATTACGTTCATTCCTTTTGAGCCTTCCATTTGCGTAAATGCGCAGGTTGTTCGCATAAGAGCGTTGATTTCTCCACCTTGCTTCTTGCCAAGCATATTGAGAACCGGGGCAAAAAGCCAAAGGTTTGCGAATATCATACGGTAAAGAAATGACGAATGTCTTGCCATTACGTCAAACATTTTAGCGGTTGCGGTCGAGATGCGGAATTTGAATGGACGGTTCTCCACCATAGTACAAGCCTTACTGAGTATTCCAACAGGGGTGTGCGGTTTGGGAGAAGATGCGTGTCCTCCGTTTCCTGAATATGAAAATTCAAGATTAAGCATACCTTTTTCGGCAATTCCTATAACAGCTGCGGATTTTTTTACACCCGGGAAAACGTTTTCTACAACTCCACCGCCCTCGTCAAGCACAATACCGGGGGTTATATGCTCCTTCTCGAAGATATCAACTATCATAGGAGCGCCTGTACCGCTTATTTCCTCATCTCCTGCAAAGGCTAAATAAATATCGTTCTCTGGAACGAATCCTTCGGATATCAGTTTTTCAAGAGCCTGCATAGCTCCGTTGAGTGTAATTTTGGTATCAAGAGTGCCTCTGCCCCACATAACACCATCTTCCACCAAACCTGAAAACGGTGGCTTTTCCCAGTTCTTCTCTTCTACGGAAACTACGTCAAAATGCGCCATAAGAACGGTGGGAGCATCGGATTTTTTACCTGCGTATTTGTATAAAAGCCCTCTGTCACCGACCTCTTGATAGGTGCATTTGTCATATATATTAGGGAAAAGCTTAGGCAGAAGTGCTTTAAACCTTCTGAATTCTTCTTCGTCTTCAAGTGACTTGTCGGCCGAAGATATAGTTTTGCATTTAATCATTTCCGATAAATCGCCTATAGCTTTTTCGGAATCAAATTTTACCTCACAAAAATTCTTATCTTCGGTTTTTTGAGGTTTAAATCGCAGAGTTCTTATAATTACAACAGCTATTATAAGGACGAGCAAAGCTATAACGGATAAGATAGCGTATTCCATTATTCCTCACCGTCCTCTTCCTCGGTTGCTTTTGCGGTTGGCTCTGCTCCTTCGTCTTTTCTCTCTTTGTTATAAATTACTCTCGCATAAATAAGAGTAATGACCATACTCACTGGAATCATAATTCCAACCATGCCGGAATTGAGATAAGGAACGAATACAAAGAGTATAACCATAAGGCTCATAGGTAGGACGGCAATTTTAAAATACCTTGATATATAAACCACTCCAAGTGCGCCGAAAAGCGCAGGAAGAACGTTATCAAAGGCAGGAGCGAGAATGTTGCTCTGGAGTATCGGCATAATTGACGATAAAAGTAAAACCCCAAGAGCTATAATAATTATAGTGACTATGGAAGATGTGGCAATTGCTATGGTAGATATAACCTCACCCTCGTCACTGTCAGCCTTTACGTTAGCCTTCTCCATACAGTCGAGGGCGCAAGGTACCTTTAAAGAAGAAAGATTGCCTGTTACAAATCCAAGGTATGTTCCGCCGACGCCAAGCATAGGAGTATAGGTAATAACCTCAATAATTCCAACAGACCAGAAGGTTATTGCTATAGGATAAAGAGCGTTTAAAAACGTGCCTAAATCCGGCCATGCAGAGAAAACAACAGCTAAAATGAAAGGAAATGCTAAAATTACACTACAGGTTATTAAAGCCCATATTCTTCCGTATCTATGCATTTTATCAATATATTTCATTATCCGACCTCCTTAAGTGATTATAAGAGTTATCGGTATAGCTAAAGCCATACTGCCGAGCATCGAAATTGGAAGAGCATAATCGTTAAGCCACTTCCAATTCAGCTTTTTTAATAAAATACCGCAAATAGCCATCAGACCTGCGGAAATAGCCATTACGAACACGGGAATCCAATGCTCAAGCTGATAATGGAACGCAAGTTCGCCGTTTTCAAATACAAAGCCTATGTTACATACAATATAGCCGAGGAAAGCGGATAACATTCCGACGAACATACTTGTCATAAGCAAATCCATCCATTTTTTATCCTTTTCCTTGATTTTGAGCATACCGCCTGTAATCTTTTTACAGGTAAAGGGAGCGAGAATAAGACTTGCCGCTATACCAAAGGTCATAACAAAAGCAATTGTTACATATTCTTTAGCGGTAAGGTTTGTCCACGAAACCTCGGTGAGTCCCATAGATGTGAGTGCCTGCTGCGCTGCGGGTAATTCATATGTTACAGCACCAATAACAGAGAGCCTGAGCCAAGGTAAGGCTACTCCGAGCATATTTACAAGAGATACAAGTCCCATGAAAATCGCAATAGCAGGGGCGATGGTAAAAAGCGCAGAACGCTTTATTGTCGCATTAAGATCAGTCTTTGAAATACCAAGCTCCAAGCCTCGTTTATATGCTTTTATGAGGAAGAATATAGACTGTGCTACCACGACGCCTATAACTATCGCAACCATTATGAAAATAATGGGACTGTTTGCGGAAAACTCCATATTAAACCTCCATACAAATTTGTTAAGTTGATATGATTTTAACACTAAACTTAAAAATTGTCAATAACACAAAAACACAAATCCGATACATATATTATCATATTTAAATATATTTTTATTTTCTATTGAAAAAGTCACTAAAATAATGTAAAATAAAATATCAGATGAATTTATGGAAAGGTGGTGGATTTATGTCAGCATATCTTGATACTTGTATATCCGAGCTTAACGGCATTGGAAAAACCAGAGCAAAGCAGCTTGGTAAAATGGGTGTAAATACTATAAAAGATCTGGTTTATCTTTTTCCAAGAGCATATGAGTGTCGCGGAGATACAAAGCTTTTGTCCACCGCTCCTTTTGATTTACCCGCTCCGTTTATTCTTACTGTGGGAACAACGGTAAAAACTGTTAAATTCAGAAACAGACTGACTATATCAAAGTTCAAAGCCTTTGACGATAGCGGCACCGTTGAGGTTGTTTTTTTTAATTCCCCGTTTATCAAGGATGTTTTTCACATAGGCGATGTTTTTCGCTTTTACGGAAAGCTCACATTT
This sequence comes from uncultured Clostridia bacterium, assembly GCA_904501765.1. Classification (GTDB taxonomy): domain Bacteria; phylum Bacillota; class Clostridia; order Oscillospirales; family CAG-272; genus UBA1740. The sequence goes on along the minus strand of CAJGCM010000020.1, from coordinate 5,193 downwards.
TCCAAAAAGACTCTTCAGCTTCAAAGCCCGAAATACGAGCAATATGATGAGTCAAAACCGTTAGCCGATATAGTCCCGGTCTATCCTCTCACAGAAGGCATTTCTTCAAAAATATTGAATAAGATAATGCTCTCGGTCATAGATATTGCTGCATCTGAACTCAAAGACCCTTTGCCCGAGGAAATAAGACTTAAGCACACGCTTCCGACTCTCTCGTATGCGATTAGAAATCTGCATTTCCCCTCTGACGAGGCTGCACTTTCAAGTGCGCTTCGCAGGATGGCTTTTGACGAGATGCTCTTGTTTGGGCTTGGTATAGCCATATCCTCGCGCTATAAAACAAAAAGCGGTGGTATTCCATTTTCCCCTTGCTCTGTTCAGCCTTTGGTGCAGCTTTTACCCTATGAGCTTACAGGCGACCAGAAAAAAACGGTAAATGAAATATATAAGGACACGGTCAGAAAAAATTCCGAAGAGGATATTTCACCGATGGCAAGAATCGTTGTTGGTGACGTTGGCTCGGGAAAAACAATATGTGCTGTAATGGCGATGTATATATGCGTTATGTCGGGCTACCAGGCAGCGCTTATGGTTCCTACCGAAATTCTTGCCCGCCAACACTATGACGATATATCTGAGATGTTCGGGCGGCTCGGAATAAAAACAGAGCTTCTTATAGGTGCGACTCCCCAAAAAGAAAAACGCCGCATACATAACGGACTTTCAACGGGAGAAATTAAAGTAGTAATAGGAACTCACGCCCTAATATCTGAAAGAGTCGAATTTGAAAATCTTGGTCTTGTAATAACGGACGAGCAGCATCGCTTCGGCGTTGCACAGCGCTCACGTCTTAAGGAAAAATCGAAAAATGCTCACCTTCTCGTAATGAGCGCAACCCCTATTCCCCGAACTCTCGCTCTCACTATGTACGGCGACCTTGACGTATCGCGTATTACAGAGATGCCTAAGGGCAGAATGCGTGTTGATACGTTCGTGGTAGACGAATCGTACAGGGCAAGAATATACGATTTTATTAAGAAGCAGGTGGCGCTTGGCGGTCAATGCTATATCGTTTGCCCTTCTATCGAGCAAAAAGAAGAGCCATATACAGTTTCGTTTGAGCCAAGCTCCATATCGTCCCCCTTTGCGACATCACCTTATTCAGACTTAAAAAACGTAACCGACTATACAGAAGAATTAAAAACAGCCCTGCCCGAGCTTCGCATCGAAACCCTCCACGGTAAGATGAAAGGCGAAGAAAAGGACTCCGTTATGGATTTATTCCAAAAAGGCAAAGTCGACGTGCTTGTGTCTACTACGGTAATAGAGGTAGGGGTGAACGTTCCCAATGCGTCGCTTATGATAGTGGAAAATGCGGACAGATTCGGTCTTTCTCAGCTTCACCAGCTACGAGGAAGAGTTGGGCGCGGTCAAAGAAAATCCTATTGTATTTTGGTTTCCGATTCAAAAAGCGACAGCGCTAAGGAGCGCCTTGAAATTATGCGCACCACTTATGACGGCTACGAGATAGCTGATAAGGATTTATCAATGAGAGGCCCAGGTGATTTCTTTTTGGAAAAATCGAGCCAAAATTTCAGGCAGAGTGGTGGATTTACGTTTAAATTTGCAAAGCTTTGCGACGACCACACTTTATTTGAAGCTGCCTTTTCCGAAGCAAAAAGAGTTATCACAGAGGACCCGGAGCTTCGCCGAAACGAGAATGTTGCGCTGAAAATGCATCTTGACCTGTTATTCTCTGCTGACACCTCGTATATCTCTTAGCTTATTAATTCTTTTTGTTATCTTTAGACACTTTGAAATGAAATTAATCGAAAGGTTTACTTATGAATAATCAGCCTTTAGCAGACAGATTACGCCCGAACTCCTTCAGTGAAATAGCGGGTCAGAGGCATCTGGTAGGCGAAAACGGGATAATTAAAAAGCTTACTGATGCAGGAAGAATACCGAATATGATTTTTTATGGACCACCCGGTACCGGTAAGACCACTATAGCAAATATTATTGCTAAAGCCTCTGATATGCAGCTTTATAAACTTAATGCTACCACCGCATCGTTAGCAGACGTAAAAGAAGTTATTGCCTCCACCTCAAATATTTTCTCTGAGCGCGGAACACTGCTTTATTTAGATGAAATTCAGTATTTCAATAAAAAACAGCAGCAGTCCTTGCTTGAGTTTATGGAAAACGGCAGCATTACCCTTATCGCTTCCACAACTGAAAACCCTTATTTTTGCGTTTACAATGCCCTGCTTTCCCGTTCTTCCGTCTTTGAATTTAAATCTGTTTCGGGAGATGATTGTATACCTACCTTACATCGGGCGATAAATCTTTTGAACGAAGATTTCGGCACAAAGGTTGCAGTTTCAGATGATATCCTCCGAGCCATAGCAAATGCTTGTGGAGGTGACGTGAGAATGAGTATCGGCATTCTTGAAAACGCCTATTATATTTCTGCGGGTGAGATTACGGAGGATACCGTAAGAGGACTTATTCCTTCTGTTGTAGGTCATTTCGACAGAAATGGTGACGTTCACTACGATTTACTTTCCTGTCTGCAAAAGTCTATACGAGGCTCCGACCCCGATGCTGCGGTGTTTTATCTTGCAAAGCTTTTAGCTAACGGGGACATTCTTTCTATTTGCAGAAGACTGATGGTTATTGCCAGTGAGGATATAGGCTGCGCATACCCTATGGCGCCTGTGATTACAAGGGCCTGCTGTGAGAATGCAAAGGATATAGGTTTACCCGAGGCGGTTATTCCACTGGCGAACGCAGTTTGCATACTTGCAACTGCTCCTAAATCCAATTCGGCCTATATGGCATATCACAAGGCGCACGAGGATATGGAAAAAGGCTTCGGAATAGAAATTCCCGAGCATCTTCGCTCTCCCTTGTTCAAGGGCTATAAATACCCTCACGAATACAAAAATCACTACGTGAAGCAGGACTATCTTCCCCATGATTTAATTGGAAAGCATTACTATGAGTTTGGCTCAAACAAGACAGAGCAAACGGCAAAGGCGTATTACGATATGATTCGTGCTGAAGCTAACAAGGCTTAGTGAGCCAATACTCGCAATTTTGACAAAATTGTTTAATACTTGACAAAATATTAATAATTTGTTATAATAGACGAAACATATGTCTTTATTTTAAATTCTCATCGGAGATTGTTGTTATGGTATATCATTTTGTCCTCAATCCTATGTCGGGCAAGAATCTGAAAAAAGCAAAAAAATCCATAGAATCGATGACTAATAAAATTCGCGCAGCCTGCCAGAAGCGTATGCTGAGCTACCGCATATATTACACCACCAGCGCAGGAGATGCCACTGAGTATGTACGTTCTATGATAAACAGTACTCAGGACAGGCAGCGTTTTATCTGCGTCGGCGGAGATGGAACTATTAACGAGATTGTTAACAGCGCTCCTTCTCGCTCGAACATTGAGTTTGGCGTAATTCCCCACGGCTCGGGTAACGATTTCGTTCGCAATTTCACTAACGTCGAATTGTTTTCAGATATTGATGCGCAGCTTGACGGAGAAACCGTTTCTCTTGATTTAATAAAGTGTAACAATACCTATTGCGTCAATATGATAAACATAGGTTTTGATTGCTCGGTAGTAAAAGAGGCCGCAAGACTTAAAAAGAGTAAGTTCTGCCCTCCCGGATTTTCTTATATGATGGGAGTTATGATTGCTCTATTTAAAAGATACGGTACTAAAATGAAGATTATCTTCGATGACGGTGAGGTTGTTGACGATACCCTTTTGCTTACCGCTATTGCCAACGGAAAATTCTGCGGGGGCGGATTTAAATCTAATCCCGAGGCGCTTCTTGACGACGGTGTTATTGATATAGCAATAGTTAAAAAGGTTTCCCGTCTGACATTCTTAAGCCTTCTCGGGTCCTATAAAAAAGGAACATATCTTGATAACCCCCGAGCTATGAAATATATTGATTATAAACGGGTTTCTCATTTTAAAATGGAATTTGATAATCCGGTACCCGTTTGTATTGACGGTGAGATTATGGGCGCTAAAACTCTTGATTTCTCTGTCGAGAGAAATGCTTTTAATTTCGTCGTACCCAAAGGCTCAAGTCTAAAATACAAAACTCAGGAAACTTAAGTTTATGAAAATTTTTGAGAAAAGACCGCTTAGCTTAATACTATGTATTATGCTGGGTGGCTTTTCTCTTTTTGCTTTTTCTGACATTGTTTTTAAAGCTGTTCTTATAATTTCCGCATCTGTTTTTCTTGCTGTAATACTCATTGTAAAAGCTCTTCGCGAAAAAATTATGCTGAAGCTTTGTATCTCACTGCTCCTCGCATCTTTTATATTTTCATATTTCTATTTTGATGTCTGCTTTTATAAAGAAACAGAGGATGAGGGTGAAATAGTTGCACAAGTGCAGGATATAGAGGTAAAGACCTACGTAAAGACACTCACTGTAAGAACGGAGTCGATAAACGGTAATAGTCTTAGCACAAATCTTATAGTTTATTGCTACGACAAGGATACGTATATACCCGTAGGCGCAAGTGTTAAATTTACAGGAAAAATTGAAGCTTTCCGAGAAGAAGAAAATTTTGATTTTGACAAATACTACACCTCCCGCGGTATAAGCGGATTTTCGGAATGCGAAAAAATTACAATAGTTGAAAAAGGACAAGAGCCACTTTCGTATAAGCTTAAGCTTGTAAGGCTTTCGATTTCCAAATACATAAATGAGCTTACCGACAGCGAATCAGGTGGCCTTCTTTCCGCACTTTTGCTTGGTGAGCGTGAGCTTATGGAGGATGGGCTAAAGCTCGATTTTACTCGAATGGGAATTACACATATTCTTGCCCTCAGCGGTATGCATATAGCCTTACTTGTCGCAGCAATCGGTGTAATTCTTAAGCTATTAAAGATTGACAAGCGTATAAATATTATAGTCTGTATTATTTTCTGTTTAGGCTTTATGGCCCTTACGGGCTTCCCCTATTCTGTATGCCGCGCAGGTCTTATGCTTATTGTGTCTTCTTTTCTGTATCTTATCACAGGTTGCAAGGATAATATAACCTCTCTTTCCATAGCCACCTCGATAATAGTTATTTTAGAGCCGTATGCAGTTCTTGATGTCGGGCTTTGGCTTTCTGTTTTCGCTACCTTCGGAATACTTATAT
>CAJGCM010000019.1 GCA_904501765.1 uncultured Clostridia bacterium | reverse complement strand
TGTCGTCAGCTCCTAAAAGAGTTTTTCCGTCGGTGGTTATAAGGGTGCGTCCCTTAAGACCTTTGAGGTGGGGAAACTCTCGGGAAGAAAGAATAAGACCGCTGTCGGATAAAGATACGTCACCTCCGTCGTAATTTTCGATTATCCTGGGCGTGACACCATCTCCCGAGAAATCCGTGGCAGTGTCCATATGCGCAATAAAGGCTAATGTGGGCGCCCCCTCGTACCCTTTGGTTGCGGGGAGCTTTGCATATACGTAGCAGTATTCCGAGAGGATGACCTCAGCGCAGCCTAATTCCTTAAGCTCCTCCGCCAGAGCCCGAGCGAGAACGAACTGACTGTCGGTGCTGGGAGAGGTCCCCGTTTCCTCGGAGCTTTGAGTGTTGTATTTTATATATTTTAAAAGTCTTTCGTAAGCGCGCATTTTTTTACCTCTTATCAAGATAGAATTCGTTACTTTATTTTAGTTGATTGTTAGTTAGTTTATTATACAAACCTATTTTTAACCTTCAGCTAAGTATTTTACGGCATTTTATAGCCAGCTTGTGGCGTTTTTTGAAATTTATTACGGTTATTTTATCACAAAAACCTCCGTCGGTCAATAGGTATGCGTTTTTTTCGTTTGCATAAAGCTACCTAATTTTATCAATTAGCCTAAAAAAACGATAAAATACAGGAAAAATACCAAAAAAATACCGAAAAAGCAAAAAAAACACCTTGACAAACAGTTTTTTATTGTGATAGAATAGGTGCATATTTATTCAGAAAGGCGTTTGAGCAAGAACCAGTAGCTTGTTTTGAGTCTTCAGAGAGCTGTCGGGCGGTGAAAGACAGTGGCAAGGGGCGAGTGAATTCATCTTGTGAGCTGTACGTTGAAAGCTATGTAGCCATTAGACGTTACCGGATGTGACCGTTATATCACGCGGGTGTGGTTTTCTTACAAATGTAAGGATTGGCACCTACCGAGGCTCTTTTTGCAAAAAAAGAGTAAAGCAGAGTGGTAACACGGCTTATATAGTCGTCCCTGTATCCGTATACTTACGGAGCGGGGGCTTTTTTGTTTTGTAAGCGTTGCGCATTATGCGCAAAGTTTGCGGCCTATGCCGCTTATATATAACTCTAAGGAGGAAATAAAAATGAAAAAAATCCTATCCATTCTTCTCGTAGCAGTGATGCTTGTAGCATCATTACTTGCCCTTGCTTCCTGCGGCGGAGGACAAATCAAGGTAAATCCTGACAAAGAAAAGTACGTGATTGGTATTTGTCAGCTTGTAGACCACGCAGCTCTTGATGCGGCGACACAGGGCTTCAAGGACGCCCTTACCGAGGCTCTCGCAGCGAAGGGGCGTGAGGTAGAGTTTAAATACCAAAACGCTGCAGGCGATTCGGTAACCTGTAATACAATCGTAAACGCATTTATCGCATCCGACGTTGACCTTATTATGGCTAACGCAACCGCAGCTCTTCAGTCTGCGGCGACCGCTACAACGTATATCCCCGTTCTCGGAACCTCTATTACGGAGTACGGCGTAGCTCTCGGAATTAACGACTTTGACGGCACGGTAGGCGGCAATATCTCCGGAACCTCCGACCTTGCTCCTCTTACAACACAGGCGAAGATGATGGTTGACACGCTCGGCTTGAAGGCGGGTGATAAGGTAGGTCTTCTTTACTGCTCCGCAGAGCCTAACTCTAAATACCAGGTTGAGGTTGTCGGAGATTATCTCGAAGAGCTTGGTATCGTAAGCTCAGATTATAAGTTTGCCGATACAAACGAGCTTCAGACCGTTGTTAATTCTGCGGCAGCCGGTAGCGACGCAATATACGTTCCCACCGATAACGCAGTTGCCTCCAATACCGAAATTATCAACAACGTATGCTCAGCTGCTAACATTCCCGTATTTGCAGGTGAAGAGGCTACTTGTAAGGGCTGCGGCTATGCGACTCTTTCCATCAGCTATTACAATATAGGTAAGAAGACGGGGGAGATGGCGGCAAAGATTCTTCTTGGAGAAGAGGACGTGCAGACTATGGCTATCCAGTATGATAACGCTCCCGTTAAAAAGTATAACAAAAAGGCTTGCGAAGCCCTCGGCATTGATATAGCAGCCCTTGAAGCGGCAGGCTATACTATGATAGAAGGCACTGACGAATAATTTAAAATTTTGGAGTAGAAATGAGTTTTATAAATGCGCTTCCCGGCGCAGTTGCGCAGGGTTTGATATGGGGTCTGTTCGCAATAGGACTTTATATCTCATACAAAATACTAAATATTGCCGACCTTACAGTTGACGGTTCCATATGCACCGGCGCCTGTGTTTGCGTTGTTCTTATGACAAACGGTGTAAACGTTGCCGTAAGTATGCTTTGCGCCTTTATCGCAGGAGCGATAGCAGGTGCGGTGACGGGAATATTCCATACGGCTTTGGGAATACCGCCCATACTTGCAGGTATTCTTACTCAGCTGATACTCTGGTCTGTAAACCTCAAAATACTTGGCGGAGCTAACCTTTCCTTTGGCATACGCAATTACGTGCTACTCTCCTCCCGTGACCAGTATATGTCAATTCTCGTTGGGGGACTGTTCTGCGTATTTATTATAGTAGGACTTTACCTGTTCTTCTATACAGAGCTTGGCTTCTCCTTAAAAAGCACGGGCGACAACGAGGAAATGAGCCGCGCCCAGGGTGTTAACGTAAGCTTTAATAAGGTCTTGGGTCTTGCCATATCAAACGGCATTATAGCCCTCTCTGGAGCAATTTTAGCTCAATACCAGGGCTTTGCGGATATCAATATGGGCAGAGGCGCCATAGTTATAGGCCTTGCGGCTATAATCATTGGACTTTCGGTGTCAATGAAAATAAAACCCAATTTCGTTGTATCGCTTATCGGAGTTGTTGGAGGCGGTATAGTTTACTACCTCGTTTACACCTTAGTAATAATGCTCGGCCTTGATACAGACCTTCTCAAGATGCTTTCCGCAATAGTGGTTGCCATATTCCTTGGTATACCTTACATTAAGAAGACATATTTCTCAAAGCCCAAGATTCCCGTAATAGCGGAGGGAAATCAGTGCGCTGACGAGAATGTGGATAAGGGAGGCGAGGATAATGCTTAAAATAACCAATCTTTACAAAACCTTCAACCCGGGAACGCCTAATGAGAACCGAGTGCTGAATGGGTTGAACCTTGAATTGAAGGAAGGGGATTTCGTAACCGTTATCGGCGGTAACGGAGCGGGAAAAAGCACTACCCTTAATGCAATAGCGGGCGCTTTTCGCCCGGATTACGGAAAAATCGAGATTGACGGGCGAGATATTACAAATATGCCCGATTATAAAAGAGCTGAATTTTTAGGAAGAGTATTCCAGGACCCAAGAATGGGAACGGCTCCCGATATGGAAATTGCGGAAAATCTTTCTATCGCCGCAAGACGAGGAAAACGGCGCTCGCTCCTTTGGGGCTGTACACGTCGTGACCGAGAACTTTACAGAGAGGTTCTTGCTCAGCTTGATTTGGGGCTTGAAAATCGCCTTTCGGATAAGGTAGGGCTTCTTTCCGGAGGTCAAAGACAGGCGCTTACTCTTCTTATGGCAACACTCAAAAAGCCGAAGCTTCTTTTGCTTGACGAGCATACGGCTGCCCTCGACCCGAAAACAGCGGCAAAGGTGCTTGAGCTTACCGACAAGATAGTAAACGAAAATCACCTGACCACTCTTATGATAACTCATAATATGCGTGACGCTATAAATCACGGAAACCGACTTATAATGCTTCACGAGGGCAGAATTATAGTTGACGTGTCTGGCGAGGAAAAGAAGAAGCTCACTGTTGAAAATCTTCTTGCAATGTTTGCCGAGGCAAGCGGGTCGCATTTCTCAAGCGACAGAGCAATGCTTTCATAGGGCTTCGGAATTTCGGCATAAGCGAACGAATCTTAAGTGCTTTCGTTCTATTTCCCTTCGCTCCCCTTGGCGTACGCTCGTACGACTTCGGGTCGAGAAGGAAAAATTCTGCTCAAAATTCCATTGCCCGGCTTCGGAATTTCGGCATAGCAAACAAATAACGAGGTAGAGATTGCGCATTGTTTTGCGATTTTCTATCTCGTTTTGTTTTTTGAAATTGCTTTTGCGCTTTTTTAAAGACTAACGTTTAAAGACCGGAGGCTTTCTTCGTTTATTTAAAGTTTTATTCCCCCTATTGCTTTTTTGCAAAAATATGTTAAAATAAATAAGATAAAAGCTTAAAATCGGTGATGCTATCCGCTTCCTATGGCGGCTCAAGGGGGATTTATGGCTATAAAGCATATACTTTTAGACTTAGACGATACGATATTTGATTTTCATCGCTCCGAGAGGGAGTCGATTTCAAAAACGTTAAAAGCCTTTGGCGTTGAACCGACGGAATTTACTGTCGGGCGCTATAGCGATATAAACCGTGAATGCTGGCAGGCTCTCGAGAGGAAGGAAATGACTCGAGAGGAGGTTCTGGTTAAACGCTTCGAGAGGCTTTTTTCCGAGCTTTCCGTGGAGGCGAATGCCGAGGATGTGAAGGCTGTGTACGAGGAGCTGCTCAGCGGCTGTCACCATATGATTCCGGGTGCGATGGAGCTTATACGTGAATTAAGGAGCGGCTACACCGTTTCATTAGCTTCAAACGGTACTGCAAGGGTGCAGGATAAGAGGATAGCGGCATCAGGGATAGGACCTCTTTTTGACAATATTTTTATATCAGAAAAGCTTTTGGCGGACAAGCCCTCGCCGAAATTCTTTGACGCCTGTATGAAGGCGCTGGGAGAGCCTGATAAAGAGCAGGTTATAATAGTGGGGGACAGCCTATCCTCGGATATAACGGGGGGCTTGGGCTATGGGATTTACACCCTTTGGTATAACCCTGCGGGAAAAGAGGCGCCCGCTGATATACGTCCTCATTTTTCGGCAAGGAAGCTTTCGGAAATACCTGAAATTATTAAGACGATAAAATAACGGAGAAATTTATGTATTACGGATACGGAATAAGTGAAGAAACTGTAAGGCTTGCGCAGAGGGCAGAGGCTGACTGCCAACCCGTGTTTAAAAAAATCGAAGAAAATGCTATGATATGCAGCGCAAAGGTGCTGAAGGCGTTTCAGGAGCTTCGTGTGTCAAGCTCTGACTTTATAGATATTACGGGATACGGATATTCCGACCCCGGCCGTGATAAGATAGAGGCGCTTTACGCTGCTGTATTCGGTGCGGAAGATGCTCTTGTGCGCCCTCAGCTTATGTCAGGAACACACGCCCTTGCCATAACTCTCGGCGGTCTTCTGAAGGCAGGCGATACTCTTCTTTACGTATCGGGCGAGCCATACGACACATTGAGGAGCGTTATTGGCACCTCGGGAGATAGCCGCAACTCGCTTATCAGGTGCGGAATAAAATATGAGGAAATCGACCTTATCGGTGATGACTTTGATTTGGAAAAAATAAAGGAAAGAGTTGAGCGCGGTGATATTCGTGTGGCGGCTATTCAGAGAAGCCGTGGATATTCGAGAAGGCGCAGCCTTACTATCGACAAAATTGCCGAGGCTATTAAGGTTATCAAAGACGCCTGTCCCGAAACGATAATTATGGTTGATAACTGCTACGGTGAATTTACAGAGGACAGGGAGCCAACTGACGTAGGTGCTGACGTTTTTGTAGGCTCTATGATGAAGAATTTAGGCGCAGGCTTTGCAACCAGCGGCGCATACTGCGTCGGTAAAAAAGACGTTATCGCAGATATAGCCGAGCGTTACAGCGCTCCCTGCATAGGTAAGGATTTAGGTGCTAATTTCAACCAGCTGGCGTCCTATTTCAAGGGATTTTTCGTAGCGCCCGCAACCGTTGCCGCAACGCTTAAGGCTATGGCGTTTGCCGCAAGAATGTTTGAGCTTTGCGGCTTTTCGGGAATATCACCTACATACGACGAGAAGCGTACGGATATAGTCCAGGTGGTGGACTTCGGCTCGGAGGAAAAGCTTATAAAATTCTGCACGGGTCTTCAGAAGGGCTCTCCTGTTGAGTCTTACGCAACCCCCTATCCCTCGGAAATGCCGGGGTATCCGCACCCCGAAATAAGCGCTGCGGGAACCTTCGTTACAGGAGCTACCAACGAGCTTAGCTGCGACGGACCTCTTACCCCGCCTTACACTGCGTTTATGCAGGGCGCTTTGACTTATGAATACGGAAAGCTCGGTATAATGAGAGCTATCGACGAGATGTTTGACAGGCAAATCGAGGGCTGATTATCTGCCCGTTAGGAGAAAAGCTATCTCGGCGTAACACGGACCACGTCTTTTAAAAAAGGGAGGAAACTTATGAAAAAATGCTACATAATAGGCGCATCGGATATGACCGAGCAGATAAGTCCCTCCTGCGGGGACTTGGTGATAGCCGCAGACGGAGGAGCTGAGCATCTTCGCCGTCTGGGACTTGCGCCGGATATTATGATAGGAGATTTCGATTCTCTTAAATCCGGTGTAGCCTTTCCCACAGCGCAAATACTAAAATTTCCTAAAGAAAAAAACGAAACCGATACGCATCTCGCATTTCTTGAGGGGAAAAGTCGTGGGTATGATAAATTCCTCATATACGGCGGTACAGGAGGCAGAGCAGACCATACCTTTGCAAATTATGCAATTCTTCTTTACGCAAAGGAGGCGGGGGCTGAGGCTTACCTTATCGGTGGCGGCGGGTATTGGTTTGCGCTAACGGATGGGGAGTGTGAGATTAACTGCAAAAAGGGCGCTGACGTTTCTGTTTTCGCCTTTGGAGGTGAGGCTGAGGGCGTCAGCATAAAGGGGCTTTTATATGAGGTTGAGGGCGTAAGCCTTTCGCCCTCATTCCCCTTAGGCGTGTCAAATTCTTCCCTGGGAAAGAAGGCGCAAATATCGGTTGATTCGGGTAGCCTTCTTATATACGTTGCCGATAAATTCGAGGAATAATTTCGCCCTATTAGAGAGATTTTTTGTCGAATAGGCAAAAGACGGTTGACAAAGAGTAAAATGAGTGCTATAATAATCTTGCCACAATAGAATAATATCGGGGGTGCTTTTTGCTGAGACGTCCTTTGAGCTTTGGCTCTGACGAACCCTTTGACCTGATACGGATAATGCCGTCGTAGGAAAGATTTTTTCAGGCTCTTTGCCTTTCTGCCACACGGATATTTTTCTGTGTGGTAATTTTTTTAAGGTAATGCCCGAAATAGGTCTTTCGGGTTAAGAGAGAGGATGGAAACAAAAACAAAAATCGCAACGAGAAAACTTGTTGAAGGCGCTCTTATGATAGCCTTCGCTACTGTGTTAAGCATGCTAAAGCTTGCCGAGATGCCTTATGGCGGCTCAATAACAGTCGGCTCAATGCTGCCTATGGTTATATTAGCATACAGGCACGGAGTAGGCTTCGGTCTTGGAGCAGGAGTAGTGTACGCTGCCATCCAGCAGCTTTTAGGGCTTAATTCGCTATCCTACGTAACGGGGTGGCAATCGGTGCTGGCGGTAATAATTCTTGATTATATTCTTGCGTTCACAGTAGTAGGTCTTGGCGGAATTTTCAGAGGAAAAATTAAAAATCAGTCTAAGGAGATGGCCATAGGCGCTCTTTTGGTATGTGTATTAAGGTATGTTCTTCATACTGTCGCAGGCTGCACTGTCTGGGCGGGGCTTTCTATTCCTACGGAGGCGGCTTTGATTTATTCCATAGGATATAACGCAACCTATATGATACCCGAAACAATAGTAACGGTAGTTTTGGCGGTATATCTTTGCCGTCTTATAGATTTTACCAAGCAGATACCTACCCGTGTTAAAAAAGAGGAAAATTTGGGCGGTGGTGACGGAATACTTGCGCCTCTTTCGCTGACGGTGCTCGGAATTGCTGCTGTCGGCTTGGTTTACGACTGTATAGCAATATTTCCCCACCTTCAAGAGCCGGAGGACGGCTCCTTCACATTTGCTTATCTTGGTGAGGTTGATTGGCTGTCCGTTATAATAGTAAGCTCCATATGCGTCCTCGCTGTTATAGGCTATTTCCTGTTTAAAAGGGTGAGGAGCAATATGGTTAGCGAGGAGCGGGAATAACGTATCCCGAGCTATTGAAAAATTAAACAAAGAGCCAAGCCGCTAAACAAAAAACGCTTTAACGGCAGAAAAAGGCAGTTGCGCATCAATCCGATTCGCAACCGCCTTTTTTTAAAATACTTACAAATCAAAAACCTGATACAAATGAAGAAAACCGAGAGGTTTTCAATCTTGGCACCAATTAAATACATACAAAAAGAAAGTGAAGGAACTGTATTACAGGTGTCTCCACTTGTTTTTTATTCGGTTATCCCTAAATACGACAGCGGGGCAAACGGATTTAGAGGAGAAATCGTCCTTTGACGAGCGAGAGGCGTACAACGGTACGCTGAGTGAGGAAACGGCGATAGAATAAAAAACCTGATACAAATGAAGAAAACCGAGAGGTTTTCAATCTTGGCACCAATTTAATACATACAAAAAGAAAGTGAAGGCACTGTATTACAGGTGTCTCCACTTGTTTTTTATTCGGTTATCCCTAAATACGACAGCCCAGTAGAAAAAGAAACAACCCTCGCCGACCAAAGCGAGGGTTTTGGAAATGCAATTCTTTTAAAATTTAGGTTTAAGCACCTATATCGGTAACGTCCCCATCGGGAGTTACGGGTAACAGGTGAGTGTGACCACCCACGCTGGTTCTTATAATGTCCTCTTCACTAAACTTTAAAATTTCGCATATCGGAGTTTCATATTTCATAAAAAACCTCCTTCAATCGAAACTGCATACCTAACTGCATTATAATTGTATCACAGTTTTTTGCAAAAAGCAATAGTTTTGTAAAAAAAACTAAAAAATTTTGAAAAACTGTATTTTTCGGTAAAGCAGTCGATGAATCTTAAAAATAATTAGTTTTTATTGGTAAAAATGATGTTAAACTGAAGCCTCTGCTGTTTCCTTTTCGGGGGAGCGTTTCTGAATTTTCTTCTTTCTTCCTCTGACGCACCTTTTGGTTGCCTTTTTTCTGATGCTGTTCTTTTCAAGGCCTTCCTTATATTTTATAACTTTTTCTTCAGTTGCCTCGTCTATTGTGAGCTTTGCGCGCCAGGTGTCGTTGAAATTCCTGTGTAGCTTTAAGGTGAGCATCATATCGCCGTCATCTTTGCAGCTGTATAGGAAGGTGTACCTCTGCCCCTTTGAGTGAAGCGGCTTTCCGAGGGAGGCAAGCGGCTTTTTACAAATCGGGCATAGGGGCTTTATGACGGCATCGTCCTCAAGCATCTCGGAAATAGCTATATAGCCGTCGTCGCCTGCGTCAGCATCTCCTATTACAGTTTCAAAGAGATGCTCTCCCGAGGAGTTATCGTAATTTGCGATTCCTGCGGGAACGTCAAGCTTTGCCGCTACGAGGGCGGTGAAATAGGCATCGTTAAGAGCGTCGTGAGCCTGAAGCTTCTGGGGAATTTCAAAATATTCCATAGCGTATTCAAGGGAGCGTTGCTTCGAGGAGCCGTCTGTCTGTTTGTTGAATATAAGCTGAAGGTCAAAGGTCCTGTCAAGCCATTTGGAATCAATTCCGTGAACATGAAGGTTATCCTTCAGCATAGGTATATCGTCAGGTCCCCAGGTGAGGAAAACGAAATCGTCACCGCACCATTTGCGGAAGCTTGCCTCAGCCTCAGGAAGAGCGGTACCGTTATCCATCTGAGTCTGCGTGATTCCCGTAAGCTCGCTTACGTGCCTGTGGAGCTTTTTGAAATGCTTAGGCTTAACGATTATCTGATACGAGCCGCAGGGTTGCATATTTTTATCAAGCTTAACTGCGCCTATCTGAATAACCTCACCGCGCAAGCGGCAGGCGAGCTGCTTCTGCACCGCAAGAGCCTTCTGGGCGTAAGCCTGATTCCATTCAAGGTCAAGTGTTATATAATACATTTATAAATCCTTTTTAATTCACAATACACATATTATACACCCCCAATATGCAAAAGTCAAGTGTAAAGTTCCCCAAGCTTTCATTAAAGCTTTCTTTTTATACAAAGTGAAAAGTACGCTCCCAATCGCTCCCGTTTCATTAATCTTAGCGTTTTTGTAATGGGCGTGAAAAAGCACAGGAGGCAAAGTTTTTCCTCGGGTATTGACAAAATCGGCCATATAATGTATAATTATAAAATAAATTTACTGAAGATTTTATTTTAAAATAAGGAAGGAACCAAAATGAAAAATACAGTAAGTATTCCCGAAATATTCGGCTCCCAGGTTTTCAGCGAGGACGTAATGAGGGAAAGACTTCCGGAGGAGGTATATATATCTCTTCTTAATACTATTGAGGCGGGCAAGGAAATAGACGCCGGTATTGCTGACGTTGTAGCGGGAGCTATGCGTGACTGGGCTATTGAGCTCGGCGCTACGCACTTTACCCATTGGTTCCAGCCTTTAACAGGTGTTACCGCAGAAAAGCACGATGCCTTCCTTACTCCTTCCGCTCACGGCAAGGCTATTATGGAATTCTCTGGCAAGGAGCTTATAAAGGGCGAGCCGGATGCTTCCTCATTCCCTTCAGGCGGTCTTCGCGCTACCTTTGAGGCGAGAGGATATACTGCTTGGGACCCGGCCTCCTTTGCATTCGTTAAGGACGGCTCTCTTTACATACCCACAGCCTTCTGCTCTTACACGGGTGAGGCGCTGGATAACAAAACCCCCTTGCTCCGTTCTATGGACGCCGTAAACGAGCAGGGACTCAGAATAGTAAGACTTTTCGGTGACAATGAAACCGCAAAGGTAAGCACTACTGTTGGCGCAGAGCAGGAATATTTCCTCATCAGGGAGGAGGATTTCAGAGCAAGGCGCGACCTGTTCTATTGCGGCAGAACGCTCTTCGGCGCTCCCGCAGTTAAGGGACAGGAAATGGAGGACCATTATTTCGGTAGCCTCCCCACTAAGGTTGGCGCTTATATGCACGAGCTTGATATGGAGCTTTGGAAGCTTGGAGTTTCTGCTAAGACTAAGCACAACGAAACCGCTCCTGCGCAGCACGAGCTGGCGCCCGTGTATAACACAACCAATATAGCAACAGACCATAACCTTTTGATTATGGAATATATGAAGAATCTTGCTCCCAAATACGGTATGGCTTGTCTTCTCGCTGAGAAGCCCTTTGCCGGCATTAACGGCTCTGGCAAGCATAACAACTGGTCTTTGGGTACTAACACGGGCAAAAATCTTTTGAAGCCCGGCAAGACTCCCGAAACAAATAAGCAGTTCCTCCTGGTTTTGGCAGCTGTTCTTAAGGCTGTTGACGATTATCAGGACTTGCTTCGTATATCTGCCGCAACGGCGGGTAACGATTGCCGCCTCGGCGGTGATGAGGCGCCCCCTTCCATAATTTCTGTATTCCTCGGAGATGAGCTTGACTCTCTCGTTGAGTCGATAGTTATGGGCACGGAGTGCCATAAGCAGGATAAAAAATATATGTCCCTGGGTGCTCGTTCCGTCCCCGCTATCAGAAAGGACAATACCGACAGAAACAGAACCTCTCCATTCGCTTTTACAGGTAATAAGTTTGAGTTCAGAATGGTTGGCTCCTCTCAGAATATATCTCTTGCCAACATAGTTCTCAATACCGCAGTAGCAAAATCCTTCTCGGATTTTGCCGACGTGCTTGAGGGGGCAGAGGATTTTGATAAGACTTTGGACAAGCTTATCCGTGATACCTTCAGTGAGCATAAGAGAATTCTCTTCTCGGGCAATTCCTATTCTCACGAATGGGAGATAGAGGCAGCGGAAAGAGGACTTTCCAATTTCAAGACCTCTCCTGAGGCATACGCTCATTTTGACGATGAGAAGAATATTTCTCTCTTTGAGAAATTCGGCGTTATGAGCAGAACAGAGATTAAATCCCGTCGTGAGATTTTCTTCGAAAGCTACCGCAAGATAAAGAATATAGAAGCGCGTACTATGCTTGAGATGACCTCAAGAGATTATATACCCGCAGTAGGCAGATATATAGAGAAGCTTTCCCTCTCGGTAAGCTCTCTTCTGTCGGTTCTTCCCGAGGCAGACGTTACCGCTCAGAAGAAGCACCTCGCAGAGCTTAATTCGCTTCTCGGCAAAACCTATGAAACCTACGGAGCGCTTCTTTCCTTGGAGGAGAGAGCGGTAGGAATAGAATGTACCGAGGAGGCAGCGTTCTTCTATAAGAATGAGGTTAATCCTGCGATGGGCGCTCTCCGCGCTGCTGTTGACGCACTGGAGGTTATAACTGCACGTGAATTCTGGCCTGTTCCCACTTATGGTGATATGACCTTCGGAGTTTAAATTCAATGCTATAAAAACAATCCGCAGAAAGCCCTGTTAAAGGAAAGCTTTTTGCGGATTGTTTTTATAAGTTAAGCGCAAGGCAATCGTTATCGTGCCTATTTTTTAATTGGTATCAGAAAGCGTCTTACGTTAAATGAACAGCGGAATTATAAGCTCTGCGATGAGTACCGCAACGCAGGAGCCTGATGCGACGATAATAAGGTTTTTGAAAAGGTATGCCAAAATTATTGCTACTGCGGCTCCGATAATACCCGAGGCGAGATAGCTCGTTGCGTGGAACATAGCGGGGATTGCCATAACCGCAAGAACCGCATAGGGTATATAATAAAGGAAGGAGCGAATAAATTTATTCTCTATTTTTCGCCTTATGAGGAGCATCGGCAGCAGCCTTAAAAGGTAGGTGATTCCCGCCATTATGAGAAGATAAATGAAAAATCTTTCAGGCGATACTGTCATTTCGTTGGCACCTCCTCCGCTGTGACACTCTCGTCCTTTATTGGGAAGAGAAGAGCGAATATTACGGACACACTCACAGCGCATATTATAATGACAAAGCCCTCGGGGATAAGATTTAGCAGGGGAGTGTATCGGAAAAGGCAGGAGAGGAGAATAGCCGCAAGAATAAGGAGCGCTATGGGCTTCTCCTCCTTTGCCGCAGGAATGATAATAGCCACGAACATAGCGTACATAGCCACGCCAAGGGCGCTGACTATAACCGAGGGCAGTATCTGCCCCGCAACAGCGCCGAGGAGAGTTCCAAGGGTCCACCCTATATAGGGGGATATGAGAGCTGTAAATAAATATTTTTTGCCAAGCGGGGCTTCGTGCCCGATTCCCACGGCGTATATTTCGTCAGTAAGAGTAAATGCAATAAGGAATCTATCTCGAAGCTTGATTTTACTGTCGAATTTCTGTGATATGGAAATTGACATAAGCGAGTAGCGAAGGTTTATAATAAGCTGAGTCAGCGCAAGCTCTATAAGGCTTCCGCCGCCCGCTATTATAGGAACTGCCGCAAGCTGACCCGCAGAGGTCAGGTTAGTCATAGATATAAGGACCGTTTCCCATATACTGAGCCCTGCGCCTGAGGACATGATGCCGAAGGCGAAGGAGATTGCAAGATATCCAAGGCCTATCGGAATCGTATCACGCAAGGCAATCCTTGGATTGTTCATAGTTTCCATAATTTATTCTGTCCTGTTATAATCAGAGGTTCTTGAATTGGTAGGAATAAAGTCTGCTGTACTCACCACCGGCAGCCAAAAGCTCCTCGTGAGTGCCTCGCTCTTCTATTCCGTTTTTGCTTACGACGACAATTTCGTCAGCTCCCTTAACCGTGGAGAGCCTGTGAGCAACAACTATAACCGTTCTGCCCTTTGACAGCTCGTCAAGAGCGCTTTGCACCTGCATCTCGGTTGCGTTATCAAGTGCGCTCGTCGCCTCATCGAGAATTAAAAGAGAGGGATTCTTTATAAATGCTCTGGCAATAGCTATCCTCTGGCGCTCACCGCCCGAAAGCTTCACACCTCGCTCACCTACCTGTGTGTCAAAGCCGCACTCGAGGGTCATTACGAAGTCATAAATATTCGCCTGCTTTGCTGCGAGAATAAGCTCCTCGTCGGAAACCTCCTCTGCGCCGTAAATGATGTTTTCTCTTATGGTTCCGTCAAAGAGGAAAATGTTTTGGGAAACGATGCCTATGTGAGAGCGGAGGGAATTGAGAGTTATATCCTGGGTGTCAATGCCGTCGAGGGTTATTTTACCCGAGGTGGGGTTGTAAAATCTGGGAATTAGGTTGCACAGGGTGGTTTTTCCGCCTCCCGAGGGGCCTACGATAGCCAGAGTTTTACCTGCCTCAATGTTGAGATTCAGTCCCGAAAGCACGTAATTTTCGCCATTTCCTCGGCTGTCCTCATAGCTAAAGCTGACGTTCTCGAAGCAAATATCTCCACGAACCGTATCAAGTCTTATATTCCCCTCGTCACGTTCCTCTTCCTCGTCTATTATCTCAACGAATCGGGAGAAGCCCGTCATGCCGTTGCTTAATTGCTCGAATATTGCAACGAACTTTTGTATGGGGGTTAAGAACATACTTATATAAAGCACGAAGGCGGTGAATTCACCTGCATCTATTCTTCCGTAGAAGAAGAACAGTCCGCCAACGAAAATAATCATTAAATATAGAAAATCCGAAACAAAAGCCATAACCGTTTCAAATTTCGCCATAGCGAACATGGCTCTTGTTCTGTGGTGAGCAAGAAGCATATTTGCGCTATCGAATTTTTCAAGCTCGTAATGCTCTTTTGCATAGGATTTGGTTTCTCTGATGCCGCCGAGAGAATTTTCCAGAGTGGAGTTTATTACAGCCGTCTGTATTCTTGAATCCTTCATAGCCTTGCTCATTCCCCGCCTTGACAGGGTGGCAAAGAGCACTATAAAGGGTACTGTAAGGAAGACTATCAGAGTAAGGGTTGGCTCTATTGAAATCAGCATAATAAAGGAGCCGATAAGCATAAGGACTGCCAAAATCAGGTTTTCCGGTCCGTGGTGAGCAAGCTCGGATATTTCAAAAAGGTCGTTTACCATTCTTGAGAGAAGGTCACCGGTTTTGTGGTCGTCAAAATAGCCTATCGGAAGCTTCTGATATTTCTTAAAAAGGTCCGCCCTCATATCCTGCTGCATTCTTATACCCATAACGTGACCGTGATAGCTGACAATATAGGTACAAAGCGCCTTAATCAGATATATGCCGAGGATAATGGCGGAGAACAGAATCAGCATATTTGGCGTATCCCTGAATACGTAGTCATTTATTATATTTTTTGCAACCGTTGGATAAAAAAGGTTGCAGGCAGCTATAACGATAGCCGCCACCATATCAAGAATAAAAATCGCAATATGCGGTTTATAATAGCTTAAAAATCTTTTAATCATTCCAAAATCCGTATTTATACAAAATTTTTCGTTTTTCCTCGAACCCATCGGGGCAGAGCTTCTCAAGCAGAGTTTCCTTGTTTTTTTCAAAATCCACGACGCCATCCGACACAAGCTCTTCCAACACATCTCTTATATCGGCTCGGGAATACCCTTCCGCAGAAAGCTTTGCGCCTATTCGGTTGGGGCCGAGAAGCTTACGGTTTGCCAAGGCTTCGATTTTTACTGAAAGCTGCCGTTTTTCATTTATATATCCGTACCGCAGCGCCTCTTTCAGAGCATAATCTGTCGCATCCTTGCCAAATCCCGCCGCCTTAAGCTTCTGCCTTGTGCGGAACAGATTATTGTCGGCATATTCAAGAATGCGAAGCAGCTTGGAAAAGGCTCTTCTGCGCTCGTCCTCGGATATTATCCTGACGGACTCCTCGTCCTCTAAAATTTCGCCCGAAAGGGGACAGCCGATTTCTCGGTATGTCCCCTCGCTTACTATGTATTGATATTCTTTATTTTCCTCTGGGGATAAAGCCTTAAGCTGAAGAAGCGAAGCCCGCTTATCCTTTGATTTAACGGAAATTATCCGCAATTTCACTCTTTATCAGTCCTCTTCGTCAAAATCCTTGATTTCAAAATCGTCATCGTCAATAGCGCCCTCTTCGCCAAAGAGCTCTCCGGAAGCCTTCTCACGGATAAGAGCTTCAAGCTTATCCATAAGCTCGGAGTCGGATTCGATAAGCTTTCTTACGTTATCCTTGCCCTGACCGAGGCGGTTGCCGTCATAGTAGAACCAGGCGCCGCTCTTTTCAATGATTCCGAGAACGATAGCCATATCAATGATTTCCGAGGATTTTGAAATACCGCTTCCGTAAAGTATATCAAATTCAGCGGTCTTGAAGGGGGGAGCTACCTTGTTTTTAACTACCTTGCACTTGGTGTGAGCGCCGTAAACGTCGGAGCCGTTCTTCAGCGATTCTCCGCGGCGCACATCAATTCTGACGGATGCGTAGAACTTAAGCGCTCTTCCTCCCGTGGTAACCTCGGGGTTTCCGTACATAACTCCAACCTTTTCACGGAGCTGGTTGGTGAAGATTACGATGCAGTTGGACTTTGCGATAGTTCCCGAGAGCTTTCTCATAGCCTGCGACATAAGTCTTGCCTGTACGCCGACGTGAGATGCGCCCATATCGCCCTCAATCTCTTGACGGGGAACGAGAGCCGCTACCGAGTCGATTACAATAATATCAATAGCTCCGGAATTAACGAGAGTTTCCGCAATTTCAAGAGCCTGCTCGCCGCAGTCGGGCTGGGAAACGAGAAGGTTGTTGATATCAACGCCAAGCTTTTTTGCGTAAATGGGGTCAAGAGCGTGCTCTGCGTCGATGAACGCAGCCTCTCCGCCCTGCTTCTGAACCTCTGCTATAACGTGAAGAGCGATGGTTGTTTTACCTGAGGATTCAGGGCCGTAAATTTCTGTAATTCTTCCTCTGGGAATACCGCCTATTCCAAGAGCGAAATCAAGAGAAAGAGAGCCTGTGGAAACAGCGGAAACGTTCATAGCCGCATTTTCTCCGAGGCGCATAATGGAGCCCTTTCCGCACTCTCGCTCAATTCTCGCCATTACCGTTTCAAGAGCCGCTTTTTTATCGCTTACGGGAGTCTGTTCTTTAGATGCAGTTGTTTTTTTAGTTGCCATTATTTTTCTCCATATCTGTTTATTCTGTGGCGAGGCTTCCTCGCATTTTTATTATACAACCTATACAGTCCTATAAATCGGACTCAATGAAGGTTTTTACTTTTCCTTTAAGCTCAGTGAGGGGCAAATCAGAAAAGCTTACAGGCTCCCACAGGGCGTATACGAAGGTTCATAGCCGCGCCATCGCCAAAGATTTTGTCCATATAAGCGCAATAGCCGTCTGCAAGCTCGTTCTTTACAAACACCTGAATCGTACCTGCGAATCCGCCACCGTGAACTCTGAAATAGCACTCCTTACCCGCAAGATACTGCTCGCTGACGCAAAGGGCAAGAGAAAGTCCCTGCTCGGCTACGTTTTGCGTTGTGTAAACGTTCTGAAGATAATTAAAGGAGGACTGACCCGATTCGCAAATTCCCTTGAAGAAGGTTTCCTTGTCGGCAACCTTAAGTGCTGCGGCAGACCTTCTCACTCTTTCATTTTCATTTATGAAATGAAGAGCTCTCATTATGGCTCTGTCACCCAGCTTTTCTCTTAATTCGGGAATTTTTGCGATTACCTCGTCTGCGGTAAGACCTCTCATAACCTCTTTGCCGAATTCCTTTGCCACAGCCTTCATTTCGTAGGGAATAGAGGCGTAGTCGTCGTTGAGATTTGCGTGGTTTCCGCCTGTGTTAACTATGCAAAGGGAATAGCCTGCATCGGAGAGGGAGAAGTTTATAGGCTCTACCACGGGATTCTTTGAATCCTCAAAATCTATATATACAAAGCCGCCTACTGCGCACGCCATCTGATCCATAAGTCCGCAGGGTTTGCCAAAGAAAACGTTCTCGGCATACTGTGAGAGCTTTGCGATTTCCTCATTTTTCACCTCGCCGTCGCAGTATGCGTAGTTGAGGATATTTCCTATCATAACCTCAAATGCCGCAGAGGAGGAAATTCCGCTGCCCTTAAGCACCTCTGTGGTTGAATATGCGTCATAGCCGCCTATGGAATAGCCTTCAAGCTGCATACCGCGGGCAAGTCCGGCTACGAGGGATTCGGAGGTATATTTTTCAAAGTTGGCAGGGTCGTCTATCATAGAGAGGTCAACCTTGATTTCTCCAAAGCCCTCTGACATAAATCTGATTATGCCGTCGTCATTTTTAGCCGCCACCGCTATTATATCTCTGTCGATAGCTCCCGCAAGGACGCAGCCGCGGTTGTGGTCGGTATGGTTTCCCATAATCTCGCTTCTGCCGGGAACGGAGAATATTTCTATATCTCTGTCCTCGCCGTAAAGCCTTGCAAATTCGTCTATGGCTTTAATAAATCTTTCTGCCTGTCTTTCGGGGGTTGCGTAGAGCTCGGGGTATTTTGAGAGCGCCCCGCCCTTTATCAGCTCCTTTAACTCATTAGCCTTCATAATTCGTTCCTTTTTCTGTATTTTTCGTAATTTTTATTGTAGTATCAGCGGAAAGCTTTAACAGCCTCTGTGGCAAGACTTAAGAATTCAGCGAAGAAATCCTCGCTTCTCTTAATTTTGCCCGTTTGCGGGTCATCTCTGTATATAACATTCGCCTCGGGAGAATTTCTGAACCATGTCAGCTGTCTTTTTGCGTAATTTCTTGTTGCTTGTTTTATTATTTCCTTGATTTCCTCGCAGGATAAGCCGAGGCGCTCGCCCTCTATCAGCTCCTTGTAGCCGATGGCTCCCGCCGCCGTTGAGTCCTTGGGAAGCAAGCCCTCCTCGGTAAGGCTCTTTACCTCCTCGGCAAGACCCGCGTCGAACATTTCCTCAACCCGCAAATCTATTCGGCGGTAAAGGTTATCTCTGTTGTGGAAATCAATGGTTATATGCTTCACCAGGATTTCTTCGTTTGGTAGCCTTGATTGCTCGTCAAAATAGCTTTTTGGTTTCCCGGTTTTTTCATATATTTCAAGCGCTCTTATAACTCTTCTTACGTTGTTGTAATGAGTCTTCTCAGCGCTTATTTTATCCACCGACAAAAGCTTTTCCCAAAGCTCGATTTTTTCCTCCTCGGTGCGTATCTTTTCAAGTATTTTTTCCCGATACGCAGCATCGGCTGCGGGAGGGTCGGGGGTGTATCTTCTCTTCACGGTGTCAAGGTAAAGACCGGTGCCTCCAACGAACAGAGGGATTTTACCGCGCTCACAGATTCCCCTCGCTATTGGGATTGCAAGCTCTCTGTATGCCGAGGCGCTGAAATTCTCGTCGGGATTTATTATATCCACCATATGATGAGGCACTCTCGACATCTCGGCTTCGGTCGCCTTTGCCGTTCCTATATTCATTCCTTTGTATATCTGCATTGAATCGCAACAGATAATCTCGCAGCCCAAAAGCTCGGCAGCCACGAGGGATAATTCGGTTTTCCCCGATGCGGTAGGACCAGTTAAGGCAAGTGAAAAAATCATTTTACCGCAAGCTCCAGGAATTTTAGAATGTCCGAAAACGCCTCTTCACGGCATATCTCGTTAAACAGCTCGTGCCGTGCGCCCTCGTAAAGCTTTATGTCTGTTGCCACAGACCCTGCAAGAAGCAGATGCTTGTATACGTATTTCGGACCCTTTCCGTAATTGCCCACCGGGTCCATATCACCGCTCATAATCAGAGTTTTCAAGTCCTTGGGATAGGATTTAAACCATTCACCCGAGTTGCTTTTTCCTACCATAGTGAAAAGGTCAAGGTATGCCGAAACGGTGAAAATAAAGTTTGAGTAGCTGTCCTCGTCTCTGCCTGCAATAAGCTCCCCGTCCCTTGTGAGCCAGGCGTGTCTTCCCTCGGACTTATCAAATTTTGAATTATATCCGAGAAACGCCATTGAGGCTATGAATTTTGAACGGTGCCGTTTGCCTTTAAGCAGAGCAACCAGCCTTGCAAGAGCCTTTCCCATCGGCAGAATTACGGGCATAGGACCGCCTGTGCCGTGGATTATATGCCCCACAACGTCGGTGGGGTATTTCTTTACGTAAAGTCGTGAGAGAAAAGAACCCATGCTGTGCCCCATAATTACAATGGGGACGTTTGGGTATTTCTTTTTCAGCTGTATGTTCATAAGGTGTAAATCGTCAATAAGAAAGTCGACGCCGCCCTTATCGGCGAAGAAGCCGAAGTCCTCGGGTGTTGAGGCGGTCCTGCCGTGACCGAGATGGCAGTTTCCCGCAAAAACGAATCCTGCGTCGGTAAGATAAGCGGCAAGCGCCTCATATCTGCCAACGTAATCGGTCATACCGTGGGACAGCTGAAGAATACCTCGTATTTCACCGTATGCGGGCTCGTATATTTCAGCGTAAACGCTGTTCTTTCCGTCAGAGGACGGGAAGCGAAGGGTTGTCATATTGTAGCTCATAATAAAACCTGCCTTTCCGGTGAAAATTATCAGAATTTTTACAGGGTTGTCTGTAAGATTTTTCTGTGTTTAGATTTACCTATTGCGCTGTTGCAATTCTACGTGGGGCATCAGAAGCCTACGTGCTGACTCCTCATAAACTCTATAACCTCGCCCTCGGAGGGAACGGAGGAGGAGGCGCCGGGCCTTGAAACCGCAATAGCAGCAGCCGCCGCTCCGTATCTTGCCGCCTGCTTTATGTCGCCGCCGTTTGAAAGATAATCAATGGTCAGCGCAGCGGTAAAGGTATCTCCCGCTGCCGTGGTGTCAACGACCTTTGGAGGCTTGTAAGGAGATATAACGTCAAAGTGTTTGCCGTCGTATATAAATGCGCCTCTTGCGCCAAGTTTGATTACAATATACTTGCATTTAACCTTTGAGTAAAGGGAATATGCGGCTCTCAGGCAGGATTCGGAGCCTGCGGGAGTTATGCCTGTGTATTCGAGAGTTTCGGTTTCGTTAGGGGAAAATACCTCAACCTCGGGCAGGTTTTCCAAGGGATAATCCTTCGAGGCTGGGGCAGCGTCTATAAATATGGGAATTCCTCTCGCCGCTGCAACCTTTGCCGCAGTGAGAACCTGGGAGAAGGGAATTTCAAATCCGAGATATACAGCGTCAGGCTCACAGTTGAAGGCATCTACTATATTGTCGTTGGAAATGTAATTGTTGGCTCCCGGATAAACTATGATTCTGTTCTCTCCGCTGTCCTCTTTTATAACTACGGCAAATCCCGTAGGATTATCGTGGTCAACCTTTATGTAGGAGGTGTTAATATGCGATTCCTTGTAAAAATTATAGAGCTTCTGCCCGTGAATATCTGCTCCGAGCTTCGTGCAGAAAACAGCCTCTGCTCCGAGCTTTGCAAATGCAATAGCGGAATTTCCGCCCTTGCCTCCAGGTGTGTAGGCAACGCCACCGTCGTCAATAACGGTCTGCCCTGCCTCGGGAACCTTGAATACGTTCATTGAAAGGTCCATATTGGAGCTTCCTATAATTAACACTTTTTTAGCCATAGCGTCTTCCTTCGTCAGTTGTAATTATTTGTGTCAGTCCGCTGTTACGGAAAGTCGAAAAATACCCGAGTCCTTTGACCTTTCGGATGCGAGAGCAGCCTCACGGGCGCGGCAGGTGAATATAAAGCTCTGATATCCGTCGTCTGCAAGCTTGCCGATAGCCTTCATCATAGATTCCGCTCTTATATTGTCCTGACTTGCAAAGGTTTCGTCGAAACAAATAGGAGGCTTTTCAGTATAAAGCATATCGATAAGCGCCATTCTTACCGCAATATAGGTGAGGTCACGTGTACCGCCCGAAAGATAGTCTACCGACCTTTCGTTTCCTTCGGGAGTTTTGAAATTAACCTTAAGACCCTCGTCTATTCCAAGCTCCGAGTATTTTCTCTCTGTCATAACTGAGAGAAGCTCGGTTGCGAATTCTCCAAGCCTCGGAGATATTTCTGCTCGAAGGTTATCCGATGCCGAGTCAAGGGCGCGGAGGGCAACGAAATATGCCTTATGCTTCGCTCTGAGCTCGTTAATCTTTGTATCAAGCGCCTGAATTTTCGAATAAAGCTCTCCGGGGTCGGTAGCTCTGAGCTTAAGGGAAGCAAGCTCGTTTTCAACGGTGAAAGCAAGGCGTTGCTGCTCTTCTATTATTACCTTAGCCTCTGCGATGCCGCTTACAATATCGTCGTAATTTTCTTGGCACAGAGCCTTTCTTCTGAGGGGGGATACCTGGGCTCTTATATCAATTTCGCTCTTATCGGAAAGAGTCCTTCTTATTTCCTTTACGGTAAGCTCAAGGGTGGTTTTTTCCTCGTGCAGCTTAGCTTTGGTTGCGAGGAAGCTCTTAACTCTCTCTTCAAGCTCATCAAATGCGGCGTTTATATCGCCTGTGGGAGGAAGCTCGTTCCAGCGCATATATGTTTTTGCAAGGGTGGATTTTGCAAGGTCGTAATCCTCCTTTGCTCTCTCAAGCGCAGCCTTTGCGCTCTGTGTGTTTCCTGCTATCGTATCTCTCTTGCGTCTTGCCTCTGCTATAACGTCGAGCTTGTTTTTAAGCTCATCTGTGGTGCTGACGCCAAATTCACCTGCGGTAAGCTCACCCTCTTTGAGGTTCTTGTAATATACGTAGCCGAGAGCGCCTGCTCCGCCGAGGCATATCACCGAGAGAATTCCCAGGACTACCTTAACGCCGACGTCTGCGCTAAGCAGAAGCGCGAGTATTCCGCAAACGAGAAAGGCAATAGCAGCTGCAATTCCACCTGCGATGCACTTAATCTTGTTGGACTCTATAACCTGAACCTTTTCTTTAACAGCGCCCTCGCCGCCGAATTTGTCCGCAAGCTCAATTGCAGACTCTATTTCCTTGGTTATTCCAACGGCGCTCTTTTCCTTTGCGTAAACGTTCTGCGCTTCTCCGAGGCGCCTGTAGCATTCCTCAATTCCGCGCCTTGCAAGAGCAATATCGGTAAGATATTCGCTGCCGGGAACGAAATCGCAGGTTGTGTTTTCTTTAATGAATGAATTGTATACGTCGGTTCTTTTTGCGCATTCCTCTTCAAGCTCGTGAAGCTTATCGAAGGTCTGTATAAGCATAACGTTCCTATAACACTGGTCGAGCTCAAGGAACTTATCTCTCTTGGTTTCGGCAGCCTCGCGCTTCGCTCTTATTTCGTGAAGCTCGGCTTCTTTTGCGAGAATCTGCTTATTGTCCTCGTCGGTTTTGCGAAGGCGCTCCTCAAGCTCCTCCTGCTTTTTGATAAGGTCTATGATAGCGCCGCCCGTATTTCCCTGGTGAAGGAGAGTGTCCATCTTAAGGGCTATAAGGTTTGAGGCT
>CAJGCM010000018.1 GCA_904501765.1 uncultured Clostridia bacterium | reverse complement strand
GCGGGAGGCCCCGCAGAGGGAAGAAAGGAGCTTCTTGACGAGCCGCTGAACGAGGAGCTGCTACATTCGTCATTACCTAACGATGACCTTGATTTACAGATACTCTGGCTTGAGCTGCTCGAAGAGCGTGGCGCAGATATTACAGCCCGTGATATGGCGTATGAATTCTATCACAAGGTGCCATACGGTCCCGGTGAGTACGCATACTTTATGAAAAATTTTGCAGCGGGAATATATCCCCCGATATCGGGTGCCTTTAACAACAGATATTATAAAAACGGCATGGGCTGTCCTATTCGCTCGGAGGTGTGGGCGTGTCTTTTTCCCGGTGCCCCTGAGCTTACTCTCCCTTACGTTAAGATGGACGGCTCCCTTGACCACGAGAGCGACTCAATAGATGCGGAGTATTTCCTTGCGTATCTTGAATCCGAGGCGTTTTTTGCCGACGGATACGGCGAGGTTATGCCTCTTATTGAGAAGGCTCTTTCCAATATACCCGCAGGAACTAAAATACATAATGCCATATCAGACTCTGTAAAATGGTATCTTGAGGGCAGGGACTGGAAAAATACCAGAGGTATGATTCTTCGCAAATACGGTCATTCCGATTGTACCAACCTTTACCAGAATATGGCTATGATAATTTTGGCGCTCCTTTACGGCAAGGGTGATTTCAGAGAAACCGTGAGGCTCGGTCTTGCTTGCGGATACGATACAGACTGTATATGCGCCTCTGCCGCATCTGTGCTTGGAATTTTCAGAGGCGGTAAGGCGATTCTTGAAGGGGACGGTATGACCGACACGGGTCTTAACATCGGAATTTACACACGCCGCCGTGAAGGCTCAATTCGGGAGTTTTCAAGAGACGTATGCGCCGCAGGAATGTCCTTGGCGGATAAGCATGAGAAAGCAACCGAGATAACCGAAAGACCTGATTTCAAGCCTCTGCCCGAGAGCGTTAAGCCTCAGTTTACGGTTAACGCTTCTTATGACGGTGACCCGGTGCTTACGCCCGATTGCACAAAGAAAATAATCCTTTCTATAAAGAGAAATATAGGAGAGGGAGAGGTTGCTCTTAAGATTGATGCGCCCGAGGGAGTTTTGTCGAGCCTTAGCGAGGGTAAGCTTGCGCTTTCGGTAGGTGAGGAGACCTCTGTTGTTATTGAGGCATCTGTTTCTCCCGATGCAAAAATTCTTCATAAGTGTAATATATTCAAAATTAAGCTTGGTGAGTTTGAGGATACTTTCGGACTTATGGGAGGCACCGTTTGGCACAGATACGGACCCTTCCTTATGAATAACGAGGACTTAACCTCGGTAGTTCCAGCTTACGTTCCTTATTCCTATGGTGTAAAGGCTGACGATAAGGATTCTGAATGGGATAGACTCAGAGATTATCACCTTAACAGCTTTGCCGATATAAACCGTGAATTCGTATCCGAAGCGGCTCCTTTCCTTACAATTGAAGAGGACGGAAGAGCAGAGTGTGAGGCTGAGGTTATATACACGGGTGAGGACTTGTTTGACCTTGCGGATATTCAAAGCTACGAAGGCCCCCATACCGATTATCTTGTAACAACCCTCGTTATCCCTGAGGATAGAGAGGTTGAGCTTGCGGTAGGACATACCGCCCCCTTCAAGCTCTGGCTTAACGGAGAGTATGTTGGAATGAGCGACAGATGCACCTGGTGGACCTGCGAGAATAAGCACTTTAACGTGAAGCTTAAAAAGGGCGACAACAGGCTTATAATCAAATGCGCTCAGCAGACAGACAGTGCAAAATATTCCATTATACCCAGAATTGGCGGCGCTATATGGGGCAGACAGTGGAGCGACGTGGATTCGAGGATTAAATAAAAAATAGGTGAAAATCCGAGAGGATTTTTGCTTTAAAAAACCGTTGCGGGTCCCTTGATATATCCTGCAACGGTTTCTTTTTTATTAAAATTTTTTCTAAAGCCTTTATTATTTTCTTAAAATATGTTAAAATAGTAAAGAAAGAATAAGAGAGGAATTTTATAAATGAGAATAGCCTTTTTTGATGCTAAAAATTATGATAAACCGTCCTTTGACCGCTTTGGCAGCGAGGGTGGCATGGACTTTAAATATTTTGAAACTAAGCTTAACGAGGATACCGTGGAGCTTGCGGCAGGGGCTGACGGTGTGTGCGTCTTCGTAAACGACGTTGTAAATAAAACCGTAATTGACCGCCTTATAAGCCTTGGTGTGAAGCTTATTGCTTTAAGATGCGCAGGCTTTAATAACGTGGACGTAAAATACGCAAAAGGAAGAATAGCCGTCCTAAGAGTTCCCGCATATTCACCGTATGCGGTAGCAGAGCATACGATGGCGCTTCTTCTTACCTCTATAAGAAGAATACACAAGGCTTATATCAGAACCCGTGATTTCAATTTCAGCCTTGCGGGAATGACGGGCTTTGACCTTCACGGAAAAACCGTAGGCGTCATAGGCACAGGGCGCATAGGTCAGGCGTTTATCGACATCTGCCTCGGCTTCGGTATGAAGGTTTTAGCCTATGATAAATACCCCTCGGCAGCGCTTATGAACGGGGGACGTGTTAAGTACGTGGAGCTGTCCGAGCTGTTTTCAAAATCCGATATAATATCCTTGCACTGTCCTTTAAGCGAGGAAACCTATCATATAATAAACGAGGACACAATAAAGATGTGTAAGGACAAGGTGGTTATATTAAACACCTCGAGAGGCGCTTTGGTAGATGCGGAGGCTCTTCTCGCAGGTATAAAAACGAGAAAGGTGGGAGCCGCCTGCCTTGACGTCTATGAGGAGGAGTCCGAATTCTTCTTCGAGGACTATTCGGGGCATATTTTAGACGACGACGTTCTTGCAAGGCTTATATCAATGCCTAACGTAATTGTTACCTCACATCAGGCTTTCCTCACCGAAGAGGCGCTTTCCAATATTGCAGAAACAACTGTCAAAAACATTTTGGACTATCTGGAACTTGGCAGGTGTGAAAACGAGGTAACGCTTTAACAGATATTCCGGCATTTTATGAGGGGCGTGATCTAATGAAAAAAACAACAATAGTATCGGCGGTTTCATTTATATTCTTGCTGGTTTCCTCTGCGGTAGCAAAGCTTACCGCCCCTTTGTTATCCGATGCTCTCGTCGCATTGAGCATCGGTGGCGGACTGCTTCTTGCCAGCGGTATTCTTGCCCTTGCAGTAAGGGATTTTTTGCCTGTAAATATCCTTTGCATCGTTTTAAGCAGCATATCAATGGGTGTACTCATAAGAGCTTGGTATATAAATCGGGGCTTTGATAATTCCTTTCCCGTTTTGTGTATAGTATCGATTTTTGCGGTTCTTTATCTGTGGGTGTATTTCGCTCTGTCTAAAATTCCTATCTTCCGCTCACACAAAGGGGCGAGGATAGCCTTCACTTTGTGTTATTTTGCGCTATCGGGCATTGCCTATCTTACGGTAATGCTTAACACGGATACCACCTACGTATCAACCTTCGGGTATTATATGCTGATAGAAATGGCGTTTATATTCGCTTACGTGCTTGAGGTAAACGATTATGGGGAGCTTGTCAGAAATCTGACTCTCTCTACATATTCCGTCTTTGTGGTCGGTGTTATCGTTGCCGTATTCGTCGTAATAGCCGCCCTGGGTGGCGACGGGCTCGATTGCGATGCCGATTGCTGCTGCGACGGCTGTGAATTTGACTTCAGGAAAAACAAAAATAAACAAAAGAAAAAATAAAGCTCGCCTTTAAAGCATAGAGTAGCGGAAAGTACATAAGAAATTTAACTAATCAAAAGAGTTAAACTAAAATAATTAAAAAAAGAAAACCAAAAACGGCAGACACGCCGCTAAAATCATTGATATGCACCTGAATTTAGACCTTTGGAGCCTATCAATATAGCGTGTCTGCCGTTTTTGCTATTCTCTATTTATAGCTTGGTTGTTTTTTGTATCAATGAAAGCATATTTAATATTTAAAGGTAAGGCTGCCCGAACTTAAGAAAAATCGGAGAAGTATAGGAGAAATACGCACTTTCAAACCTTATGGGTTCGATTCCGTTAAGGCTGCCTGATTTTTGGAATATTGTTATTATTCCGTTTTGCTATTCATCATCTTTTTTATTTTCGCATTTATGTCGTATGCAATGCCGAAAAGAACGGATACCATAACCACTCCTCCGGCAATTCCTATGCCAACGCTAAGAGTAGTGAGCAGCTGCGAGAAGGTCTCCTCATAGTCGCCCTCAAGGAAATTGCTCATAGTGTAATACAAATTTCCGCCGGGGAAGATGGGGATAACGCCGGTGATTATATAAATTGTGGCGGGGGCGTGTAGTATTCTTGCGCAGGTTTCCGCAAAAACTGCCGCAAAAATTGTGGAGATTAAAGCGGCAAGGAATTCTGAGCCTTTGAAATAGATTACCGAATAATAGATAAAATAAGCGAGGGCACCGCATATTGCTATGTATGCAAGATGTCTTTTATTTGTTTTGAATATTATAGCGAATGCGGCGGAGGCTATAGCGGCGGTAGAAAATCTGATAAGAAGCTCAAAAGTGAAAAAGTCCGTCATACCACACCTCCTAAGAGAGTCATAGCAAGAAGGTAACCAAAAGCAATCATAAGTGCGCCAAGGCAGGCCTGCAAGGTTTTCAAGCTACCGGTGAGAAGGTCGCCGCATAAAAGGTCTCGGAGCGCTGTTACAAAGGATATTCCCGGTACCAGTATCATAATAACGCCAATTATTATTATACCGCTGTTGTCGCCAATGCCGATTTTAGTTGATATGGCGGCAAGAGCTGCGGCAACGAAGGAGGATAGAAGGGTTTTTGCCATGCTGTTAAGCCGTTTTGAGGAGTATTTGTCGATAAGCACGACGATAACGCCTATCAGAGCGGCAATCAAGGCATCCTTTATACTGCCGCCGAAAAATAGGGCAAAGGCGCCTGTGGCAACCGCCGAGGCAATAATGAGCATCCATACGGGATAGTTCCGCCGCTCCTTTATTTTGTGTAGCATCGCATCAAATTCTTCAAGCGCAGGTATGTTTTTACATATATTCCTCGATAAAGCGTTAAGCTCTTCAAGCGTTCCGAAATCCGTACTTGTAACCCTGACTCTACGCATCTGCGAGGAATATGAGCCGTCAGGCATACGAATAGCGGCGTGTATTACGGAAATTATTGAAAATACCTCTATATGCCTTGCGCCGTAGGCACGGCATATACGCTCTACCGTGTCCTCAACACGGTTAATTTCAGCGCCGTTTTTCAGCATACCCTCGCCAACGTCGAGTGCAAGTCTGAGAAGATTGTCAGCGAAAGAGTC
Organism: uncultured Clostridia bacterium; assembly: GCA_904501765.1. Classification (GTDB taxonomy): domain Bacteria; phylum Bacillota; class Clostridia; order Oscillospirales; family CAG-272; genus UBA1740. Next base: position 18,613 of record CAJGCM010000018.1, on the reverse strand, counting down.
GTTTGTTTCCTTGATTTGTGTTTCCATACGTTCCGAGGCTCTCTTTGAGCATAGATGAAGAGCCCACGCACTCCTTTTTTAAAAATGGCTTAAAACCGTTTTTCGGCAAGAGCGTCAAGCATAATTCTTGCGCTGCTTGCGTTAGTTGCAAGAGGAATTTTCTGAACGTCGCAAAGGCGCAGAAGCGCAGAAACGTCAGGCTCGTGAGGCTGTGCGGTAAGAGGGTCACGTAAGAATATTATGAGGTTAAGCTCGCCGCCGGCAAGCATAGCTCCTATCTGCTGGTCACCGCCTAAGGGGCCGCTTTTCATTCTGTGAATGGCAAGACCGGTTTCACCCATAATAAGAGTACCCGTCGTCCCGGTAGCGTAAAGCTCGTGTTCACCCAGAATGTTCTTGTATTTTTTGGCAAGCTCGATTATTTCGTCTTTCTTTTTATCGTGAGCTATAAGTGCGATTTTCATAATCCTTTTTCCTTTTTATTTTATTTAAACGAGAAGAATTTCTTTCTGAATGCTTCTATCTTCTCCTCAATAAGAGCAACGGCTTCTGAGCGCTGGCCCTCCTCGCCTAAGGCTGCGAGAGCCGCAGAATGCTCCTCTGTGAGCCTTCTGTATTGGGGGAAATATTCCCCGAGAAGGAATCTTGCGTATTTTACGTAGCGGAATCTGCCGACAACGTGGAAATCCCCGCCGCCTCTGTCGAATACGGCAACGCTTCTTTCGTCAAGTATAGCTTCCTTGATTTTATCGAGGGCGGGAGCGAAGGCTACCGTGTATTGAATATTGAAGTGTTCGTCAGACTTTTCGGGGTTCACAGTGTGAGCATCTGATGCTCCGACAACGGGTACCTTAATTCCCTCGTAAAGAAGCTCTGCTCTGAGGGCTTCCTGAAGATTATTTCCGTTTCCGTTACCGTCGCAGGATGCGATTACCTCAAGGGCATCGTAATGACCGTGGCGCCACAGATAAAGCACGTCGTCAGTCTGCATATGGTACTGCCCGAAGGTTGCCCAATAGGGGTGCGCCATAATTGCAACGCCGCCGAGGGCTCTTATTTCGTCGGCAACAGCGATTCGCCAAGCGGTATTGTAAGGGTCGGGAACGCTGCTGAAATCGGTGCTTTCGATAAGGCGCTGAGCCTTCTCCTCAAGTATAGGGCGGTATCTGCCCATATCGCCTGTAATGCTCTTTTCGCTGCCGAAGTTAACGATGTGGAAATACCCCATTCCTTTGTTATGTATCTCCTCGCCGGGATAAACGCAAAACTCTTCAGTCATGCGCCTGAATATATCTCTCGCCTCGATGGAAGGGAAGTGCTTCTGGTGGTCGGTTATCGCAATAAAGTCAAAGCCGCAGGCTCTGAAGGCGCAGCCAACCTCAAAGGGAGTGCCTTTTCCGTCGGAGCGGCAGGTGTGCAGATGCGTGTCGCCCTTGTAAGGATTCATAGCCGCCAAATCCTCGTCAACCGAGTAAAGGAAGAAGGTTCTCGGATTGGAGTCGCCTATTTTTATCTTTGCGGTATATTTCTGCTCGGTAAAGAAATCGTAGTCAACGCAGTATAAGTTATCCTCAAGCTTCAAGAGGTCAACGTAAGGGTATCTTTCTTCTTCCTCGTCGACTCTGTAACTTACGTGCTTAGCAGAGTACTTTTCCATAGGCTGGATTTTAATTTTTAAATCTGCCTCATCCTCGTCGGACCCCGAGAATCTCACGAAAACCCTGTCCCGTGTATTGCTTTTATAGACTCTCGGATAAATTTCTGCTACCGTTTTCATGTATGTACCCCTCTTTGTATCAGTATTTTTAAATTGTGCGAAAATTTTATGCTATTGGAGTATTGGCAGGTAGTATTCCTTACCATATGAGATTTTAACATAAATCCATTCGGTAGTCAATAGAATTTAAGCAATTAATTACATACTGTAATTAAAGATTTAAAAAATAAAAAGCAATTTCAAAAAACGAAAAACGAGATAGAATTTTGCAACTTTGTGCGCAATATCTACCTCGTTTCATTTGGCTCTGTCTGTATGCGGCAGAGCCTTGGAAAATTGATTTATCGGAAAAAGCTTTATTTTTGGTTCTTTTTGTATTTTGTAAAGTACATATATCCAACAGTTATACCAAGCCCTAAGGCTATGACAAGCAGGAATCCAACCTTCATACACGCAAACAATGCGCTTATCGCGTAAAGACCTATGGCAAAGGTTACCTTGAAGGTCATTTTAGAGCTGCTTTTAGGCTTCTTTTCCTCCATTTTTGAAAGCTCCTCGGGCGTAGCAGGAGCCAGCCCGTATTTTGTCAGCAGCTTCTGAAGGTCCTGTTGCTTTTGCTTTAAGGCTCTGTCGTATCGTGTATTCATAACCTGTGGCGTTACGATGTTATTCATAGCAAAGGCGGCAGAGGCAAGAAGGAAGCAAATAACAGTCAGAACAACGAGGTCCATCACAGAAAAGAAAAGGGTCAAAATAGAGGTTACAACGGAAGCTATGAAAAGGGGATTAGTCGTCTTGAGAAGCTCGTTTTCGATTTCAGCGGAAACGTCCGGTTCTGCTCCCCATCTTTTGAATTTTCCTGCGGCAAAGGAGGAGCTTCTGTAATTCGTTCCCTTATATTTGTAATCAATGTGATAGGCGGGAGCGGAGAAGCTTGTAAGTGAATTTAAATCCAAGGTGGCTCTGTAAGAAAAATCACTCAGCTCGTCGCCCGGCAAGGATTTTTTGCAAGCGGAAACTGCACTTCTCTTCAAATCTACTCCGGCTTCCTCGACAGCGGCTAAATTTGGTGTTAACGGAGCCTCGGCTTCATAGGGCGCTGTGTTGTAAAGCTGCTTGTTTTCTTCTTTTGTCGTTTTGTAAAGAGTGGATATAAATTCACCGATTTCAGGGCGTGGTGTATCCGTATTTTCGGAAAAGCCTGTTCCGTCATAGGTATAAGCACCGTTGTGCGGGTGCCAATCAGTAATGGTTTTTGTCTTTTTTTCGTATTTTCCCGTGTGCCGGTTGTACTCTTGGTATTCTTCATGCCTGCGATATCCAATGGAGCAGGTGTAATCTATGCTCACCTTCGCCTGTAAGGCAATAGCCTGTACGGTATCACAAATGGGGGCAGAAAATTCAGATTCAAAAATATCGTCCGGCAAACCTCTGTCGGCTGCAAAATCAACAAGCGTATTTCTCAAATATTCCTGTTCCGTCATTTCTTTTTTAAAGGCAAGATAACGTACTCCGTCATCCGGCATTTTCTTTTTTATATTCTCCGACATAAAACTTCTCCTTTTTTATTTGAATATATGCATATTATACTTAAAGATTGAGTAAATGTCAATACTCAAAAATTGAGTATGTTAAACTTTTAAACAAGTAATAGGAAGGAGAACTTTATGAATTACAGGATAAGAATGAGAAATCTTCGTGAGGACAGGGATTTAACACAAAGAGAGCTGGCGCAGGTTATAAATAAATCACAGCAGGGATACAGTCATATAGAAGACGGCAGGGCAGAGCTTAAAATCGAGGACCTGATAAAGCTTTGTAGGTTTTACGGCGTCAGTGCGGACTATTTTATAGGAATGAGCGAAGACTGAATAGGCGTTTCGTAATTAGCAATATAGGGAAAGCAAAATTCAAGGCGCGGATAGCGACAAAAAACAATAAAAAATCAAGCAGCGTAAAGCCCATAGTAAAGCTTTACGCTGCTTGTATTTTTAATTTACACTACGTGTTTTAAGTCTTTAAAATGAGCTTGAAACTCACTTTTCGTTCAGAGCTGTGCTTTAATTTGTCAGCACGTTATCCCCATTCTCGTCAAGCACCTGTAATTCCATAAGCCCTACGAAGAAATTGTCTTTAGGGTCAATTTCAACTCTTATTCCTCTTGTGGTAACGGCATTTGCCAATTCGTAGCTTGATATGGGCGGGGTGGACTTATAATTATGAGTAAAGGTAACAGAGGAGGACTTTCCGCTATCGTCGGTTATGGTCATTTGATACACGCCGTCGCCGCTTCTTCTCTTTTCGTTAGAATAATTTTTGGTGAGGGTAAGACCCGTAAGCTCAACGTATTCGCCCGATCCCGTTTCCGTATCCTCGGCATAATAGTATATTTTTACTGAACTCGGGAAATCACAGGAGCCGTATCTGTTGGCGTTCTGGTTGGCGTCAATAAAATGGAACAGCTTAACGGTGTCTATTGTTGCCGCTTCTTCAAAAATGATATTTATAGTTGCGATCTCGCCTCTTCCCGCTGTGGTGCTGGTCCAGTTTGTCCAGCGGTTTTGGGTATTGCCACCATCGTAATTAGTTCTTCCGTCGTATATTGAGTTGAGATTATCTGCGCTGTTTCCTTCAATAACCGCAGCAGTGGTTGCGGTGTGCTGAATGAAGGAAAAATTCAAGGAAGAGTTGAGAATACTCTTAGCAGCGGTCTTGCCTCCGTCGTATTTGAAGGTAATGTATATAGTCTGGTATTTTCTTGCGTCTATAAAGTAACCCTTCGGGTCAACCTCGAATACGATGTCTTCGTTATCGTAAACTTCGGTAAGGTATTCAACCTTGTCGAAAAAGTAGCTTTCTGAGGAGTTGTTAAAGAAGGTAACCTTGAAGGTGGCGTATGACGAGCCGTTATTATCCGAAAGCTCAACAGTAGAATCCATGGTCGTGCCGAAGGCTCTGTTAACAGAAGTGTTTGATTCGTTTATATCAAGACTGTCGACAAGGTCTGTTCTTATGATAAACACGCCCTCCTGCAAGGGAACCTCAGCAGTTCCGGTAATGTCAAGATTATCCGTCACGGTGGCATAACCGATACAGCAAAAGGCGCAAGAAAAGGAGAGCGTCAGTGCCAAAATGATTTTAGTCAATCTTGTCATTTTTACTCTCCTTTCTCGCAATACCTCAGCCGAAGTCTGACTTATTTTATTTGTGTTTCTTTGCGTTCTTGCCGTCATCCATTAAGGCTTCCTGAACCTTGCGCTTAACAACGGCGATTATTTTCTTTAACGGGTGCGTGAGGTTTTCAGGGGATATCTTGTGATTGCCGTGAGCAACGGCAGCCTTCCTTATAATATCACGGTTCTGGTGAACGTCCCTTGAGGGAACGAGAACTATATCTCCGTCCTCAACCTCTTCTCCGTTGGGGTCATATCTGTAAATTTTGTTTTTGTGCTTATGCTCGGGCCAAACGACGCCGATAACGTCAACTCCCGGCTCCTCTTCGGTTTCCTCGTAGACCTCGTCAATCTCGTCAACAAAGTCAATGTCCTCAAGCTCTGCCACGGGCTCCATCATTACCGCCTCAATTTCCTCTGCGGTAACGTCTATATGCTCTTCCTTTGCAATAGCCGCTATCGCTTCAACGTCTGTTATAACGCTGCCGTGAGGAGCGGAGCTGCTTATATGGAGTCCAACGTCAGCTTCAATTATCTCAAAGCCCTCGTCAAGCTTAACTCCTGCGGGAAGAATAATTTTAACAAGTCCACGCTTTGCAAGGGCAAGGTTGCTCTCATAAGGCGCCTCGTATATCTCTGTGGGGGTAGTCTTTCCTTTTGCGAAGCCGTACTTCTTCATAACCGCATCTATAAGCTCTGTTGCGTGTTTAACACCTCGCTCACTCTTAACCTTGAGAAGCATAGGAAGTCTGTCTGCCTTGGGGTCGTCTGACATATCGGTGAAGAAATACTTGCTGTCCTTGTACTCAGCAGGGTCAAGGGCAAGGCTGATATGCATCGTCTTTCCTTTTATGTTAAGCTTCACGCAAAGCGTCTTTCCGTTTTTGAAGCTTTCACAAGCCCAGCTTGTACGGGCCTTAATACCCTTGTATGACATTATGTGGTTCTTAATAGCGGTATAATAGCTCTGCATAGGCTGACCGGACTGAATAAGCCTTGATGCAAAGGAGCTTCTGTAACGAATGTGTACTACCTTTCCGTCAACAACTATTCCGTCATCTCCTATGGCGGTAACGGAAGCGGGAGTAGCCTCCTCGACAGGTTCCTCTGCAACAGGTTCTTCTGCGACAGGTTCTTCTGCGACAGGTTCTTCTGCGACAGGCTCCTCTACGACACGCTCCTCTACGACAGGCTCCTCTACGACAGGCTCCTCAGCGACAGGCCCTTCTGCGACAGGCTCCTCTGCGACAGGCTCTTCTGCGACAGGTTCCTCTGCGATAGCCTCAACGGCAGCCTCTTCTACGATAGCCTCAATCTCTGCAGGGTCTTCGACTGCCGAAGCCGAGGCGAATATAATCTCCTCTTCGGGAGCGCTATCTTCGACGTCAGCGTCAGAGCTTTCGAATGTGTCGCCCTCTTCTTCTTGGGGAATATTGTAAATTGAGTCGTAGTCCTCAACCTTCAATTCAAAGGTGTAGAGGAGATTTGTATTTGTGGGAATAACGAAGGTGGTACAGGTCTGGTCCTCGTTCTCGTTCATAAGAATGGGGGATTGAATTATATCTCTTATCTCCAGCATCTCGTCAAAGCTGCTGATTTCAAGGAGCTGGTAGCCGTTAGTGTCAAATGCCTTGTTTATTCGCTGGATATAGGAGCGGTATGCGTTAAATATCTTCTTTACCTTTATCGAGTAGTTGATATCCTCGTTTCTCGTAAGGTATATAAATGCTATGAAGAATAGAAGCAGGATTACGAAGATTACAGAGAGGATTACAGCGAGATTTCTGAATATATCCTGGTTAAAGGCGTTCTTGCAGGCAAGAACCTTGCTCTCCTCAGTGGGAACTGTGGATTTGATTTCAACGCTTACAGTTCTGCTTGTTAAGGGGATATAGAGAGATACGTTGTAGTGGTTGTTACTGTTCTGCTCGAAGCTTGCGCTGTCGCCGACAACGTTTATATTCATATTCACAACAAGAGTTGATACAACGTCGGTAAGATTATAAACATCAACGAAGCGTGTGGCAAGGTCGTTGTAATATCCGTAATCTATGTCAACCTTCTCGTTTATTAAGAGCTTGTTGTTACTGTTCTGCTCGTAGGTTGCGTTTTCCTTCATTACGTATTCGGGGGAAAACAGCGTTTCGTTTGATTTCTTGTCAAGAATCTCAAGGGCTGCAACGATAGAATACGAGTATTTGTAGTTAATATCGTCGGTATGCATATCAAGCTCGTATTTCAAATCAGCCTTAATGCTGTCGATAAGGGTGGCAACGTAAGCCTGGTCCTTAGGCAACCATTCCTCGTCGTAGAAATCGTTTTCCTTAAGGTAAACCTTATAATCCACATCGCTCTTTTCGCTATAGCTTATGTAATAGGTTTTGTTAAGCTGCGCAAAAGTTATCGAACAAGCAATAACGCAAATAGCGATGGCAACAAGCAACGCCAGCTGTATCGTTATAAGTCTTTTCCTCTTTCTTTTATATTCGGCTCTTCGGGTCTTTTCTGCCTCTGACATAAAACAGCACCTCTTTATTGATGTAATAGTTCTCTAATCTTGAAATAACGGCTTTTAACCGTGAAACAGACTGTTTAACCAAATGGTAGGGTAGCCGACGAACGGCACCTTGGCTTCAACCGTACCGACAATAGCCGATGCGGTTATATAACCGTCGTCACGCTCGTCGTTGGCATCGCCCTTAGTGTAAAACCTCGTTGTTCCGTTGATATTTTCAATCATATCAACTCTGTGAACAAAGAGTGCGCCACGCTTTTCAAATACGATAATCTGCCCCTCGGTAATTGTTTTACCGTCATAGCTGTCGTATATTACAGCGTCGCCCTTGTTTATTTCTCCCGTCATACTCTCCGTAGCTATAACCAAAGCTCCGAAGCGGAATTTACAGGAAATAAGCATTACAAGCGAAATCATAAGCACCAGAATCACGGAGAAGACCGCCACCTGAGCCTTGCCGCCACTCTTCTTTGCTTTACGCACCTTGCGTATGTACAAAGCGCTTATAAACATATATGCAATAAGCGGAAGCAGCAACCGTACAAGCGCATCTATTGCATCGGGAACAGCCGGCTCGTAGGGTATTATGAAAGGATAAAGCGTAGTTATAAGTCGGAAGGCTATGTTTGGATAGCAGCCGAAATTCTTTGCCAGCGAATGATAAGCGGCGCCGGATATCAAAGCAGGGAGAATAACCATACCAACAAAGTCCATAAATTTAAAATAGCTGGTTATTTCCGAGAAATTGTAGAATATCAGCATTTGTGCGACGGCTGCCGAAAGGTAGGAGAATATATCCGAAACCTTGTCCTCCTGGGCTAAAAGCACGACTCTTATAATCTCGCTTGTAACGATTATTACGGAAATAGGAATTATGTAGTTTAAAATTGAATTTAAGCTGAAAATCTGCTCGGACCTGTGAAAGCCGAAATAAAGTCCGGAAAGATAATAAAGTGCAACGTATGTTGCGCCTATTACCGACATAAGCATAAGGACTTGCGTTTTATTAAAGGAAACCGCTTTCCTCTTTTTTATGATAACACAGGTTAATACCGCGCCCGCCAGCAGCAGAACAGCAGCAGTTATTCTGCCGCTGAAGGGTACGAATAGGATGGCAGAAAGCAGAACGAAAAGCAAAATTGACGTTATGTATAACTTTTTCTTATCAATATACATTTTCGTTCCTCCTTTCAGCCGTGGCGCTCCGTGGCGCCCTTTTAAATTTAAGACAGATTAACCTGCAGCAACAGAGCCGTCGTCAACGTTCAGCTCGTTGGTGAATGTAGCGGAGAGTACTTCGCCTGTTGTGTAATCTGCGGGCAGATTTACAAGAGTAACAGTGATTTCGATAACCGCAGAGTCGTTTGCAGGAACTGTAAGCGCAGTAGCGTCTGTTGCGTAAGCGTCATCAGCGCCAACCCACTTCATAGCTATAGCGAAATGTGTTGCGTCAGTGTTGTGGTTCGCCTTGCATGAAACAGTTGCAGCTTTGTTGTTGTCGTTCTTAACTGTGAATCTGAACGTTGCGGTGTCGCCCTCTTTAAGCATTGAGCTAGCGGTGAAGGAACACTTGTCGTTGTTGTCGTCGTTAACACGAGCGGTATTGCCTTCGGTAACAGCCTCAGCGTTCGAGAAATAAATGTTCGACTCGAAGAGCGTAGAGGTTGAAATCTGAGCAGTACCTGTAATGTCAAGAACATCGACTACTGCTGCATAACCGATGCCGATGGCCATAACTGCGATAAGCAGAAATGCCAGGATGACTGTTCTTCTGTTTTTCATCTTGAAGAACTCCTTTCAAAAAAGTTTTTAAATTTAAAAGTCAGATGCCGCATTGCGGCTGACTGAGCTTATTCAAAAAATAATTGTTACACCTTTAGTCTTGCTGCGGAAGAAGGTGGAATCGTGTTCAAAAAACTGTATCAATAAAATATACGTGCGAGCAAAGTTATTATAGCACCCGTGCGCAAAAAAGTCAAGGAAAATTAAATATTTTATTTCTTTTTCTCTCTTTCTCTCAAATTGCGTAGGTTTTGTTGAACTATTTTCTGTTTTTTGTCCACTTTTAAGATAAAAAATACCCGCCTGAAGGTAATAATTCGTCAAGCAGAGTATTTTTAGCAGATTTTCTTGTTTTTTTGAGCTTATAATATGTGGTCTACATCAAAGGCTTGGAATCATATTTATGAGGAATTTTTAGCACGGTGTAGCATTCATAGAGCCTTTTATGATAGTGCTTGCTTCGCAAAGCCGCAGGGAAGTTTTGAAAGAGGAATATCAGGTAATTCCATCTATAAAAAAGCAAAGCAAGGATAGCGCTATTGCGTCCTCGCTTTGCTTTTGCTGTTTATTCCGTGGGCGCTCCCGCCTTCCAGGAATAAGGATTCACGGTGAGCACGTCCTTTCCGTTCTTGCCGCCGCCGAAGAAATATCCGACAACAGCTCTTCCCATATACGAGCCGTTTTCTATCCACGTGCCTGTGCTGTCCTTTATAACCACCTGCTTATATACCAGAATTTCGGAGCCGACCTTGCTTTCGGTACAGTCTTCCTCGTAATACATGTATATGAAAAGTCTGTTCTTGTTCGTTGAGTCTGCCTCGAATATGAAATGCAGGTTTGCCGTAAGCTTTTCGTTGGCGCTGGAGGCAATTTCACTCATAGTACCGCCCGACACACTGTTTACCAAGCAGTGCAAAATGGGAGCGTCCTCGTCAGGGCGCTTGTTCGACGACAGCGATGCTTGAACTGCGTTATAAATCAGATTGGTGTCGTTCAAGCAGTTATTCTGGTCTGATAGCAGAGCCTCTACCATTCCTCTGAAATCACCGTGCATCTCTCCGGGCTCCGGCTCGGGGGTGGGGTCAGGGTCGGGATCGGGATCGGGGTCAGGGTCAGGATCGGGGTCGGGAGTTGGTGCGTCAGGGAGAATTTCAGAACCTGTTTTTTCAAGGAAATTGAAATTCAGTATATAATTTTCCGTTACTGTTGCGGATGGGACGGTGACAGTGAGGGTGAAAACAATCGCTTCCTTGGGCGATATTTCCTGCAAGGCAACAAGTCCACTCAGCGAGTAAGTTATATCCGTTCCTTGATATATTCCGTCAATTCCTGTTTCCGCACCGTCAATAACTCTCTCGAAAACGTAGGTTTTGTCACTGGAGTTAATCACCGTTACCGTAAAGGTGGCAGTGCCGCGAGAGGAAACCCGTGTAGATAAAACCGTACCTGTATAGCCATTTACACTTACGCCTGCACTGGATTCCGGGGTTACCTTGGATATATATACGTCATAGACCTGGGGCGTGACGTAAGCAGTACCGAAAATACTTAAGTTATCTACTACTCCGGCGTATCCTATACACACAAAGAGCGTCATAAAAACGAGAAGAGCGCATAATGCGGCTATGTTGATTTTGTTCATTTATGCAGATACTCCTCTCTTTTTGATTTTGTTATCTACTATTAAGATATCATATATATAGGAAAAGGTCAATAGGTAAAGTTAAAATACGTAAAATATATCGTTTTTTAAAAAATTACCTGCTATACGTGTCAATATTTTCGCATTTTGTTTTTATAAATTCAAGAAAAGCATCGTAAAGCTCCCAGCTGTCAAAAGCGGCGACGGGCAGCAGAAAGGCAATAACGTTATTTACGTGAATATAAATAACTCTGCCTTCAATTATACTTATCCTCTCTATCGACGAATATTTTTGTTCGGTTTTATTGCTTTCCGTAGTTTCAACGAAGCAGTCCTCGAAGAAAATAAGCTCTGCCTTTGGCGAGTATGCGAGCTTTCCGTTTTTCTTCATTGCTTTGATTTGCGTCTTTAATATCCACGTGGTAAGAGGCTTTAAAAGAAGCAGGGAAGCCGTAAGCGCAATTATGAGAAAAGGAATAGAATAGAGGAAGGTAATAGAAAAGCCTTCTCTTACCGCAGTAAGAATAGCAACAATGCAGAATAGTGCGGCAAGAAGCAGTCTGTATTTCAGCATTTGTTTTTTCCCCGCCTTGGATTTGAACATAACGAATTTATTGAATTCTAAATATTCCTCCTCTGATATCGTAACGTTAAATTTGAAATCCATAATAAATTTCCTTTCATTCACTTATTTCGGATTTTATCATATGCTAATAGGGAAGGTTAAAGCACTTTGGCTTAGGAGAGATTTAGCCTGTGAATCGGGCGTTTTTTAAAAAACACGGAAAGATTTAAAAAATTCCCGAAAGGTATTGACAAATCAAAAATGCTTTGTTATAATAGTAAGGCTGAAAAGCAAAATTGAATACGGCGCCATGGCCAAGTGGTAAGGCACAGGTCTGCAAAACCTCTATCCCCCAGTTCAAATCTGGGTGGCGCCTCCAAAGAAAACGGCATTCCTTCGGGGATGCCGTTTTCTTTGGAGATGCTACTCGTGCAGCGAGGTGGGCTTCCGTAGCGCAAAGCGCAAGGAAACAGTTCACATACCCCGCCTGAAGATCGATGAGCTAACTCACCAGGCGTAGGGCGAGGGTATCTTCGCCTGAGGCGAATACCTGGGTGGCAAGTTGAGCATTCCTTCGGGGATGCCGTTTTCTTTGGAGATGCTACTCGTGCAGCGAGGTGGGCCGCTTCGTCAAAATTCCTCTACAAATTCTCTTCCTTCCAATATGGCAATCATATTGTTGACAAGAAGATTCCAGCTCTGGAAGCCGGGGCCGTTAACGCCCTCACCGCTTTCGGGGTCGTAATATTCGTGCATCTCACCGCACCTCATAATATCCTCGCCAAAGAGCCTGACAGTCTTTTCACCTAACTCCAGGGCTTCCTTTTCAAATCCGTATTTCAAGAGTCCCTTGAAGCACATATAGTTAGCAATACCCCACACGGGTCCTAACCAACAGGAGGGATTTCCGGATTTCACAATGCAATACATTTTCTCAAGCCGTGAGAGAGAGCGTATACCAAAGTTGCTCATAAAGGTCCTCTCACAGAGCATATTTTCATAAACCACTCTTTTTGCGCGCTCCTCGGTTGCAACACCCGACCAAAGCGCCATAAAGCCCGCCCATGAGTCTATCCTTTGAATCAGGCAGTGCCAGTGACGTGGCATTCCACTGTGCAGGACTGCGTTCGGGTCTATAGGATTGAGATTTATATCGGCGCTGAAATACATTCCGCATTTTTCGTCGTAAAGATGCTCGTTTATACACGCCTTAAGGGATTCGGCTTCAGCTTCAAACTTTTCGCCGTCGCGGGCATAGCCCAAGGCTCTCGATACGTAAGCGAAGGCAAGAAGCTCACGGTACATAAGGCAGTTTAAGTAAACCGAAGCGGTGCTTCCGTCGGGGCGGTAGAAAATCGAGGGGTCGTTGTCGATGCCTATGGCAATATCGTCGCACCAGAAATAAAGCCCCGTAGGCTCGTGATATGCCTGTGTTTTGTAGAATAAAATGAAATTCTTCAAGTCGGAATACCTGTCAGCTATCCACTCAAGTCCGCCCCCGTGCTTAATTATGAAGGCTATATGCTGAAGAAGGCAGGGCTTATGAGCGTTTTTACTTGAGCGCAGAAGACTGTCGCCCGTGCGGCTGCTTATCATTATGGGCATTTTGTTATTTTCGACCTTAAAATCAAGGAAGTTTAGTACGCAGCCCTTTTCATACTCAATAAAGCCCTTCGGCTCCTCACCGCAGTCAAGCATAATCTGGCGGATGGCAATATCCGTCAGCCAACTGTCCCAATCCCAAAGCTCATTTGAGTAGTTTGCGCCTGGAACGATAAAGGGGTATTTCAGTATTTCAGATGGCTCTCTCGTTAACTTTTTGTATGCGCTCTTTGAGTATTCTTTTATGTATTTTGCAAAGCTTTTCATATCTGTATCCCCTTTTTGCGTCGTCATTTTTTATAATTGTAGCACAGGGGAAAATATAAGTCAATAAAATATCCCGCAAAAACATTTATCAGGTTAAAAATGTTTTCTAATTGACAAAAGACACCACTCGTGTTATAATTTCGGTGAGATTAAATAAACTCACCCCCGAAAATATATTTCTTGAGAGGAAACACATATGAAAATTGGAATTTGTATACCGAAGGAGCGAATTTTGTTACTGACTCCGGGCGCCGCCGATTACGCAGAGCTTAGACTTACCGAAATACAGGCAATGACCGCCGAGGATATAAGGGAAACAAAAAAAGACCTGTCCTCCGTAGGACTTGGAGCGGAAACGGCTAACGGATTTTTCCCGAGCGACGTAAGAATGTGCGGTAAATATTATGATAAAAAAGCGCTCACAGAATACTGCAAAAGAGGAATTTCGAATGCGGCAGAGCTTGATATACATACGATAGTTTTAGGCAGCTCCGCTGCAAGAAATATAGACGAGGGCGAGGACCCCGTCACCTGCATGAAGCAAATAGAAGAGTCCTTCCTCATATCCGCAGAGGTTGCGTCGGAGTACAATACCACGATAGTCCTCGAGCATCTTAACAGGCGGGAATGTAACACTCTTAATACCGCAAAAGAGGGCGCAGAGCTTGTAAGGAGAATTGCGCATCCCAATCTTCAGCTTCTCGTAGACTTCTTCCATTTTTCCTACGAGAAGGAGCCTTATTCGGTATTCTATGATAACAAGGATATTATCAAGCATATGCATATAGCTCACCCCGTTACAAGATTTACCCCCGCTGAGGGCGACGGATTTAACTACTATGAGCTTAAGGGGGTGCTTGACGATATAAATTACGGTGGAAGAATGAGCATCGAGGCTATATATAAAGAGGACTTTGCTCAAGATGCAAAAGAGTCCCTCGGATTTGTGAAAAAGGTATTTGGTAAGTAAGTTATGAAAAAGCTAAAAGCAGTTACCTTCAGCTACGACGACGGCGTTACCCAGGACAAAAGGCTTGTTGAGCTTTTCGATAAATACGGTCTTAAATGCACCTTCAACATCAATTCCGAGCTTCTCGGCCTGGATGGCGCCCTTGTAAGAGAGGGTGTGACGGTTACTCATATAAAAAACAAGCCCGAAGAAATAAAGGAAATATACCGTGGGCACGAGGTCGCGGTTCATACTCTGACTCATCCTCGTCTTCCTACCTTGGATGAGGCTGAGGTAATCAGGCAGGTCGAGGAGGACAGGAAAAATCTCTCAAATCTCGTAGGCTATGAGGTTGTGGGTATGGCTTATCCTTGCGGCGGTGTTAATAATGACGATAGAGTTGCCGAAATCATAAAAAACAACACGGGCGTTAAGTATTCCAGGACTATAACCTCAAATTATTCCTTCGACCTTCAGGATGGAAATCTCTTTCGCTTCAATCCCACGGTTTATCATCACCAAGAGTTTGACCGTGCCTTTGAGCTTGCCCGTGAGTTTATTGAGCTGAAGACCGATACGCCGAAGATATTTTATATCTGGGGACACGCTTACGAGTTCGATATTTATAATAACTGGGATAGAATGGAAGAGTTCTGCCGCCTTATCTCAGGACGTGACGATATCTTCTATGGAACAAATAAAGAGGTGCTTCTTTGCCACGATTGGGAATAAGCATTAACAAATAATAGAAAAAAGAGCAACACAAAAGCGATGCTTAAGTCGGAAGCTGAAAATACGCAGCTTCGGTGACCTTTCGCACACTTTGAGTGTTGCTCTTTTTTTACGCTTTCTACGCTAAGTAGTATGGCGTGTTAAGATTTTTGTTATTTTATACCGAAAACGTTGTTTTCTTCAACAAAATTTGTAATGCCGCTGACCTTCAGCGCATTTTCTTTCTTCTTTTCAAATACGTTGCCGCGTACTATGATATTTTCGTGAAGATGGTTTGACGTATCGGGTCTGCAGCTGAGAATCTCAATATTGTGAGGACTGTTGCTGCCGAATTCGTTATTCTCTATAAGCGCATGCTTTACAGCGCCGCACTCACGCCAGAAATCAATGAGGTCACAAATGTAAAGATCGGTTGCCGATAGGTTAAAATAGTTATTTCTGATAAGCATCTCGGGGGCGGAGAGGCGTATGTGCGGGCAGTTTTCGATTCTGCACCCCTCGACCGTAACATTAGGCATACGGGACACGTTCTCAACGAGCATACCACCTGTTAGGTTATCAGGGATTTTGTCAAGAGTTACTATCATTTTCATTCTGTCGGGAGCGTAGTATACGTCGGTGATTTTAGCCATAGCAACCTGGTCGAAGCTGTCCTTCGTGCTGAACGCAAGCTCGTCGCCCGCAAGGAAGGGAAGAAGTCCCCAATGATCCTCGTAGGCGTGTATGATTTCAACTCTGTTTCCGGGAAGAATCTCCTTTGTTTCCGTATAGAAACCGTGAACGTTCATAGCATCGTCGTAGCAGCTTGAAACCGCAGAATTAACCAGCGAAAACTCACCCTTGCAGTTGGTTAAGAAGATGCCGTCTGCGGTGGTGGAATAGTATTCCCGACGTCCGTCCTTTATAGCAATCTTGAATCTGTCGAGCTTTATATTTTCACAAATGTCAGCAACGAAGCCCATACCGCCCTGACGGAATATGGAAACGTTCTCGAGGGTTATATTTTTGGAAAAATCACAGTAAAAGGCTTGCATTTCTCTGTCGTTGTCGTACGCTAAGCATACCGTGTCGCCCGGCTCGAAATACATCTTATGGCAGTTATTCTTTCTGTAACGCAGAAAAATTCCCCTGCTGGTTTCTTCCGCATCAAGGAGTATATTTTGCGCAGCTCTGTTATAAGCACCATCGAAATCTCCAACGTAAAGGAATACGGGATAGCCCTTTGTGGGAGCTATTCTCTTTGTGCTTATCTTCCTTAATCTCGTGGACAGCACCTCTTCACCGCAAACGAAGCAGATGTTTCCACCGTCGATATAATAGTCGAAAATTTCGTTGTCAAGCTTAATCTCGACGCCTTCGTCACAAACTGCGAGAACCTCGGCGTATGCATAGCGAAGGAAGGAGAAATCTATGCTGAAGTCCTGAAGCTTTACATTTTCACAGCTTTGGATTTTGAAGGGTTGGACTCTGTCGCAGAAAATAAATTCCGAGCCGTTTCCCTTTATGGTAACGTTATTTTTCTCTACAAGAGGGAAGATAATATTGTTCTTTTGACTCTTCCCTCCGGAGGAAAAGGAGGTGTATTCGTCGCTCCCTGCCTTCTTGAAATAATAGGTACCCTTTTCAAATTCAATCACGTTTTCACTCCCGGGCTGAGCTTTGGCGATAGCTTCCTTCACTATCGGTGTGTAATTCTCGTCCCCCGGACGTATGGTTATTAAATTAGTCATAATCAATCTCCCGTGTTAAAAACTTTTTTAATTTGTATTTTTTAGCTTTTATCGTTTTTTAGAAATCCTCTTGGTGAGTTAGCCTTGTGCCGAACCTTCGTCGATTGTCGAATGAGGCTTTTCTTTGCCAGCCGACACCCTTTGGAGAAGTGGTATCAGAGCAAGTATCAAAAGAGCTGCGATTGCGGCTGCTAAGAAAATTTCGGGGGCGGGAATAAATGAGGTTGTCATAGCATCGGCGCCCGCATCGGTAAGAGGGATATTCATTGCCTTGTTTATTGCGTTTCCGATGGTAGGACCAATGAGCATAGGTATCAGTACGCAGAATATCATTCTGATGCCCTGGAGCTTACCCGTGTCAGCTTCAGGCGTGTAATCTCTCGTAATAGCTCCGCACAGAGCGCTGATATAAATATAACCGGTTATCATAACGAAGCCGCATATTCCGAAAATTATGAGAGTCGGAATTTTGCCAAGGTCCTTTGCTAAATACATAAAGAACAGGCCAATAGCGAAAATTCCCGCCGCCAAATACATAGAGCGGCGCTTGTCGAATTTGTCCGAAAGCTTGCCGAGAAACAGGTTTATAACTGCGCCAAGGACGATAGCAAGACCGAAAACTACGCTATACTCAATAACGGAAAACGACAGGTAGCTCTTCATATATATAATGAGATATGGCATAAAAATTTGACACGCTATTCCATAAACGCACATTATTATGAGGCTGACGTAAAATGGGGTGTTATTTTTTACAGTAGAGGGCTTAAAGCCGTAGAATATATCCAAAAGTCTGCCCGAGGGAGAGAGCCCCTTTTTATCCTTTATGATAAATATACCCGCAACACCGCAAAGAGTTATAACAATTCCGAGAATTAAGAACAAGAGCGTATATCCCAGCGCCTCTGCCAGTATTCCGAAGCCGCCCGCCACAATAAGCATTGCCACGAGAGGGAGTATTGCAATAATGCTTTCAATTCTTCCTCGGTTTTCTTTGCTCGTGTTATCCGTTACCCAGGCGTTAAACGCCGCATCGTTCGCAAATGAGCCGAACATTGTCATAACACAGTCAGCACCCACGGTAACGTAAAGAGCTACCGTAACCGCAGTCTTGTAATCTGTCCTGAATACGCTTTCAAAAAGCTCGGGAGATAGGAATCCGAAAAGAGCCACCGTTACACCCCAGATAATATATCCGTAGGAAATAAAGGAGCGTCGGTTTCCGAGCTTGTCGGAGATGGTGCCCGCTATCAGCGTAGCCACAGTAGCCACAATACCGCTCGCCTGCACCATGAGGGTTATCGCATCGAGATTAGGCTCTATGGTTTCAAATATGAACAGGTTGAAATACATATTTTCAACCGCCCAGGCAATCTGCCCGATAATTCCGAACAGAATAAGCACCGTCATGTTTTTACGTGTGAAAAGCTTGTTCATAATTTTTAGTTCCTTTAGCATCAGAGGTTGCCTTTGATAGGAGAATTTATCCTTCCTACCTATTGTATCATAAAATTATTAAAATTGCACTACATTTTTGAAAAAATATTGACAAATACCCCCGAGGGGTATATAATTTTTATATAAGCTACTGAATATTTTCTGAAGGTTTAATATTATATCTATTAAATTAATTCGAAAACGGAGGGGTAAAATTGGCTGATACAAAAGAAAAATGCTCCTGTCAACGCAAAAAGGACAGAGCTGAAAACGAAAAAAATGCTCTTATAAACAGACTGAAGAGAATCGAAGGTCAGATAAGAGGTATTACGGCAATGGTTGAAGGAAATGCCTATTGTCCCGATATTCTCGTGCAGGTGTCAGCGGCAAGCTCGGCGCTATCCGCCTTTTCAAGGCAGCTTCTCACAAGCCATATAAACACCTGCGTTAAGAGGGATATTTCCGAAAATAAGGAAGGCGCAGCAGAGGAGCTGGCAGCGCT
>CAJGCM010000017.1 GCA_904501765.1 uncultured Clostridia bacterium | reverse complement strand
TTTGCAAAGGTTTTTTACAGTATTGACAAAATAATCGCTTTGTTATATAATTTATATGAAATTTCTCGCTCACGGTGGTCTTTTTCATTTGAGCGGCTCATTACACTTTGATTTTAGGAAAGGAGAAAGCTATGGCGCACCGTTTTATACTGAACGTGGGAGACGGTAATATCGTTAAGGTTGAGTGTCACGAAACCTTAGCATCCACACTGGATCTTGCAAGAATTTATGCAAGGCTCGGGTATCCTGACAAATACATAGTTTTTTCCGAAAGTCAGACTAAAGTAAGCGCAACAGGCGAACCGCTAAAGCCCGGGGAGCGTGAATCAGGTGTCTATATTTCCTGTATTCTCCGCCCTTCCATATTCCCTGCGCAGGCGGGTTTTCTCGGCGCAATGTCAGCCGTGGCAATGATTTCCGCCCTTGAAGAGCATACCACAAAGGAGCTTGGTCTTGGTTGGGTCAGCGATATATACTGTGAAGGAAGAAAGATTGGCTCTGCCTCTGCTGAGGGAAAGCTTGACGATTTTTCTTCCTATGAATACGTTATCGTATCCTTTGCCGCCAAGCTAACAAATGCGGATTTTCCTCCAAGACTTACCGACCTTGTAAAAAAGGTTTTTGAAAGCGAAAATGCGCCAATTGCTATGATAATTGCCAAAAACATTCTTTCAAAATTTCTCGCTATGTTTCCCAAAAATCTGAAATCGCCTGAAAAATTTATGGAAACCTACCGTCAGAAATTCATTCTGACAGGACAAAGGGTTACCTACATATCAAACGGAGGAAAAAGAAAGTCGGGAAAAATTCTCTCTGTTGATAGCTCTAACGGAACTCTGATTATTGAAAACAACTCAGGTGAGCTTAAGCGGATTTCGAATCAAAAGAGCGTTATTATACCTAAAAAAATTAAAATCAAGCAAAAATAGTTTTCCCACTCAGGTTGCAAATCACAAATTTTTTCCGTTTCAATTTCTCAAGCTTAAAATATCAATCACAAAGGCGCTGCGGTTTTGCCGCAGCGCCTCTTTTTCATTTAAATCATATTTGCTGATTTTTAAAATTGTTTGTGCTGTTTTCAACCGACAGCCTTAGTATCAATCCTCTTCCCAAACGATAGGTTCTGTCTTATCGTCATTCCATTTCCAATATTTACCCGTATCGGTTGGCTTGATTGCAGATAGGAAATACACGCCATCTTTACCCTCGATTTCGGCAAATTTATCATTTGTAAAATGACTCCAGGATGTTTTATTGCCCTCGTAATAAATTTCTTCAAGAGCAGAAAGCCCCGCAAAGGAGGTGTTGTTTATGCCCTGATACTTAAGGTCCTTGTTGATTACAAGCTTGGTTATTGCGCTGCACCCCTCGAAGGCATTAGCCGCAACGGTGAGAGTTTTATCCTTGAATATAAATATGGGATTAGTTGAATTCACCTTAATGAGGTGGTAATATACAAGCTCGTTAGGCTTAGACGTATAGTTATAAAGATATACACAGCCCTCGCCCTCAAGCATCGAATCGTAATATTCCGTACCGCTAAATGCGCCATCTCCCACGAAGAGAAGCCCTGTTGGAGCAAATATCTGCGAGGCATTCTCCATACCTGCGAATGCGTTTTCGCCTATCTCCTTGACGTTATCCTTAATAACTATCTTCGTTGTAGTAGTCTTAAGCGTATACCAAGGAGTTTCGGAAAGCTCTGTAAAATCTATTATCGTATGGTATTTGTCGGCAGCTCCTACCTCAAGAGTGCCGTCTTTATAGGACCAGGCAATACGGGCAGTTTCCGATGCACCTGTAACGTTTGCCCAATATGCGCCCTTACCCTCGGTGGTGTAATCAAGGGTAGAATAATTTTTACCTGTCGCATTCTCGTAAACTACGGCAGACGTGTCCTGCAACGAGTTAAGCCCCGTTACACCGGACGCATCCTCGCCCGCATAGAAGATATAAAGCAGGTCTATTGATGCGCCGAAAGCTTTTTCGCTGACGCTTGTTACGCTTATCGGTATATCGATATATGAGAACCTCGAATATCTTGACACGGTGTCAAAAATTCCGTAAAAGGCGTAAGAGCCGATATGTGTTACTCCGTCGGATATAACAACCTTGCTGAAGGGACGTCCGCCCTTCCAGGGAGCATCTCCTGTTTCCTTGAAATCCCACATAGCGCCATCGGAAAGTCCCGTGTTAATACGGGATATAACAAGCTCTCCCGTACCGCTTATGCTCCATTTGAGATTGTCACCGCACAGGTTGCCCCTATTACCTACGATTTTGAAATCATTTGTAACCAAAGAGCCTTCGCTCATAGTATACACGCTGCCATTTTTTGTCCAGAAGGCAAATTTATATCCGTTATACTGAATGCCGTTCATAAAATCGATATTTCTCTTGGCAATACCGCTCTCGGCATCAATAAAGTCCTTTGTAAATGGTGTTTTTGCAGTGCCGCTCGACATATACCATACGGTATAATACCACTGCTTGATTTCGTTATCGTCGCCGTAATACCAGTAGGGGCCGTGGGTTGCGGGTCTTTCCTCTGAAATAAAGTAGGTATTCGCAAGCTGCTTTACCCAGAAATTCTGAATTTTTACATCAATCTGGTTGTACTGCTCCTCTGTGCCTATATAATAAGCGGAATAAAGAGATGTACATTCGTTAAACGCACTTCCGCCAAACTGCATTATAGTATCGGTGAGAACAACGGTTTCAAGGTTTTCGCAGGTATCAAAGGCACCTCTTTCTATAAACTGAAGACCGTGGTTGAAATTGAGATGCACAAGCCCTTCGCACCCAGAGAAGGCGTATTCGCCTATATGGGTGATATTCTCGGTGAATTTGATATCTGTAATCGAAGATTCATAGAAGCAGTTATTACCGATTCTCACCGTCGTGGTGGGAAGCTCCACCGTGTCTATTTTAGTAAATGAATTAAATGCGTGAGCTGCAATGGTTGTTACCCCCTCGGGGATTATAACCTTGTTAATTACTCTGGATTTATCGCTCCAGGGCACGTCGTTTTTGCGTGTGAATTCATACATTGCTCCTGTGGAGTGTCCGTCCTTGAACCTGAATTCAAGCACCGTATTAACCTCAGAGCCCTCGGTTTCCGTATAAACATTCCATTCGATATTACGTCCCGCTTCCTTTATATTGCGCTTGCAGTAAATACTTACGTCGGAGGTCAAGGGCGCATCAAAGTCAAAGGGTGTCACCAACGCCTCGTCGGCATAGTATCCCACAAATCCGTATCCGTTATGAAGAAGATTTTCAATCTCCTCCTTTATTTCGGGTGTGAAGCCTGTATCGGACTTCAGTGTGTACTGAATGACCGACTCCTTGTTTATTCCGTTTTTATAATAAAATCTTGCTTTGTATGAAACAACCTCAGGGGGGGTATCCTCGTTACCTCCACCGTTTTCCTCCTCATCGCCATCGGGCGGATTCATGCCCGGAAGCTGAAACTGATCAAGACAGGAAGACAAAACCAAAGTTGCGGCTGCTATCAGCAATATAAGCAAAAGCCAAAGTGAAATTTTCTTTTTCATGAAATTCCTCCGAGAAAACGCTATTTAGTAATAAACATATTTTGTCCCGTATATTTTATCATAAAGAAAAAAATAACACAAGGCATAAATTTAAAAATCGAATATTGGCTTTTATTTTTCTCCGTTTTGCACATTTTGAAGAGGAGGTTTTTATGCAAAATAATATATTTAAGATTTTTGTGATTCCCGTACTTCGTACAGCTATAAAAATTCTGCCCGGAATATTCTGGCTCTTGTTGATTTTCGGATTTGACTCCCCCCTCGCCGCTATTCTTACAATACTGTGCGCAGTGATACACGAGGGTGGACATATTGTTGCTTTTTGGACGATAAGCGCCACCTCCGACCTCGGAAATTCCTTTTCGGGTTTTCAATTAAAGCCTAAGCGACTCCTGTCATACAAGGAAGAGCTGGCGGTGTCGGCTGCGGGTCCTGCCATAAATTTGATTTTAGCAGTGCTCTGCTTTGCTTTCAGGAATTCGCTTTCGGGGTACGTAGGGCTTTTCGGCGTTTTCAATCTGCTAACCGCCATATCTAACCTTTTGCCGATAAACGGTTACGACGGATACAGAATTTTGTATTCAATATTACACTTAGCGGGAATCTCAGAAGCCCCGGAGCGATTACTTAATAAAATTTCCATTACCGTCACCGTAACGCTCTGTTTTCTCTCCTTATACCTTATTCTTGTGTCAAACAGCGGATATTGGATATATTTTATTCTCCTCGCAGGCCTTATGAGGTCTATCGGCAGCGCTGACAGGCTTTTTACGAGAAAACAAGAGAAAACGAGAGCTTTTGAGAGAAAACAAGAGTTTTTATAGCCGAAATCCCGAAAAAACTTTAAAAAAATAAGTCTTAAGCCAAATATTTTCGTTTAATTTAGAAAAAACTTTTAAAAAAGTATTGCAAAACAAGTAACGTTTTGCTATAATAACTTTCGTTATAGCTCTTACATATTACGACAGACTTTGACAACATTAAGATGCTTCAAAACTACGAAAGGATCTCGGTTTTCTTAAAATGGCAAAACTTATTGAGTTAAAGGGAATAAGCAAAGCTTTTGACGGCGAAAAGGTACTTGACGGAATAAATCTTTATATCAGGGACGGAGAATTCATAACTCTCCTCGGTCCATCAGGGTGCGGAAAGACTACCACGCTCCGAATTATTGGCGGATTTGAAACTGCCGACGAGGGTGAGCTTTATTTTGACGGCGTCGAAATAAGCAATCTGCCTGCATATAAGCGTCAGGTTAACACCGTATTCCAAAAATACGCCCTCTTCCCTCACCTTAACGTATATGAAAATATAGCCTTCCCTTTGCGAATGAAAAAATCCCCGGAGGCTGATATT
This sequence comes from uncultured Clostridia bacterium, assembly GCA_904501765.1. Taxonomy (GTDB): domain Bacteria; phylum Bacillota; class Clostridia; order Oscillospirales; family CAG-272; genus UBA1740. The sequence goes on along the minus strand of CAJGCM010000017.1, from coordinate 19,762 downwards.
AAGACCAAGGTTGCTCAAATGCTGAAGATGGTTGCGCTTGAGGGCTTCGAAAATAAAAGTGTCAGCACTCTTTCAGGAGGTCAGCAGCAGCGTGTTGCAATAGCGAGAGCTCTTGTTTCTCACCCCAAGGTATTGCTTCTCGACGAGCCCCTCGGCGCTCTTGACCTTAAGCTACGTAAGGATATGCAGAACGAGCTTAAGGAAATACAGAAAAGCATTGGCATTACGTTTATATACGTCACACACGACCAGGAAGAGGCTCTTTCGATGTCTGACACCATAGTGGTTATGGCTGACGGAGAAATACAGCAGATAGGCACTCCTACCGATATTTACAACGAGCCAAAAAACGCCTTCGTTGCAGACTTCATCGGTGAGAGTAATATAGTTGACGGAATAATGCTTGAGGACAAGCGTGTTAAGATGTCAGGTCACACCTTCGAATGCCTTGACTCTGGCTTTGATAAAAACGAGGCGGTTGACGTTGTTGTTCGTCCTGAGGACGTTGACGTTGTTTCACCGGATAAGGGTATGCTGACCGGTATAGTTACCGCAGTTACCTTCAAGGGAGTTCATTACGAAATTATCGTTGATATCGGCGGCTTTAAATGGATGATACAGTCTACGGATTACGTTGCCCCGGAAGAAAAAATCGGGCTTTATATTGAACCTGATGCTATTCACGTTATGAAGAAGTCCAAGTATTCCGGAAAATTCGGAGATTATTCCAGCTTCTCTGACGAGATAGATCAGTTATCCGACGCTGATACGGCGGAAGAATTTTAAACATAAAACCTTTAAGGAGGCATTAGAACATAAGAAATGAAAAAGAAATCTCTTATGCGTTCTATTGCGGCAGCGCCCCACATATTCTGGGCGATACTCTTTATCGTTCTGCCGCTTCTTATTGTAATTTTTTACGCCTTTACCGATGACTCGGGAGCGTTCTCCTTCTCTAACATAACGGGGCTTCTTGATTATGCCGATATATTTTTACTTTCGGTTGAGCTTGCAATAATAGCCACCTTCATATGCTTACTTATAGGCTATCCTTTAGCTTACATTATCGCAAAAGCAAAGCCGCAGCACAAAAAGCTTTTCGTTATGCTTCTTATGCTCCCTATGTGGACAAACCTTCTTATCAGAACCTACTCTATTATGGCAATTCTCGACGACGGCGGTTTTCTTAACTGGCTTCTCGATACTGAAATACACATAATAGGAACGAAGGGCGCAGTCATATTTGGAATGGTATACGATTTTCTGCCTTATATGGTTCTTCCTATATACACCTGCATATCTAAAATCGAGCCGAATATGTGGGAGGCTGCAAGCGACCTTGGATGCAGTCCTATAAAGGTTATTACAAAGGTTATATTCCCCCTTTCGATGTCAGGCGTAATTTCTGGTGTAACTATGGTTCTTGTTCCCTCTATCAGCACCTTCTATATATCCCAAAAGCTCGGCGGAGGCACCTTTGAGCTTATTGGAGATACGATAGAGCGCCAGTTTGTATCAGGCGCACTTAACACGGGTGCCGCCATCTCCCTCGTTATGATGGCTCTGATACTTATTTCTCTGTCCGTTATGAACAAGTTTACCGATTCTGACGATGGAGGTATTATCGTATGAAATATTTATCAAAAGCATACCTTATCCTCATTTTCAGCATACTTTATATACCGATTATCACTCTTATATTCTTCTCATTCAATGCAGAGAACAGCACTGCAATCTTCACAGGCTTCAGCCTTAAGTGGTACGAGGAGCTTTTCACCTCTCCCGAAACCTTTGAGGCTTTGAGAAATACGCTTATTCTTGCGCTGTCTTCTGCCCTTCTTTCCACCGTTATCGGTACTGCCGCAGCGGCGGGAATTTACAGAATGAAGTCAAAATTTGCAAAAAAGGCTATTACCTCGGTTACCAACATTCCTATGATGAACCCCGACATAGTAACCGGTATGTCTATGATGCTCTTCTTTGTGGCGCTTGTCGGAATTTTGCAGATTGACTATGACTCCTTCGGCTTTTTCGCTATGCTGATAGCTCATACCACATTCTGTCTGCCTTACGTCATACTGTCGGTGCTTCCGAGAGTAGAAGACCTCGGTTCTTCCCTTTCCGAGGCGGCTATGGACCTTGGCTGCACACCGTTGCAGTCCTTCTTTAAGGTTGAGCTGCCAAATATTATGCCGGGTGTAATTTCCGGCTTCATTATGGCGTTTACACTTTCGCTTGACGATTTCGTTATATCTTATTTTGTCGGCTCCTCAAGCTTCCAGACTCTACCTCTTCTCATATACTCTATGACGAAGAAAAAGGTTACTCCCGATATGTACGCCCTTTCCACTCTCATTATCGTAACGATATTTATACTGCTCCTGATATCCAACTTCAGAAGCGGTAAAGCTCGCAGAAAGGAGTCGGGAAAGACTAAATGAAAAGAATAATTTTTTCTTTAGTAGCGCTGGCAGCGCTTATCACTATGACTGTTTTCGCCGTTTCCTGCGGTGAAGAATCCGACGTAGACTCAACTGTTACCCTTAACGTTTACAACTGGGGTGAATACATCTCCGACGGCTCTATTGATTGCTATGAGAGATACAACACCAACGAGGAGTTTGAAAAATATTTCAACGAAAACCTCGCCGAAAAATACGGCTTCCGCATTAAGGTAAATTACACTACCTACGCAACCAACGAGGATATGTATGCAAAGCTTTCAAGCGGCGCCGGTAACTACGACGTTATAATTCCTTCGGACTATATGATAGACAAAATGAGAAGCGAAGGAATGCTTTACGAATTCGACGTTACAGAGCTTGAAAACTTCAAAAACATCTCGAAAGAATTCACGGGTCTTTTCTACGACGAGCATAACAGATATTCCGTTCCCTATACCTATGGTATGGTTGGAATTATATACAACACTACTATGGTTGACGAGGAGGACGTTAAGGCGGAGAGCTGGGACCTTATGTGGAACCCCAAATATGCCGGAAAAATTCTCCAGTTTAACAACCCGCGCGACGGCTTTGCCACCGCTATGTTTAAGGAAGGCTTGAATATAAACTCCACCAAAGCCGAGGATTGGGACAAGGCGCTCGAGCTTCTTGCAGAGCAGAAGCCCTTGGTACAAGGCTACGTCAGCGACGAGATTTTTAATAAGCTGATAAGCAACTCCGCTTCCATCGGCGCATATTATGCCGGCGACTATATAACAATGTCGGATTCCAATCCCGACCTTGCGTTCTACTATCCCGACGAGGGAACCAACGTATTCGTTGACGCTATGTGTATTCCGAAAAACGCAAAGAACAAGGAAGTAGCAAAGGAATATATCAATTTTATGCTCTCCGAGGAGCCTGCGGTTGCAAACGCAATATATACAGGCTATGCTTCTCCTAACACGCTTGTTCGTGAAAGCGAGATATACGCCGAGGAGATGGAAGACGCCTACGATATCCTCTACTCCGATGAGGACGTCAATGCGAACTACGCACACGACCCCTATTATCATCGCTTTGACCAGGATATTCAGGACTATACCAACGCACTTTGGGAAGAACTGAAAACTCAAAACTCCACCGAGCTTTGGGTTCATATAACCGCTATCGTAATCGTTGGTGGTCTTTTAATATTTGCAACCTACAACATTTACGTTAAGAAGATGCGCTCCCGCGACTATCGCAAGAGAGATAGAGAACGGTTGCTTAAAAAGAATCAGAGCGAAAACAAATAAAGAAAACACACGGATAGCCTTCTTTTGGGTTCTCCGTGTGTTTTCTTTATTCATTACTATTATTTGACTATAAATTCCTTGATTTTCTCGAAGAAATCATCAGCATAATCAGTGTGAGCCACGAGGGTTATGGGAGAGAGTGTATCAAGAGCAAAAATACCCATTATAGATTTTGCATCAACTATGTATCTTCCCTGCTCGAGGTCAACCTCGTAATCAAGAAGAGTTACCTCGTTAACAAACTTTCTTATTCCCTGAATATTGCTTAAGGTGATTTGTGTTTTCTGCATTTTTTATTCCTCCTTAATAAAGCTATTATCAAGATTATAGCAAAAAAACACACCTTTGTCAACCAAGTTTTAATTTAATAATACATTTTTTCGTTTCGACTATTCATTTTCCCGTTTTATCTTTAATAGATTGACAAAGCTTTACTTTTATGTTAACATTTATATGCTTATAATTTATTTTTAACTATTCAACGGAGGCAGCTTTGAAAAAACTTGCAAAGCATCTTAAGGGCTATAAAAAAGAATGTATATTAGGGCCGCTTTTCAAGCTCCTTGAGGCAACTCTTGAGCTTATTGTTCCTTTGATAGTGGCGCTTATTATAGATTACGGAATTAGGGGAAAAGAGGGCGGAAATACGGGATTTACCGTCGGTATGTGCCTTATACTCGTGCTTCTTGGCGCAGTAGGACTCGCTTTTTCCGTCACCGCTCAATATTTTGCGGCAAAGGCTTCATGCGGCTTTATCGGGCGGGTGAGAGCAGCCTTGTTTTCTCATATTCAAACCCTGTCCTACAAGGAAATTGATAATTTGGGCACAGGCACTATGATAACCCGTATCACCTCAGACTCAAATCAGGTACAGACGGGACTTAATCTGACACTGAGACTTCTTCTCCGCTCCCCCTTCGTGGTATTTGGAGCTATGATTATGGCGTTTACCATAGATTTTGACTCAGCGCTGATTTTTGCAGGAGTTATTCCACTTTTATCACTTGTTATATTCGGCATTATGCTGATTTCAATGCCGCTTTATAAAAAGACGCAGGCAAGGCTTGACAGTGTTCTTGAATCCACCTCGGAAAACCTGTACGGCGCAAGAGTTATACGAGCCTTTTGTAAGGAGGAGTCGGAAATCATAGGTTTCAAGGAGCGAAACTCTTCCCTCACCGCTATGCAAAAATTCGTGGGCAGAATATCGGCGCTTCTCAATCCCATGACTTATATTCTCATAAACCTTGCTACCATTATTCTTATATACAGCGGAGCTGTAAAGGTTGATTCCGGCTCGCTCTCCCAGGGGCAGGTTGTCGCTCTTTACAACTATATGGCGCAAATACTCGTGGAGCTTGTAAAGCTTGCCAATCTTATAATCAGCATTTCGAAGGCTCTGGCGTCCGCGGGACGTATACAAAGCGTATTTGACACCGAAAACAGTATGAAAAACGGCGATACAGAGTTTTCAGGCGTTGGCGAGGGTATTGTTTTCGATAACGTTTCATTCACATACAGCGCATCCTCAGAAAAGTCGTTAAGCAACATAAGCTTTACCGTAAGGCGAGGCGAAACCGTAGGTATTATCGGCGGAACGGGTTCGGGTAAAAGTTCGCTTGTAAATCTTATACCTCGTTTTTACGATGCAACCGAAGGCTCTGTTCGAATAGATGGAGCCGATATAAGGGATTACGACAACCTATCTCTACGCGAGAAAATTGCAATAGTTCCTCAAAATGCGGTGCTGTTCTCGGGTACGGTACGCGATAATATCAGGTGGGGCAACAAAAACGCCACCGATGAGGAAATTATGACCGCCCTAAGACTTGCTCAGTGCGAGAGTGTTGTAGAGGAAAAGGGTGGTCTTGACGCTATGATACAGCAAGGCGGCAAGAATCTTTCCGGCGGTCAAAGACAAAGGCTTACAATAGCGAGAGCACTTGTGAAGAATCCCGAAATCCTTATTCTTGACGACTCTACCTCGGCGCTTGACTTCGCTACGGATGCGGCAGTGAGAAAATCAATTTCCGAGATGGACGGTCACATTACTACATTTATAATTTCGCAAAGAGCCTCCTCAATCATGTATGCTGACAAAATCGTCGTCCTTGAAGACGGTGAAGCTGTGGGCATAGGCACTCATGAGGAGCTGCTTCGGGGCTGCTCTGTGTACCGTGAAATTTACGATACTCAATTCAGCGAAGGAGGTGTTTGATTTATGAAAAAACAATCCTCTTTGGCTAAAGTATTGAAATATATTGGAAAATACAAAATTTTAATGGCGCTCTCCGCCATATTGGCGTTAGCCATAGTCTCGCTTACCCTGTACCTACCGATACTTATAGGAGATGCTATTGACTGCATTATCGACAAAGGAAGCGTTGATTTCGAGAAAATCATAAATCTTTTGTTCAACGGCGCAATAATCGTCGGTATTACCGCTTTGGCTCAATGGCTAATGAGCAGCATTAACAACAGAATTACCTACCACATAGTGAGAGATATGCGAAACGAGGCATTTGAAAAGATAGAAAGACTGCCCCTTTCGTATATTGACACTCACCCCAAGGGAGATATAATAAGCCGAGTTATTTCAGACGTTGACCAGTTTGCCGACGGATTGCTTTTAGGCTTTACACAGCTGTTTACGGGAGTTCTTACAATTCTCGGAACCTTAGTATTTATGCTTGTGCTTGACTGGAAGATTGCCCTTGTGGTAGTCTTGCTGACCCCCCTCTCCCTGTTTATCGCTAAATTTATCGGAACGAAAACCCATAATATGTTCGTGCTTCGTTCAAAAACCAACGGAGAGCAAACCGCCTTTGTTGACGAGATGATAACCAACCAAAAGACGGTTCTTGCATTCTCTCATACCGAAGAAGCTACCGAGGGCTTCTGTGAAATCAACGAAAGGCTCGAAAAGGCATCTCTTAAGGCAATATTCTTCTCCTCCTTGGTCAATCCCACCACGAGATTTGTCAACAACGTTGTGTATGCCGCTGTTGCTCTTGTGGGAGCTATTACGGCTATTGCAACAGCGGGTACTGCCGCCGCATTTTCGGTAGGTCAGCTTACCTGCTTCCTTTCATACACTAATCAGTACACAAAACCGTTCAACGAGATATCAGGCGTTGTTACCGAATTTCAGAATGCTCTTGCCTCCGCTTCAAGAGTTATTGATCTTATAGAAGAGGAGCCCGAGATTCCGGACGCAAAAAATGCCACCGCTATCGAAAATCCCGAGGGTGAGGTAGGATTTGCAGACGTCAGCTTCTCCTATACCGAGGATAAACCTCTTATAGAAAATGTCAGCCTGCACGTTGCGCCCGGGCAAAGGGTTGCAATAGTCGGCCCCACCGGTTGCGGAAAAACTACTCTGATAAATCTCCTTATGCGCTTTTACGACGTAAATTCGGGTCGGATTACCTTAGACGGGGAGGACGTTCGCTCTATTACAAGGCGCTCCTTGCGGCAAAGCTACGGAATGGTGCTTCAGGATTCCTGGATTAAGCACGGCACGGTTAAAGAAAACATTGCCATAGGCAATCCCGGAGCCTCCGACGAGGAAATTATCTTCGCCGCCAAGGCAACTCACGCCCATAGCTTTATCAAGAGATTGAAAAACGGATATGACACCGTAATAGACGAGGACGACCTGTCACAGGGACAAAAGCAGCTTCTGTGCATAACGAGAGTTATGCTCACCCTCCCACCCCTGCTTATTCTCGACGAAGCGACGTCGTCTATCGACACCAGAACGGAAATCAAAATACAAGAGGCTTTCGGCAATATGATGAAGGGCAGAACCAGCTTTATCGTTGCTCACAGGCTCTCCACAATTAAAAACGCCGATATAATTCTGGTTATGAAGGACGGAAATATTATAGAGCAAGGCAATCACAAGGAGCTGCTTGAAAAAAAAGGCTTCTACTACGAGCTTTATAACAGTCAGTTTGCTCACTGACGGCAATAGCAAAAATGTAACGTCTGAATATGGCTGTTATATTTATTAAAAAACTGAGAGGTACTGCAAAAAACAGTACCTCTCTTACTTATTAGAGCCTTTTAAGGTCGGATAAAATTCCGATGATTTCTCATTATATTCCGACTTATTTTGTGTATAGTTCCCCACACAAGAGCTATATAACACCGAAGAAATGAAGAACATTCATATCCTCAATCAATTTACTGCCGTGAGCACCAAGACCGCCATCGGTAAGATGCTGACCGTGGTCGGGAGAATAGGTAAGCAGTATTCTGTTATCCCCCTTACACTCCTTTAGCTTCTCGGCAATATTGGCGAAATTTTCAGTCTCCATCGAGAGTGCGTTTATAGCCTCTTTAGACTCTGGGCCGTATGCATGAGCAGCGCTATCGTAGCCGAAGGTATGAACGCTTATGACGTCATATTTATCTGCCTCTATAAGCTCTATAACCTTATCGTTAATCTCTGAGGAATTTTTCACCTCGTAATAATCCAAGGCTCTGCCTGCGAATATATGTAAAAATGTGGAATCATCCATAGCGACTATCGCTACCTTTTTCCCCGCTACAATCAGTCTGTCAAAAAGAGTATCACACACAAGGCGAGGGCGAACGTATGTTTCAATACCGTGCCCGGAAGGGTCAAGCCCGGTATACATTGAAGCGTGAGCTACAGGGGTTACCGATTCAACTGTGCTTACGAAAGGCACGGAAAGTGTCGTATGCTTGTATACCGGAGCAAACAAGGAGGTGTACTTTTGCCACATATACATTCCTACCGCATCCGCATGATATAAAACGACCTTGTTGAAGATTCCGCCTGCTCTGTCCTTCAATATTGGCGGCAAATATTTTATCGAAGGAGCATACTCCTCCCCCACCTCTACGCCTATGCACTCAGCGACAGTTGCCGCAAACGCCTTCAGCGGATAACTGTTATAATAATCTGCCATTTTTCCTCTCCTACCTTGTTCTTAAAATTGTTTTAAGATTAAATTGGGATTTGCACAAAAGCTCCGTTCTTAATTACAGACGCATATTTAAATCCAACGCTCTTGATAATATCCCTTGCCTCACCGAAACCGAAGGTTAAAGTATCGATGCTGTGACTGTCCGAATTAAGCATCACTCTTCCGTCGGCTTTTTTTATTACATAAAGAAGCTCCTCGTGAGGGTATGGAGCGCTTCTGTATCCCCTTGATATAGCACCGGTGTTCACTTCAAAAACCGATCCGCTTTTAACTGCGCACTCAGCGTATCTTCTCGCCATTGCCATATACTCGGGATTGCCGAAAAATCTGCGCTCTGACACATCGTCAAACTTAGTTAAAAGGTCAAAATGACCGATTATATCGGGGCGCCTTCTATTTATGTAACCCGAGAAAAACGAAAAATAATCCTCTGCGAATGAAAGGATATTTCCACCGTATGCCGCTAAAGCTTTTTCAAAATATGAAACACCTGAATCGATAGGATAATAAGTACCGCCTACAAGGGCATAATGTGATGAGCCTAAAATATAATCGAACGACTCTCTTTTGACCGGGTTATGAGCATCCTCCTCCACACCCAGATATATTTCTATCTCACTCTTATATTTTTCCTTCAGGCGCTTTATCTCGCGAATATACCCTTCGGTATCCTTCATACAATATCGCAGGTCAAATCCCGTATATCCGTGCCCTGAGAAGCCGATAGCGTGCATTCCACCGTCTATTGCGGCTAAAACTATTTCCTCGGGAGTATTCTTGCCATCACAAAAGGTTGAATGAGTATGGTAATTCGCTAACATTTATTTTCCTATTCCTCTTGCGGTTACGAGAATACGGTTAACCACCTTATCACCGTCTACAAGATAGATTTTATCATGTAAATTCACAGTTGAGCAACAATGAGCGGGAATAAGGCGAACCTTTTGCCCAATTTCAAAATTGACTGTTGGATTATGAATCTGAAAATGTTCTTCACTCGCTACAATCCTCTCGGCCTCAAATCCCATTGGCACAGGGTTACCCTGGTCAACGCCGCAGGTTTTAACCCCCGAATCCAAGACAACTAATCCCTCGCGGCAACTAACCACCGAGGTCAAAAGAAATAGCGAATTTTTGAATGGCAAATCAAGATTTCTATATGTAGCATCCATAAAAATGTAGCTACCCGCCTGGAGCTCGGTATAGAGCCCGGACGATGCCTTGATGCTTCCCGTTCCCGTGCTTCCGCCGGAAATAGTATTAACAGTTACTCCGTTATCAGAAAGATAAGCTACAAGCGAACGGATTTTCTCATAGTTTTCAGCCGTCGCACGCATACGCTCTTCACTATCTTCCATATGAGAGATATGCCCTGCGTACGCCTGAATTCCTTCAAATTTCAAATTTGGGCAGCTATCAATATACTTAGCGAGCTTAAGCACCGACTCACTGTCAGTAACACCGCATCTTTCCATTCCAATCTCATATTCCACAAGGCAACGCACAAGAGCCCCCACACTTTCTGCCGCACGAGAAATATCGGCTACGTTCTCCTCATTATCAACGCAAACTGTGAGGCGGCATTTTTTAGCCAAAGATGCTAATCGGGAAATTTTTTCATCTCCAACTATTTGATTTGCTATAAGAACATCCTCAATACCCGAGTCAACTAAATCATACGCCTCAGAAAGCTTAGCGCAGGTCATACCGACGGCTCCGTTTTCTATCTGTATACGAGCTATCTGCGAGCATTTATGAGATTTATAATGAGGGCGCAGACTTAATTTGCTGCCATCAAGAATTTTTTTCATTTCTGCAATATTATTTTCAAAAACACTTTTTTCAAGAATTAAAGCAGGGGTTTCGATATCGGAAATTTTCATAACAAGCACCTCAAATATCATTATTTTTTTCTTTTGTGTCGATATTGCTTTGCCTCACCGCTATCCTTATAAGCTTTATCACAAAAATTACCATGAGAAAAGTGAAAGCGAAGGTCATATACCCTAAAATATCTATCCACATATCAAGAACAGACGGCCCTCTTTTAGATAAAATCTGAAAGCTCTCATCCAAAAACGCCACAAGAATTCCAAAGGTGATAAAATAGGAAACGTATTTTAAAGCATCAACATAATTAATATTTTTGACAAAGCTTTCATCATTCTCGAGCTCCACAGGAGCTTTTATTTTTTCTATATAACAAAGCAGGAAAAATATACACGCCTCAAGACCTAATGCACCGAATTCTACGAAATGAGCAATTTTTCTTATGTTTTTGGAAACGAAATCACGAAGGCTCTGATTGTTCGGAACTACTACCTCAAGAACCTGGTCAACTATACCGCTGACCGCCTCGCTCTCCTTTTCCGACACCTCGGGAGAAAGAGCGGAATGAACGAATATTGCGCATATCGTCAAAGCAATAAGCACAAGTATGACTATAAATTTCCTCTTTTTAATAATCACGTCTTCCCTCCTTCGGTACAGCATAATATATCTACTGACTCCGTTTTTTTGCGCTCCGTGCCGCATCTAACAGCATTTGCTCGCTGATTCCGTTTGACAAAATATATTCGTGAGCATCTGTGGAGCCGCTTTTCCCTGCGATAAGCATAATATTAAGCCCTTTATTACGGTCAAAGTCTGTTCCCATACCGTCGAGATAGCATTTAGCATACAAGAACTGCCCCTTTGCCACTAAATCCTCTACGTAGGTTGGATCGTGGTGCGCTGCAGCTCTGAAATACTCAAACGCCCGCCTTGCATCAGCGTGTATCGCAGAGAATCTCAGCTCCTCGTCGGCTTCCGCATCAAGCACGTCACCCATCAGAAGGTTCGTGTTCATATCTCTATACTCCGCCTTATGGCAGGGTATCATGCTGATTCTTATAATGTCGGGATACAGCATATATCCGAGGGTGTAAGCCATTCCGAGATAAAGCTGGGCTTCAATGCAGCCAAGGGTAGCGGAATCCGTCATATATCTGAGCGCCTGTCTGTAATCCTTATGAACGCCCAACCCTTCAAGGTACATAACCGCTATATTGTAGCAGGCTTCGCCGCCCTTCATATCTCTGGCGTATGAAAAGAAGCTTTTAGCCACTGAGGGATCTTTGGCGACCCCAAGTCCCATAAGACTGCAATAGCCGTAATTGAAGGCGGCAATTTCGTCTCCGTCCCTTGCGCCCTCGTAGTACATTTCCGCCGCTGTCCTATACTCGCCTCGCAAGAAGGCTACGTCAGCGGTGCTTTTATTATATATCATGGTGTTTTTAAAATGTGGGCAATCTAAAAATTAAATTGCCCACTCTTATCTATCCTTTTTTTACTTTAGCCTTTTATTGAGAAATCGGTGCCGTCCTTTTTATCTATAAGAGTAATGCCTTTTTCAAGAAGCTCTGCTCTTATAGCGTCTGCCTCGGCATAGTTTTTGGAAAGCTTCGCCTGACGTCTTGCTTCAATTTTCTCTTTGATATAAGCGAGAAGCTCGGCAGAAACGTCGGGAGCAGTCTGCTCCTCTGTAGCCTCCTCGCTCCTTACAGCCTCTGCGTGAGCAATAAGTCCCAAATCAAGAACCTTGTCAAATTCGGCAATAAGGGCAAGCTTGGTTTCGTCGTTAGTCTTCATTTTAAGCGCATCATAAAGCGCTGTTACCGCAAGGGACGTATTAAGGTCGTTGTCAAGAGCCGCCTTGAATGCCGCTCTTCCGCGCTCCATATCCTCCTCTGCAACTGTACCGCCGCTATTCTTCAGTGATGCGATTTTTCCTATAAGCTTATTGTATGAGGTCTTTGCGTTTTCAAGGTTTTCCCAAGAAAATACAAGGTTTTTGCGGTAATGAGAGCCAAGGCAGAAGAATCGGTATACCATAGGGTCAAAGCCACGCTCCTCAAGAAGAGAAACAGTAAGGAATTCCCCCTTGGATTTGCTCATTTTGCCGCCTGCGGTATTAAGATGGTGAACGTGGAACCAATACTTGCACCATTCGTGACCGAAGGTTGACTCGCTCTGCGCAATTTCGTTGGTATGATGCGGGAATGCGTTATCTATACCACCGCAGTGAATATCAAGGTATTCACCGAGGTGCTTTCTTGCAATGCAGGAGCATTCAATATGCCAGCCGGGATAACCAAGCCCGAAGGGAGAATCCCATTTAAGCTCCTGGTCATCAAACTTGGATTTGGTAAACCAAAGAACAAAATCCGCTTTGTTCTTTTTATTGCTGTCCTCTTCAACAGTTTCTCTGACGCCTACGTTAAGGTCTTCCTCTGTAAAATCGTTGAATACATAATATTTTTCAAGCTTTGAGGTATCAAAATATATATTTCCGCCCGCTGCATAGGCATACCCCTTTGCAAGAAGCTCCTCTATCATAGTGATAAATTCACTGATGCACCCCGTCGCAGGCTCCACTACGTCGGGAGTTTTGATATTAAGCTTTTTGCAATCAGAGAAAAATGCCTTGGTATAAAAATCTGCGATTTCCATAACCGTTTTATTCTCGCGGCGAGCGCCCTTTAACATTTTATCCTCGCCCACATCCGCATCGCTTGTAAGATGCCCTACGTCGGTTATATTCATAACTCTTTTTACGTCATAAGAAAGATAGCGGAGATATTTTTCAAGAATATCCTCCATAATGTAAGAGCGAAGATTTCCTATGTGAGCGAAATGATACACGGTAGGTCCGCAGGTATACATCGTTACCTTCCCTTCAACTCTCGGTATAAATTCTTCTCTCTCTCTTGTTAAAGAATTATAAAGACGCATTGCAAAACAACCTTTCTGAAAACAACTTACGCCACTCGGCTTATATAACCAGTATTTTAACAGAAATTAACCTTTTTGTCAAGTGAAATACAATATATATTGTATTAAAAGAGCCGCAAAATAAATACGAAAAGATACATTTAAAAAGATAAGCACCCCAATGTCAACCACTTTTGGGGTGCTTATCAGATGCTTAGGTCTTGCTTTTATGCCCGAATACTAACAATACAGCCACGGTGCCGATTAATTAACAAAGCTTTTCCGCAACGCTTATTTCACTGTAAGTAAATCAGACGGAGAATTATTTTTTCTTAGGTTTCTTCCAGCCGAGGAACATAAATATTGCAGATATAACCGTTGCTCCAAGACCTATGAAGCCAACCGTAAGGCTCTGGCACGCAAATCCGATAATTGAAACGAGTGCGCATACGGCTGTAAAGATTATGGCAATATTGAAGCGCTTCTTCTCAATTCCGATAGTAAGTATTCTTTCTATCACGTAGGTGTCAATATCGAGCTTGTAAAGATTTTTAACCAACTTTTCCTCTCCGTCGATAAGCATAGGCTCAACGGCGGTGAAATAAACGGTTTTATCGTCAACAAGCTTTACGTCGACAACGTCGTAAGATGCCTTTCTTCTGCCTCGGTCGTCAAAATCTATAGCGTATATTGAATCAATAGGCTTTGCGCCTTCGAGGTCACCGGGCAAATCAACAGAACGGTCATACGCCGTATAAACAGCCTTGTTTCCGTTTACCGCAATAACCTCTTTTACATTCTTGCAAAGAGTTCTCTTTCCCTTTCCGCTCATTCTTACACGGCAGAGGCTTCTGTAATCGTCGATATAGTAAAGGAAGCCGTCCTTATATTTTACGAATTCGTCTATCTGGGAAGCTATAACCTGCGTTTCCTTACCGTCCGTACTCACCTTGCACAGAACTGTATTATACTCATTTCCCTTTACGTAATACACCCAACCGCCGCTCTCAAACAGCACGGATTTGATATACGGGGTCAGCTCGTGTCTTTCGCTACCGTCCGCATTTATGCTGACGAGGTATTTCTTATGGTCACTATCTACGGTGTAATAGTAAATCTTGCCGGAAAGTATCTTGCACTCTCCGTTTATATTATGCTCAAGAATTTTAGGGAAAGAAAACTCTTCAAGAGCCGTTGAATAAAGAGTTTTATTGTATTCGTCGGGCGAATTAACCGTAAAAATTATACTGTTATCAACAAAGCCGCAATAATCGAAGGGCTTGTAGAAGATTTCGTAGCTCTCAGCTTTGTCAAGGTCGTACGCCTTGTAAATTCTGCGGCGCTTTTTATCCTTCTTCACCGTTTCGGAATAAAGAAGGAAATGGTCACAGAAGGCCCCCTTGTATTCAACCTTCTCCATAAGCTTCGTAAGAGTGTTAGTTCTGAAATCAAGCTCGTACAAAGAGTTGCTCTTCTGATTCGATGCGAAGAAATACGCCTTTGACTGGGCAAGTCTAACATAGTAATTTGCAGAATCAAAGGGGACCTTTGACAAGAACACCTGCTTTTTCTCAATAAGGTCAAAGCCGTGGAGCTTTTCATTCTCAAAATAGTAAAGCACTGATGCAAAATTGGTAACAATCTTGCTGATTTTAGGAACAATAGGCTTATGGTCCTTAAAGCCATCCTTAATTTTATATAGAGAATAGTTCTTTTCGTTTTTTAAAAGGTTGTAAAATTCGCCTTGATAAGAAACTATGCTTGCCAGGCTATTTACGTGATTTATCTCATTTGCAAGTTTTATGCTGTCACGGTAGCCGTCAAGAGAAATAAGCTCAACAAACGCCTCGGTGTATTTACATTCTCCGATAAGCTCCTTGGCTCTTTCGTATCTCTCCTCAGCATTTACGCCCTTTTCCAAGAGAGCGGCTGCTATTTCCGAATTCCTTTCCTCCACATATTCGCTAATAGCGGGGATTTCTTCTATGTTATCGTAAATGGTAGCTTCTATTTCCTCGGTTTCAATCTCGGGAAGCTTTACACGCATCTCGCTTAAGCTCTTGTTATCAATACCGTATTTCTCGGCATAGGTGATATAAAGCTCCGCCTGACGCTTGACCTCGGGCTGCTTTTCAACGATAATCTCAACAGTCTTTTTGTATGCGTCGTACATACTATGAGCATCAAGGTTACCATTCTTATATTCGTCAACTATCCCTGCCAATGTAACGGCGCACATACTGATTTTTTTAGCAAAGGGAACGAGGGTGGCGGTAAATGAAGCAACCCAGGTTTTGTAATCGTCGGCAGAGGTAATCTTCAGATTTTCTGTAACTCTTTCAAGCTCGGGAATTGCGAAGATTTCGTCATCTGTAGCATACTGCTCCCAATCGTAGGAATCCAAAAACTGGTCTATGTAGGCTATTGCCGAAGAGGAAGTTTTTATTCCGTCTATTCTCATTGTGTTTACCGATGGAGCATCAGATGCATCGGAGCTTTTAGCAACGTATTTATTTCCGCAGCTCATACACTCAACCTCTTCCCCGCTATTGGCAAACCTTATCGGTGCGCCACAGGTTGGACAGCTCATCATGTTAAGTTCAATTTTACTATTTTTGTCAAAAAATCCCATAACAACCTCCAAAAACTTTTGTTTTCCTGTCAATTATACCACATACCACAGATAAAATCAATGGATTTTTGTGAATATTCATAATATAATGAATCGATTAAAATATTAAAACCGGCTGACGCCTTTGCAATTTTTTCGTTATATAGTATCGATGCCGTGGGATTGATTTTTTTACCTTGTTTTCACCATTTACTATTGCAAAAAGGCGAATTTTATGGTAGAATTATATCACATAAGAAATTGGTGGAGGTACTCTATGTTCTTTTTTGAAAATGAATTAAACACCACGGAGCTTGGAGGCGGAGTCTGCCGCAAAATTCTCGCATATAACGACGACCTTATGTCGGTTAAGGTTATGTTTGAGAAGGGGGCCGTCGGAGCTATGCATACCCACCCTCATACTCAGATTTCCTACGTGCTTGAGGGGAAATTCGAGGCGACTATCGGGGAAGAGGTAAGAATTATCGAAAAGGGTGATACGTATATAACAAGTCCTGACGTACCTCATGGTGTCGTATGCCTTGAAGAGGGCGCACTTCTTGATATTTTCACTCCCAAGAGAGCTGATTTTCTTTAATCGAAGAAAAACACTGTAAACTTTAGCTAAAAGGCAGAAATTTCTCTAAAATCCTGATGAAAGCTATTGATTTTTACATTAAGTTATGGCATAATATTATGGTAAAACATTTTTAAGGAGATATAACAATGTTAGTATCAGCAAAGGAAATGCTTGAAAAAGCAAGAGCAGGTCACTATGCAGTTGGCCAGTTCAACATCAACAATCTTGAGTGGACAAAGGCAATTCTTCTCACTGCAGAGGAAATGAAGTCCCCCGTTATTCTCGGTGTTTCCGAGGGCGCAGGAAAGTATATGTGCGGCTATAAGACCATCGTTGGTATGGTTGAGGGTATGATTGAGGGTCTCGGTATTACAGTTCCCGTAGCTCTTCACCTTGACCACGGTAGCTACGAGGGTGCTCTGAAGTGCATCGCGGCAGGCTTCTCCTCCGTTATGTTTGACGGCTCTCACTACCCCATCGAGGAAAACATAGCTAAGACAAAAGAGCTTGTAGCTATCTGCGAGAATAAGGGACTTTCTCTTGAAGCAGAGGTTGGCGCTATCGGCGGCGAAGAGGACGGCGTTATCGGCGGCGGCGAGGTTGCTTCTGCTGACGAATGCAAAATGATTGCCGACCTTGGCGTTACTATGCTTGCCGCAGGAATCGGAAATATTCACGGTAAGTATCCCGCTAACTGGGCAGGTCTTCGCTTCGACGTTCTCGAAGAGATAAGCTGCAAGGTTGGTGAAGGTATGCCTCTCGTTCTTCACGGTGGAACGGGTATCCCTGCTGATATGATTAAGAAGGCTATCTCTCTCGGTGTCTCCAAGATAAACGTTAACACAGAGTGCCAGCTTGCTTTCGCTGCTGCTACACGTAAGTACGTTGAAGCAGGCAAGGATCTTGAAGGTAAGGGCTTTGATCCCAGAAAGCTTCTCGCTCCCGGCGTTGAGGCTATTAAAGCTACCGTTAAGGAAAAAATCGAGCTTTTCGGCTCTGCTAACAAGGCATAAATCTTATATAAATAATTTTGGGAGTTCATACAATAGTGTGGGCTCCCGTTATTATCACAGGCATTTGCACTTTTAAACAATTCTGTTTTATCTTGGAGGATAAGATGTTTGAGCGGATAACACCGGAGGCAGCCGGTATAAGCTCTGGAAAAATCACCAGAATGATTAAGTTTCTTGAGAGAAACGGAGTTGTTCTGCACAGTCTTCTTTTTATGAAGGGAGAAAAACTTTTCGGTGAGTATTATTGGACGCCCTTCCATCGGGATTTTTTGCACAGAATGTACTCCCAGACAAAAAGCTTTGTCGGGATTGCTATAGGTATTCTTGAAGAGGAAGGCAAGCTTTCCCTTGATGATAAAATCGTGAAATATTTTCCCGATAAAACCAATGGAGATTTACACAAATATCTTTCGGAGCAGACTGTCAGAGATATGCTTACTATGCGTACCGCCGTAAGGGCTCCAAGCTGGTTTACAACCGAGGACCCCGACCGTACTCACGAATATTTCTGTGCCTCGGAAATTCTGCGCCCTTCGGGGACTCTATGGGAATACGACAGCGCCGGCTCTCAGGTTCTCTCCTCTCTTGTTGAGAGACTTTCGGGCATGACTCTTTTCGACTTTTTAAACGAAAAAATATTCAAGCATTTAGGCACCTTTAAAAACGCATCTATACTTAAGACCCCTAACGGCGATTCCTGGGGAGATTCCGCCCTTCTTTGCACCTCGAGAGATATGCTTTCCTTCGGGCGGCTTCTTTTGAACGGTGGCATATTTGAAGGAAAGCGCTTGATTCCCGAAAAATACTTAAGTGAGGCTACGTCAAAAATCGCCGACAACCATACAACAGCCTTCCACACCTATAACTCACGCGGATACGGGTATCAGATATGGAAAAACGGTATGGGCGGCTTCTCCTTCCACGGTATGGGCAGCCAGTTTACAGTATGTATACCCTCTTTAGACCTGGTTATAGTCTGTACCGGCGACAATCAGGGTTATAATCCCACCGCTAATCAGCTGATTTTTGCCGCCATTGAAGAATTTATTTATACCGATGCAAGCACATTGCCGCTAAAAGAAGACCCACTGTCCCTTGCCAACCTTGAAGAATATACGAAAAGCCTCAGGCTTGCGGTAAGCGAAGGCGCTTGTGAAAGTCCTTGGAAGGGGCGGATAGACGGAAAAAGATACACCTTTGAAAAATCCCCCTTCGGTTGGCGCAGCTTTAAAATTTCCTTCAGCGGAAACGGCGGCGTACTGACTTATGAAAACGAACAGGGTGAAAAAGCGCTTCCCTTCGGTTTTGGCGAAAATGTGTTCTGTAAGTTCCCCCAATTCGGATATTCAAATGATACAGGCGGCGTAAGAACCACCGACGGATTTCTTTACGATTGCGCCTCTTCTGCGGGATTTCTCGAAGAAAACAAGCTTTCCTTAAGAATACAGGTTATAGACAAATATTTCGGAAATATGTTTATGACCTTCGCCTTTAAGGGGTGTGAAGTTGCCGTTAATATGGGCGGTGTAGCCGAGGATTTCCTCAAGGAATATCAAGGCTTTGCGGTTGGTTATACCGATTAAAAGCACCCATAAACAATGCGAAAATGTGTAAAAAATGCAGCCGCACCAAATGGTACGGCTAAGGGAGGGGTATGCTGCTCGGGGTAGCTCAGTGCTAATCGTTCCTCTGACTGCAAGGCTCCGCTTTCTGCGCCTCGCGACGCAGATACCGCGGATGCTTTGTTCCTCTTTTTTACTGAGTGCCTGCGGTATGCGAACTCCTCGTTCCGCTTTGCGAACGGGAGTTCGTTCCCTCCGTTTGTGCCAAAAAATGCAGCCGCACCAAATGGTACGGCTGAGGGAGGGGTATGCTGCTCGGGGTAGCTCAGTGCCAATCGTTCCGCTGACTACAAGGCTCCGCTTTCTGCGCCTCGCAACGCAGATACCGCGGATGCTTTGTTCCTCTTTTTTACTGAGTACCTGCGGTATGCGAACTCCTCGTTCCGCTTTGCGAACGGGAGTTCGTTCCCTCCGTTTGTGCCAAAAAATGCAGCCGCACCAAATGGTACGGCTGAGGGAGGGGTATGCTGCTCGGGGTAGCTCA
>CAJGCM010000016.1 GCA_904501765.1 uncultured Clostridia bacterium | reverse complement strand
TTCTATTCTTGCTCTGTTTGTTTTTATAGATGAATTGATGCTGACGCATCATGAATTGGCTTCGCCATGATTTCTCGTCGGCATGCCTCCTCCATGAATTGAATTGCAACCAATGTGCCAAAGGCACAATTCATGCCACAGGCAACTCATGAAAGCGCAGCTTTCAATTCATGCAACCGTGATGTTGCAATTCACTTGCGTGTTCTCCGTTAAGGATAACACGCTAATTATTCGGTTATGCTTAAATGCGACAGCCTCTTTTTTGCTCGTATAGCGCAAAATCTCTTTAAAATCAGCCCTTGATTTTTATGCTTTCGCCCTTTACCTCAAGATCGGTTGAATAAAATTTCTTCATAGCGAGGACAAGCAGCTCTGCGTCACGCATAGCCATAAGCTCTGTGCAGGAATGCATTGCAAGCTGAGGCAAGCCTATATCAACTGTTCTCAATGACACCTTCGTGTTGGATATAGAGCCGAGGGTTGAGCCACCTACCATATCTGCTCTGTTATAAAAGCTCTGCACCTCTGCTCCTGCCATACGGCACACCTCACGGAAGATAGCGTCAGACACCGCCTCGGTGGTATATTTCTGGTTTGCGTTGTATTTTATAACTATGCCGCCGCCAAGTGTGGGGGCATTTTCCTTATCTGCAAGCTCGGGATGGTTTGGATGGAATGCGTGGGCATTATCTGCCGATACCATAAAGCCCGATGCCACTCTTCTGTTGTATTCCTCCTCGCTGCCGCTCACACGCATAAGGGTATCTCTTAAGAAGGTAGAGGCAGCGCCCTGCTTTGTGTGGGAGCCTGTTTCCTCATTATCAAAGACCGCAAGTACAGGGCAGGACCCTGCCTTCTGTGCCGAAAGGAAGCCTTCAAGACAACCCCATACGCAACTCAAATCGTCGATTCTCGATGAGAGCAAAAATTCGTCAGAAAGACCTACCAGGACAGGCTCGGCCGCAGAAAAGAGCTGAAGGTCGTAGGATATAATATCACACTTGTCAACACCTGCGCTCTCCGCTATCAAATCAAGCAGTCTTATCTCCGAGGTGCGAAGCGACGCTAAGGGAATCATATCCGAGGCAACGTTAAGCTTACATCCGTCGTTAACGTCACGCCTCATATGAATGGCAAGGCTTGGAATAACCACGGTTTTATCTCCGATGTCGGCAAGTCTTGCTTCAACGCCGCCCTCGGTTTTTACGACTATTCTTCCTCCTACTGACAGGGGGGTATCAAGCCAGGAATAATTTATAGGTCCGCCGTACTTTTCAACGTCAAGACGAATATAGTCACGCCCTTCAAGCTCACCCTTTACTCTAAACGAGGGCGAATCGCAGTGAGTTGCGGTAACCATAAAGCCGAAGCCCTCGTTGCGGAAGGCTATAATCGAAGCTCCGCCTCTTACGGTAAAATACTTTCCTCCGTCACATAGACTCCAAGAATCACTTTCATAAAGCTCCTCGTATCCTTCAGCAAGAAGTCTTTCCTTAATCACTCCTACTGCGTGATACGGAGTTTTTGCTTCCTTTAAAAAGCTCGAAAGAGCGGAATTTGTGTTTTTCATATTATTTTCCTTTCCGAAGCACGGATATGTCTTTTCCTGTTTTTTTATATTTTATAACTTTTTCTTTCAAATGTCAACATAAGTGCTTGAAAAAGAGAGTAGTTTAGTGTAAAATATATAAGAGATTTAAAAGTAGCGCAAGATACTCTATTGTATGATTGCGCCTTAACACGGGAGATTTTATGAAAGATTTAAATTCGGATTGGCCAAACGAGCGCTTCTTCCACTATTTTTTGGAAATCGCAAAAATTCCTCACGGCTCTGGAAACACCAAGGGAATTGCGGACTACCTTGTGAATTTTGCCAATGAGCGGGGGCTTTTCTGCATAAGGGATACTTCTGACAACGTGCTTATCAGAAAAAGCGCAAGCGAAGGATACGAGAACAGCCCCGGTGTAATTATTCAGGGGCATACGGATATGGTTGCGGTAAAGACATCAGACTCGAAGAAGGATTTGACGAGGGACGGCATTGACGTTTATGCCGACGGAGATTTTCTCAGAGCCGATGGCACGAGCCTTGGCGGTGACGACGGAATTGCCGTGGCATACGCTTTAGCGCTACTTGAGGACAACACCATCAAGCACCCCACAATAGAAGCGCTATTTACCTCCGACGAGGAGATTGGTTTGCTCGGAGCCGCCGCCTTTGATAAATCCGTCCTTACGGGAAGAATTCTTCTCAACGTGGACTCTGACGACGAGGGCATTTTCACTGCAGGCTGCGCAGGCGGAGTAAGAACCGACTCCACTCTTAAGGTTACAAGGACAAAAGCTCCTATTCACGGTAAGAAATACAAGCTCACCGTATCTGGGCTTCTTGGCGGCCACAGCGGCGTTGAAATCGACAGAGGTCGGGCAAATGCTATAAAGGTTGGCTTTGAAATTTTAGCCGCCCTCGGGGACACCTATGTAGCGGAGGCTGCGGGCGGCGTTGCCGACAATGCAATTCCCACCGACTTTTTTGCAAAATTCATTACTTACACAGAGGGCGCCGAAGATATTGCGCTGACACTTTCAAAGGAAATCAAGGAAAGATATAAGGAGAGCGACCCGAATATTTCCATCGAGCTTAAAAACGAAGAATTTGACACGCCCCCCTGCGACAGAGAGTCAAGCGAAAAAATCGTTAAGCTTGGCTGCGGTGCGCCTTACGGAATTACTGCTATGAATCCTCATATTGAGGGGCTTGTCGAAACCTCCTCCAATTGCGGAATCGTAAGGCTTGCGGATGAAGAGTTTACTCTTTGCGTATCCGTTCGCTCCTCAAAAAGCGAGGAGAAGCGGGCTCTTGCGGAAAGAATTAAGAATACCGCAAACTCAGTGGGCGCAGAATACTCCGAAAGAGGCGACTATCCCGGCTGGGCGTACAAGAGCGAATCTGCCCTTCGTGATACCGCTTGTAGGGTTTACCGTGAGATGTACGGCAAGGAAGCAAAGGTTGTTACAATTCACGCAGGGCTTGAATGCGGGCTCTTCTCCGATGCAATAGAGGGGCTTGACTGTATTTCCTTTGGTCCCGACAACTACGATATTCACACCACCGACGAGCATCTTTCAATATCCTCCTCGGTAAGAGTTTTTGAATTTATAAAAAGGGTTCTTGAAGAACTTAAATAAGAAAGGCTAATATATGAACAAGACAAGACTTAAAAGATACGCAAGGCTTATCGCAAAGGTAGGCGCCGCTGTAAAGCGCGGTCAGGAGGTAATAATCAACGCAGAGCTTGACCAGCCTGAATTTGTAAAGCTTTTAGTAGAGGAATGCTACAAGCTGGGAGCTAAGAAGGTTTCCGTTGATTTCTCCTATCAGCCTCTTGAAGCCCTCCACGTAAAATACTGCTCAGACGAAACTCTCTCAACACTTGAAGACTGGCAGATAGGAAAGTGGGAGCGCCAGGCAGAGGTTCTTCCTGCAAAAATTTACCTGACATCAGAAGACCCTGACGGACTTGCGGGAGTTGACCAGAGCAAATATGCAAAGGCGAGAGCGGCGCGTGCCAAGGCTATCAAGCCTATACGAAGAAGAATGGAAAACAGATATCAGTGGTGCATTGCCGGCGTTCCCGGTGAGGGCTGGGCAAAGAAAGTATTCCCCGAGCTGAAGCCGAAGGCTGCTGTTGAAAAGCTTTGGGAGGTTATTCTTGACGTTTCAAGAGTTGACCGCGACCCTATTGCCGCTTGGCGTGAGCATAACGCAAATCTTAGTGATAAGTGCGAAAAGCTCAACTCTCTTAACTTAAGAAGCCTGGTTTATAAGGCAGGCAACGGTACCGACCTTAAGGTTGGTCTTATTCCCGAGGCAACCTTTATGGCAGGCGGCGAAAAGACACAGCGCGGTGTTTATTTCAACCCCAATATTCCAACAGAGGAGGTATTTACATCTCCTAAATCCGGAGAGGCCGAGGGTATTGTTTATTCCTCTATGCCTCTTTCCTACGGCGGTCAGCTTATAGAGGATTTCTTCATAAGATTTGAAGGCGGACGCGCTGTTGAGAGCGGTGCTCGTGTGGGAGCTGATATGCTTAAGGAGATTATTGAAAGCGACGAGGGAGCAGCCTTCCTTGGCGAATGCGCACTCGTTCCCTACTCCTCTCCTATAAGAAGAAGCGGCGTACTGTTCTACAGCACTCTTTACGACGAAAACGCAGTTTGCCATCTTGCTTTGGGAATGGGCTTCACAGGTGTTCTTCGTGACTACGAGAAATACACTGACGAGGAAGCTCACGCCCTTGGAATCAACGATTCGGTAACTCACGTTGACTTTATGATAGGAACAGAAGACCTCTGTATCACGGGAATTTCCGAGGACGGTGGCGAAACGGTCATTTTCAAGAACGGAGAATGGGCTATATAAAATAAAAAGAGAACCGCAGATTAGCTCTGCGGTTCTCTTTTTCACTGCCAAAAGCAGTGTAGAAAATTTCATTACATTAGATATTATCGTACAACGCAAAAGGTCATATTCCGCCTTCGCACACAATCGCCTCGGCGCATCTTATCCCATCAACCCCGCTTGACACAATACCTCCCGCATAGCCGGCACCCTCACCGACAGGATAAAGCCCCTTTACGTTAAGAGCCTGATAGTTCTCTCCCCTTAAAACTCTCACGGGTGAGGTGGAGCGGGTTTCAGCGCCTGTAAGGGTTGCGTTATCCGTAATGAAGCCGGGAATCCAATCGTCGAAGTCGCAAATCCCCTGCCGTAAAGACTGTGTAACGCACTCAGGAAGGTAATCCTCGGCGGCGGTAGCAGTCACTCCGCAAAGATACGAGGGGGTAACGGAGCCTCCCGTAACGGGAGATTCTCCCTTTAAGAACTCTCTCATACCGATAAAGGGCGCTTTATATGAGCCGCCGCCCGAAAGATAGGCTAACCGCTCGATTTTTCTCTGATATGCAATACCTGCTAAAGGGGAATCACTGCCAAAATCCTCAGGGGTCATAGATACAAGGAGAGCCGAATTTGAGTTTTCACCGTCTCTTGCATACTCACTCATGCCGTTAGTCACAACACCTCCGCCCTCACTTGCCGCAGGGACGACAACTCCGCCGGGACACATGCAAAAGCTATACACGCTCCTCCCGCTCTTAAGGTGAGTGACCAAGTGATAGGAAGCTGCGCCGAGGATACCCGAATATTCAGATGCCCCGTAAATCAGCTTATCTATATGCTCTCTCTTATGCTCCACTCGCATACCTATGCCAAAGCCCTTTGCCACCATTGGAACGTTCATTGAATAAAGCATAGAAAAAACGTCTGCGGCGCTATGCCCTGCCGCGAGAATTATTTTGTCAGTGGGTATTTTTTCCTCTTTTCCACCTTTTTTATATACTGCATAGCATACACAGCCGTCCTTTGTCTGTATTTGTACAAGCCTTGCCCCGTATATAAATTCCGCTCCGAGGGATTTAGCCTTTTCCCTTATGCTTTTTACTAACTGCGGCAGCTTATCGGTGCCTAAATGCGCCCCCACGGTATAAAGAATTTCAGGCGGCGCTCCAGCCTCTACGAACTCGGACAGTAGCTTATATTTATATTTATCCATACTGCCAACCTTCAGCTTACCGTCAGAAAAAGCTCCTGCTCCCCCTTCGCCAAACTGAACGTTTGACTCCTCGGAGAGAATTCCCGAGAGGAAAAATCCCTTTACTCTTTTTTCTCTTTCCTCTACCGCCTCTCCCCTCTCAAGAATTATAGGACGCGCGCCTGACTCCGCCAGAACAAGCGCTGCAAACAGCCCTGCAGGCCCTGCTCCCACCACGACGGGACGGGCGCCTCCCTTATATTTGCGTACAGAAAACTCGGGTCTTTCATAAGGAGAGACCTTTTTTTTCATTTTTAAGAGCCCCGCCTCACGCTCGGGAGAAAGCTGCGCTGCAACACTCAGACGAAAGGAAGGAGAGCCGTCGCCAAGCTTCAGAGTTTTTTTACATATTTCAACCGACCTTATTTCTTCTGTCGAAATCGGCAAAGTGCGACACAAGGCTGCCTTTATGTCATCGACGGTATAGTTTATTCCAACTGTTATATCGGTTTTTATCATTACGCCTCTCCTTTCTCTTTTTTTATATTTTAACACGATATTGACTGTTTTTCAAGAGGACTTTTGATTTTGCGGTATAAAGGCGGGAAAATTTGCAAATTATAAAGTCAACCGACCTTTATTCGGGAAGAAAGGATTTTTTTATGAAAAGAATTGTAACTCTTTTGCTGCTAATCACACTGGCGCTTTCACTACTCCCCTCCTGCGGAGGTATGGGTGAGGGAGAAATTTCGGTATTTTATTACACATACAGCGACACTTACATCTCAAGCGTACGCAGCGCTATGGATAAAATGTTTAAGGAAAAGGGACTTAAATATAACAACTACGATGCGAACAGCTCTCAATCAACTCAAACAGAGCAGGTGGATACCGCCATCGCAAAGGGCTCAAGACTCCTTGCGGTAAACGTGGTTGACACGGGGTCAGACGATGCTGCTAAAACCATAATTTCAAAGGCGAAGGCGGCAAATATTCCTATTATATTCTTTAACCGCTCGGTTAGCGAGGAGGTTATCAAAAGCTACGATAAATGTGCCTTTATAGGAACCGACTACGAAATGGCGGGTCATATGCAAGGAGAGCTTATCGGCAATTTCCTTACAAAGAACTACTCGGACTACGATATTAACGGCGACGGTAAAATAAGCTACGTTCTTTTCAAGGGGCAGCAAGGAAATGCGGAGGCTGAGGCAAGAACGAAATATGCTGTTGAGGACTGCAACAAAATTCTCGCTGAGGCAAAAAAGAAGCCTCTCACTTTCTATGACTCCGCTAACAGCGGCGGTTACTTGGTTGACCAAGGTGGCAACTGGTCCGCTCAGGCGGCAAACGATTATATGAAAACCATACTCTCCGCCTATAATGAATCCTCGGGAAATATGGTGGAACTTGTTATTGCAAACAACGACGAAATGGCGCTGGGCGCAATTTCTGCGCTTAACGAGGCGGGATACAATACCGCCGGAGGCAGGACTATACCCGTGTTCGGAATTGATGCCACAAGCGCCGCTGTTGCAAAAATCAAATCGGGAGCTATGAGCGGCACTGTCAAGCAGGATGCCGAAGGAATGGCTTCGGTTATGATGCAGGTTGCTTCAAATATGTTAGAGGGTAAGGACAAATTCGACGGAATTGACAAGGACAACGTTATGGGCACTTACCGTGTAAATATTCCCTACTCCATATACACGGGTGAGGGTGAGGATAAAAAATAATATTCGGAGATTGTTATGGCGCACTCGCTTTTGGTAATGGAAAATATTACGAAATCCTTCCCGGGAGTTAAAGCACTTGACGGGGTTTCCCTACGGGTTGACTGTGGCACGACTCACGCTCTTATGGGAGAAAACGGAGCCGGAAAATCCACTCTTATGAAATGTCTTTTCGGGTTTTACGAAAAGGACGAGGGGCGTGTGTTCCTTGACGGTGAGGAGGTTTTTTTCAAAAGCCCGAAGGAGGCTCTTGAGGGCGGCGTGGCTATGGTGCATCAGGAGCTTAATCAGGCGGAAAAGCTCACTGTCGCAGAAAACCTCTGGCTTGGAAGATTCCCGAGATATACAAATCTTTTGCCTATTGTTAACCGAAAGAAAATGCTCGAGGACACTAAGGAAATTTTTGACAGTCTCGGTATAAAAATAGACCCCACAGCCAAGGTAAACACTCTTCCTATATCCAAGCGACAGATGATTGAAATTGCAAAGGCGGTTTCCTACGGCGCAAGGGTTATAGTGTTCGACGAGCCAACCTCCTCTCTTTCTGACGAGGAAGCGAATAGACTTTTCGGAATTATCGACTCGCTTAAGGCGAAGGGCTGCGCTATTATTTATATTTCTCACAAAATGGAGGAAATACTGAAAATCTCGGATTTCGTTACGGTAATGAGGGACGGGCGACATATAGCAACGAAGCCTGCTTCAGAACTGACAACCGGCGGAATAATCAAGCTGATGGTTGGACGTGAGCTTTCAAACAGATACCCGAAGAAGCAGAACACCCCGGGGGAGGAACTTTTGCGTGTGGAGGGGCTTTCCTCGGAATACGCAAATCTCACCGACGTTAGCTTCTCCTTAAAGAAGGGGGAAATTCTCGGGGTTGCGGGTCTTGACGGAGCTGGGCGAACAGAGCTTCTTGAAAATCTTTTTGGAATCGCTAAAAGGCGAAGCGGAGAAATTTATCTTGAAGGACGAAGGGTCAGCAACTCATCACCGCGAGATTCGATAAAAAACGGCTTCGCCCTCGTTACAGAGGACAGACGCGCTACGGGTATTTTCGGAATACTTTCTATTCGTGAAAACACTGTGGTGTCAAGCCTTAAAAAATACAAGCGCGGCATATTTTTATCTGCCAAAAAAATCGGAGATGTAACGAGAAAATATATAGATAAAATAAAAGTTAAAACTCCTGACGATATGACTAAGATACGCTCTCTTTCAGGCGGGAACCAACAAAAGGTTATATTTTCCCGCTGGCTTCTCACGGAGCCAGCGGTGCTCCTGCTCGACGAGCCTACCAGAGGAATCGACGTTATGGCAAAATACGAGATATACAAGCTTATCGGCGAGCTTGCCGCAAAGGGGCGCGGGATTATCGTTGTTTCCTCGGAAATGCCCGAGCTTATCGGTATATGCGACCGAATACTCGTTATGAGCGGAGGACGCCTTGCAGGTGAGGTCAGCCCCGACTGCTCACAGGAAGAAATTATGCGGCTGGCTACAAAAAACGTTTAAAGACGCAGCAAAAGCAGAGGTTTATTATGAGTGAAAATAAAAGTTTTCGTGAAAAAATCGGCGGAGCATTTCACGGAATGGGCAATCAGATAAAGGATAAATTCAACAGCTTCCGTGAGCTACCCGCCGAAGAAAAACGAAGAAAAATAACAGATGCGCTTTTTAATAACGCAATGTTTATAATAATAACACTTGCGGTAATCATTATTGCCATTATAGAGCCGAGATTCCTCTCGGCAGGCTCTATACTAAATATTATTTCCCTGACTGCCGCCCGTCTTCCCATAGCCCTCGGTATTGGCGGAGCTATCGTGCTTACCGGTACGGATATTTCAGCCGGGCGCTGCGTTGGGCTTACCGCCTGCATTGCCGCATCTCTTCTTCAAAGCTCGGGGTACGTGAATAAAATGTTCCCGAACCTTAATCCGCTTCCCGTATGGCTCGTTATTCTTGCGGTTATGGCGGTTGGAGCAGTGGTGGGGCTTGTCAACGGATTTTTTGTGGCAAAATTCAAGCTTCATCCCTTCATCGTTACCCTTTCGACACAGCTTATTTTATACGGCATCACCCTGCTTTATCTTCAGATAGGCTCAAACGGCGGTCAAACTCTTTCGGGGCTTGACTCCTCGTATACGGACTTTATATCAGCGCCCCTATTCAGAATAGGCGGCATAGCCGTGCCGAGATACGTACTTTATTCCATTATAATTACTGTTATTATGTGGATTATCTGGAACAAAACTGTTTTCGGCAGAAATATGTTTGCGGTGGGCTCAAACGAGGAGGCAGCAAACGTTTCGGGCGTTAACGTTTTCTGGGTTGTGGTAGGCGTGTTTATTTTAGCCGGAGTAACTTACGGTCTTACAGGCTTTATAGAGGGAGCGAGAATAGGCTCCAGCGCTTCCTACACGGGGCTTAACTATGAGAGCGATGCCATTGCTGCCTGCGTTATAGGCGGAGTTTCCTTTGTTGGTGGTACAGGAAAGATAGGCGGCATCGTTATCGGAGTTCTTTTGCTTCAAATAATTTTCGTAGGACTGAATTTCCTGTCGGTAGACCAGAATATGCTCTACGTTATCAAGGGCTTGATAATTCTCCTCGCCTGCGCTATCGATATGAGGAAATATCTGCAGAAAAAATAATGAAGCTTCTTTTGATATAATAAAAATCCGCTTGGATTTCACCCGCAGACAATACCCGTTCTGCGAAAAATGAAATCCAAGCGGATTTTTATTTTGTTTTCCCTTTGCTTGACCTTTGGAATTTACAGAAAAAGCCGATGGAATGGCTACATCTCTTCGCTTCCAAGAATAACCACGCCGAGAACAGCTCCTCCACTCTTCCTTATCATATCCGCAGCCCTCTCGGTACAGTTTATATCGGAATACCCAACTCTTACCGGTAAAATATATGCATCGACAAGATAGGATATATCCAGCGCATCGGAAATTTCCGACACCGGTGGAGTGTCTATTATTACGTAGTCATACCGAGCTCTGAGGTGCGAAATAAGGTCTTTCATAACCTCCGAGGTCAAAAGCGCTCTATGCTCCCCTGGGATTTTGCCGCAAAGGACAAGGTCGGTATAACACCCCTCGGGGGTGAGTATAAGAGAGTCGGAATACTCCGTGTGGGAAGTTAAAATATCCGAAAGACCACGGTCACCCTTTATGCCGAAAATTTTCGACAGGGATGGCAGCCGCATATCACATTCAAGGAGTAAAACCTGTTTGCCCGAAGCTCCGAGGGTGTTAGCCAAATTCGCACAGAGCGTACTCTTTCCCTCTGCGGGGATAAAGCTGCTGACGGCTAATACACCACCGCCCACTTCTCTAATCACCGACTCCGCAAGTCTTGAGTAAGCCAGACTTATCTCTTCTCCATCACCGGGTGAGCAAACAGCGCCCTCGTAAAATCGGCGGGGAATATCGTCGGTACTTTTCTTTGCAAATGCTGAAATTCCCTCACCGTCAAGAGGTGCGAGGCGAGGTATGCTACCTATTACGGGTACGCTCAGCGCAGGTTCAGAGCTATTACTGCTCTTCCTTGCTTTTGCCATAATGCGTCTTGATGAAGAACACTGCGTATACAGCTACCGCTGCTACAACAGCTCCTATAATTACTGCGCTGATAACAGATGCGCGACTAACTGTTATATCTTTTAAGGAGTTTACAGGGCCTACGACCTTAAGCAAAGGAGTATCCTCGGGATTTTCAAGCCCCGCAATATCCTTAAGAACACCGGGCATAACTTCCTGTATAGCGGTGATAACCTTCAAGGCGACATCATCACTTCCTGCTGTTACCGTAACGTTAAAGAGAACCGTACCGCTCTCACCCTTATCTGCGCTTATCATTCTTCTTACCGCAAGAACGCAGGTGTCTTCATCCTCATATCCGAGCTCTTCAGCAAGATTACCGACTTCGACAGCTCGTCTTACAACCATATCCTGGTTAGCCATTCCAACGCAGGAGGAAGCAAGGGATATAGCCGCATTTGTCTGCGCCTGAGAAATATAACCCTGGTCGGAGGGGGTATTGTTTACGTAAAACAACGTTGTTCCCTGATAGGATGGGGCCATAAAGAATGCCGCATATACTCCTGCAAGAGCGCCTATAACCACTGCCGCTATAAGCATAAACAATGCGCTTTTCTTGAGTATCTCAAAGAGATACGAAAACGTTATTTCTCTTTCCTGAGCAGGTGCCTCTTCGGTCACCGCACTGCTTTTTTCCATTTCTGACATAAAAAAACCTTCGCTTTCTTTTGTTTTTTAAAATATATTTATTTTCTATTATTTCCTTCAAGGATACGTCTTACAGTATCAGCTGAGGAGATATCCATATTGACAAAAACCTTGTAAAGCCTAACACCCGCAAGTATTTTATCGACAAGCTCTAAGGTTTTCCGCAAGGCAGCGGCGTTCTTCGGGATATACACCTGCTCCATAAGCCTCATAACACCCTCGTCACCGCTTATTTTCTCTCCGAGATTCTCTATCCCACGATCAAGAAAGGCTATGGCTGAAAGCTCCTGTCTTTCGTTTACGCCAAGGTCCTCCTTACCCTGCCAGGGTGTTCCGCAGGCGAATATTTTGCCGCCCTCCACCTTCAGTATGGGCTTATCTCCGTTAAGGATATGAACCTCTTCACCAAAGCGGCCAAGCCAGTTCATAATATGAGTGGTTTTGCCTACTCCGCTTCTTGCGGTGAAGGCATAGCACCCATCGGGGAGTGATATCACTGCGCCGTGAAACACCAGAGCGCCAAGCTCGGGAAGCCTCTCGGCTATTTTACGGTACACGACAATGCTTTCGGCATAAGGCGCCTCGGGGGCTATATCGGCTGAGATTTCACGGTCGATTTCCCACTCCTCTGCCTCTACCTCGAAAATAGGCTCTTTTTCGGTAAGATAATTTCTGCATAGCGCCTTTACAAAGCCGAATTTATTATTTATTGCGATAGGAAAACCTGCCAATTCAATGCAAAACATATCAGTTACCCCCGCTTTTGAGCGGCGTAATAGCCTGCAATAAAATATTCGTTGCCAACTCCTATGGCGATAGAGAGGAAGAATTCCTCGCCGCCGTCGTATCTAACGGTTTCAATCGCCACACATCCGTCAAAGGCGTAGTTTTCTACCGTAACGAGATTTTTCGGGGCGACCACCTCAATAAGAGCCGAGCAGCCTGCAAAGGCAGATTGCTCTATTGTGTGCGCCTTTGCGGGAATATTTACCTTTGTTAATGACGTGCATCCTGCAAATGCGTTGTTCTCTACTACACTTATACTGTCGGAGAGAGTGAGGAAGATAAGCGACGGGCACTCGGCAAATGCGTACTCCTCAACAGTCTTCACCGTATCGGTCATTGACACACGCTGAAGCTTTGCGCAATTCGCAAAGGCGTTATATCCGATTTCCTCGACGCCATCGGGAATTGTTATCTCTTTAAGACTTAAGCAGTAATAGAACGCCTGGTCGTCAAGAACACGAAGCTTTTCATTGAATTCAACACTTTCAAGATATGAACAGCCTGCAAAGGCACTGTTTCCTACGACCTGAAGCTCCTCCGGGAGGGTTATACTCTTCAAGGCTATACAATTAACGAATGCCGATTTTTCAATCCGCTCAACAGTGCTGTTAAGCTTTACACTTTCAAGCATCTTACAGTCGGCAAGAAGCTCAGGTGGGAGCATATATTTAAGCGACGAAAGGTCGATTTCGGTAATTCCTTTACAGCCGGCAAAGCTTCCTGTCCCGGCAGAGGTTATACCCGAAGAGTTAATAGCCTCGATTTTAGAGCAGCCTCTGAAGGCATAGCTTCCCACAGTCGTCAGCGAAGAAAGGCTCACGTCCTTAAGAGCCGAGCAGCCCGCAAAGCAATAGTCGTCTATCTGATGGACGCCCGAGCCTCTGAAGCTCTCAAGGGCATTGCAGCCGTCAAAGGCTCCGTAACCTACTGTCTTTACGCTGCCCGGAAGCTCTACCGACGAAAGAGCAAAACAATCCACAAAAGCGTAATCTCCTACCGCCTCGCAGCCGTTTGGAACAGCTATTTCCTCAAGCGCCGAAGCGCCCATAGCTACTCCAACGGGGATTTTATTTATATTTTTGCCGAAATCTATTTTCTTAAGAGCTTTGGCTTCTCTGAACAGGTAATCTCCCGCTTCCTCAAGGGTGTCGGGGAAGGTAAACTCCTCTATTGCAGAGAGGAGAAAGGCGTAACTACCTATTTTCTTTACCGATGTGGGTATGGCGACCGACTTCAGCGCCGTGGTAGATGCAAAGGCGTAAGAGCCTATCTCAAGGACGCCCTCTTCTATCGTCAGATTTTCAAGGGAGGTACATTCTGCAAACATATAATCGGTAATCTTACCCAGGTTTTTGGGAACGGTAAAGGTTTCAAGACCGTTACATCCAAAGAAAAGATAATCCCCTGCCTCACGAAGACTTTTCGGGAAGCTAATTTCCTTAAGTATTCTGCAGCTGTCAAAGGCTCTGTCACCGATTTTCTCAATCCCCTCGCCAAGGGTTATTTTTTCAACGTAAACCGTATTGTAAAATGCGTAATCCGAAAGCTCCTTCACACTGCCGCCCACATCTACCGAAACCACCATAGAGGAATTCGAAAAGGCTGAGGAAAGCATTTTTACTCCCTCTGGAACCTTTACCGCAAAGCCGTCAATTTTAACGGCGCCGCCCGACTGGGTCGATTCTCTGTAAACAAGCTTGGAATGCTCGGTTTCAACGTAGGCGTTACTCGAATTTTTCGGAGGGTTATATTTAATAAGCACACCGTCCCCGACAATTTCGAATTCATGCGTCAGGTTTGAATAATATTTTGAAAGAAGAAATGCAAGACCGCCGACGTATTTTACCGACCGGGGAATGTTTAAATCACCGAGATTGTCGCAATAATAAAATGCGTAGCTGTCGATTTTCTCAAGACCCTCGGGCAAAACCACCTTTTCAAGAGCTGAGCAGCTCATAAACGCCTGGTAACCTATGGTTTTAACGTAATCCGGCACCGTGTATTCCTTAACGGAGCTAAGAGATGGCATTTTTACTACAACCTTCTCGGTTTTATCAACCAGAACTCCACCTTCGGTGGTGTATCTCGGATTGCTCTGTGCTACTGTGATGGTTTCAAGAGCATTACAGTCAAAAAATGCGTTTGAGCCTATTTTTGCAACCCTCGCACCAAGGGCTATGCTTTTCAATTCGGTGCAGGAGGAGAATGCTCCGCTTCCAACTGACAGCGCATATCCGCCGTCGGAAAAGCTCTCGAGCGCAGTGCAATAGGAAAATGCCGCCATTCCGATGTCAAAGGGCGATCTACCCGCTTCAATTTTTTTGAGGCGGCTGCATTCGCTGAATGCATAATCCCCTACCTTCTTCAGAGAATCGGGCAGCTTGAATTCACTTATATTCACGCACCCGAAAAATGCGTAATCGCCGATTTCCTCAACACCGTCAGGAAGCTTAACCGACACAATTTCCGCAGAATCGGCAAATGCTGCTCTTCCCACCGTCCTCAAAGAGGAATTAAAGACAACCTCATTCAGGTACGACAATGACGCAAAGGCGCTTTCTCCTATTCTTTCCACAAAGGCGCTTAAGGTCACCTTGTTCAAATCCGTATTGTTGTAAAAGGCAAAATCACCCACAGAGGTGACAATCCTTCCTAAAATAGCGGTAGGCAGAGTTATCTCCGAATCAAGACCTACATAGCCAACTATCTCACAGCTGTCATTATCAAGCACTACGTACTGATAATCCCCATAGGTAAAAACCTCTCTGGGCGCACCGACGGAAGAAAAGACAATAACGAGGGCTATAACTACACCTACTACAAGAAGCAGAGCGATTGCGGATATTAAAATAATTTTCCTTCGATTGCCTTCAAGCTTTTCGCTCAATTTTCATTCACCCCCGTGCACATGTGCGCAAAACATACGCTACTATTATAACTCTAATAAAATACTTTGTCAACCTATTTTAAATATTTTAAGGACAAAACGAATAATGCTAATGGATACAGGTGAAAATATAGTGTAGTCGACGGCAAACCGGCGTGGGCACGGTGCGAAGCTTATAATGCGAGAATGCAGTTCAAGCGGAGCATAAGCTCCCCCTCCCCCGAGCTGCCGTCTTTGCAAAAGGAAGGAGAAAAAATGAAAACGAAAAGAATTATTTTAACCCTGGTAATTCTATCGGTTATCGCATCCTGCCTGACGGTAGGCGCAGGAGCTTTAACCGTAGGCAGCGGAGCGGCGGTGGTTGCCGCAGAAACGAATCTGATAAAAACAGGCCTTCTCGGTCAGAGGCTCGGATTTTCCGACACCGATTTCAAGGCCGCTCTCGGCGTTACCGATTTTGGCAGCATAACGGTCACGTCGGTTCCATCCTCGTCGGAGGGCACTCTTATGCTAAGTGGCAGAAGAGTTAGCGAAAACCAAACAATCCGTCGCAGAAGTATCGCTGCGTTGTCCTTTATCCCCGCTTCCCGAGAGGTGGCTGAAAGCAGGTTCACTTTTACCGTTGACGAGCTTGCAGGCGGAGCTGAGATAGAGTGCATTATGAAATTCATAAACAAAATAAATTATAAGCCGAAGGTTAACACGGACGCCGAGAAAACCCTCTCGGTTACTACTCAGAAGGGGATTTCGGTTTACGGC
This sequence comes from uncultured Clostridia bacterium, assembly GCA_904501765.1. Lineage (GTDB taxonomy): Bacteria > Bacillota > Clostridia > Oscillospirales > CAG-272 > UBA1740. The sequence continues at coordinate 9,033 of CAJGCM010000016.1, read as the reverse complement.
TCTATGGAGGGTGAGGACCCGGAGGGAGATGACGTTGAATATATAATCGTTTCCTTCCCTAAGAACGGTCTTCTCGACTCAAAGCGAGGCGACGGAGAGTTCGTATACACTCCTAACACAGATTACAGAGGTAGCGATTCCTTCTCCTACGTTCTAAGAGATGAGTACGGCAATTATTCCTCTGTGGCAAAGGTAAATATAAACGTTACCGAAAGAATGAGCGAGGTTGTTTACCGCGATATGCTGGAGTCGAAATCCTATAACGCCGCCGTTTCCATGACCGCCATGGGCATTATGAGCGGAGAGAGAATTGGCGACGATATGTATTTCAACCCCGCAAAGACCGTTACCCGCGCGGAATTCGTAGCTATGGCTATGAAGGCGCTCTCTATTAAGGCTGACACAAGCCTTGACTCCACCTTCTTTGATGACAACGATGATATTCCAGCATCTCTCGTGGGATACGTCGCAACCGCCCAAAAGAAGGGCATCGTAAACGGCTCCTTTGACGGAGCGGGGCTTAATTTCAGACCCAACGATGCCATAACCACCTACGAGGCAGCCATAGTTATGGCTAACCTTATCAGCACTATAACGGATACCTCCGGTATTCCCGTCAGCAATATAGAGGGGATTCCTGTCTGGGCGAAGGACGAAATTTCGGTTATGTTTGAGCTTGGAATATTTGACACGGGTGCGGCGTCAAACGTAAAAGAGCCTCTTACGAGAGAGGCAGCCGCCGAATGTCTTTGGCGTCTTTCCTTGATTTGATATAGCACGAAGGGTGATAAGTCACTCCTATGAACAAATTCGCCTCCTGATATAAACAGTTTTTTAGCTCTATCAATAAGGGAAAAGTACGCTTAACAGAAAAGCTTCCTCAGCAGATATTTTCGTTCTGCTGCGGAAGCTTTTTATATTGGAGCTATGACGCCTAAAGTCTGATTTGGAAGTGACCAATCACCCGTAACCCGGCAATAGATGGTCTATTCCAAAAGAAGAAGTAAGTTACATTTTCTTCTCTTTTTCAAGCTCAGCTATAATTCTTGCCATTCTTAAAGGCAAGTCGGAGGGGGTGACGCCGAGGGAGGACAATTCCCCTTCAAGGCTATCGCCTGCCGCACCGTGTATATATACGCCAAGAGCTGATGCCTGTATGGAAGGCATTCCCGAGGCTACGAGCGCAGCTATCAGCCCTGCCAGACAGTCCCCGCTGCCCGCCTTTGAAAGAGCAGGAGAGCCTGTTGAATTTATATAAAGACTTCCTCTGTCAGCAATTAATGTTCCTGCCCCTTTAAGCACAAGAGTAACACCGGTTTTCTCGGCGAAGCTCCGAGCCTCCGGAATTCTTCTGCCTTGTATTTCGGCTATTCTCTTGCCTGTTATAGTTGCAAACTCACCGGGGTGAGGAGTTATAATCACGTTTCTTTTCGCATTTGCAAGGAGCGCTTCTGCCCCGAGGGGCTGGCGGGAAAGGGAGGAAACCGCATCTGCATCTAAAACGAGGGGAGCCCCCGAGGATTCAATAAAAGCTCTGACCAGAGAGGCAAGACCGACGCTTCTCCCCGCTCCCGGGCCTATGAGGACTGCTGTATAATTCTGCGCAAGGGCTACCGCTTCTTTTATATCGGCATCTGTGAGCGCCTCAAATGCGGCTCTTTTTTTGTATATTACCTCGGGAAAATGAAAGAGCATTTCCCTGTTCTGCCACTCCTCGCCGAGGAAGCAAACATACCCGACGCCACCTCTGAGTGCAGCTTCAACAGATAGAATTGGGGCTCCGGGATAGCCTTCCGACCCCGCTATTATAAGAAGCTTACCAAAGCTGCCTTTATTTGAGTTTCTCGGTCTTTCGGGCAGGACGTCCTTCGCCCAGGCTCTGTCGGTTAAGGTAAAGCCCGATGGAAAAATTTCAGCGATTTTTTTAGTTGGTAAGCCTATATTACAATAGAAAAGCTCACCTGTATATTCTTTCGCGGGATATGACACTACCCCCACCTTTGGGAAGGAAAGCTCCACCGTTGCATCAAAACGAGGGGTGCAGGGCAGAGCCTCTCCCGTATCTGGATTTACTCCGAGAGGCACGTCAACTGCTATCTTAAAGCTCCCCTTCGCCTGACCTATGGCATCGCAAAGTCCAATTATTTTCTCGGGAAGCTCACCTCTTACTCCGGTGCCGAAAACAGCATCGACTATACAGTCCGCCTTTGTGATTTCCTCCCTCTGTCGAGTGTCGCCGGAATACTCCTCCACGGCAATTCCCGATTCAATACACGTATCAAGGTAAAATTTCCCCGCCTCGCTCCTTTGTCCCTTGCCGAGCACGTCGAAAACCTTGGGAATATAACTCCCTGAAAGAAGCTTCGCCAATGCGTATCCATCGCCGCCGTTATTACCGGGACCTGCCAGGATAACAACCTTACCACCGCGAGGCAGCTTGCTTTTTATGACGCCAAGGACTCCCTCTGCGCTTCTTTTCATTAGCTCTATTTGGCTTATACCAAGGGTATTTTCTGCGTACCTGTCAACCTCGGAAATCAAACTTGATGGTAAAAGGTGCATGAGGTCTCACCTCGTCTTTCGTAAATTTTTACTCAAATGATTGCTTTCATTTTAGCACAAACGACTAACGTTTTCAATATTTTTTTATCTTTTCCCGGAAATAGTATTTACATGTTTCACTTTTTTTGTATAATAATTATATAAATAAGTGAAAAGGAGATAGGACTATGCCAAAGAAAATTATAATTACCATTGCCCGTCAGTACGGCAGCGGTGGAAGAGAAATAGGAGAGCGTGTTGCTGAAATTCTTGGCATACCTCTTTTCGACAAGCAGCTTATTACAGATGCGGCAAGTCATGGGAATCTTGACGTGGAGATTTTGAAAAAAGCTGACGAATCTGCGGCAAACAGCCTGCTTTACACCCTTGCTATGGGCTCAAACGTTCTCGGCACTGCTATGAGCTTCGGATACAAAATGCCGATTAACGACAAGCTTTTTATACTTCAGTCCAAGGTTATAAAGGACTATGCGGAGGCAGGAAGCTGCGTTATCATAGGAAGGTGCTCGGATTACGTGCTTCGGGAGAGAGAGGACGTTTTCAAGGTATTTATATACGGCGACCTTGAGCATAGGCAACAGAGAGTAAGAGAAAGACACCCCGAAATCAAGTCCTCCCAGATTATGGACGTTATCAACAAGACAGACAAACGCCGCTCCTCATATTACAATTTCTATACGGGTAACAAATGGGGCAAGTACGACAACTACGATATAGCGATTAACTCATCCAGCCTCGGCATTGAGGGTACTGCGGAAATGATTGTCAGCTGCGTAAGGCAGCTTATGGCTGACTGACCACCGATTTTTACGAAATATGTGCCTGACTTATCAGAGCATTTGATACAAAAAGCTTGGATTTCAAAGGCAATCTCTCAAAATGGGATTGCAGAAAATTCAAGCTTTTTTACTATTTGAAAAATATTTTTCTCAATTTATTGATTTTTTCCTTGGTTTACTATATAATCGTCTATGGTAATTTTGAAGTCAGGCAATGCTTGAAGAAAGGAGAGCGAATATGAAAAGAGTGCTGAATATAATAAAAACCAACATTGTTATGATAATAGCCCTGATTCTTGCGCTCATAACTATGATATTCGTGCCGCCCGATGCTGAATATCTCGGATATTTCGACTTTAAGACGCTGACCTGCCTCTTCACTACCCTGGCTGTGGTTTGCGCTCTTCGTAACGTAAGATTTTTCTACACCGTTGCAGAGAAAATAATCAAATTCTTTAAGAATACGCGCCTTGCGGTAATTGCGCTTATATACATAACCTTTATCGGCTCTATGATTTTAGCAAACGATATGGCTCTTCTCACCTTCCTACCTCTCGGGTATTTCGTTCTTTTAAGCTCGGGGAAGGAAAAATATATGTGCGTCACCTTTATCCTTCAGAACATAGCCGCAAATCTCGGCGGTATGCTGACCCCCTTCGGCAATCCGCAAAACCTTTATCTTTACTCAAAATTCAACATTCCCGACGGTGAATTTATCCTTATAATGCTTCCTCTGTTTTTGGTTTCCATATTTATGATAACTGTGTGTTGCATTATATTCGTAAAGCCTGAGCCTATTGAATTCAACGGTGTTGAAAGAAAGCTTCCTCCTATAAAAATCACAGTGTATTTCGTTCTTTTCGCTCTGGCAATTCTCTCAGTTTTCAACGTTGTTCCCTATATCGTCGCCCTTATCGCAGTTCCGACGGTTATACTTATTATGGACAGACGCGCTCTTCTCAACGTTGACTACGGGCTGCTTTTAACCTTTGTTTTCTTCTTCATTTTCTCGGGAAATATGGCAAGGATAGACATAGTGCGGGATTTCCTGTCATTTCTTCTTGAAAAGGGTACTTTGCTTGTCAGCGCGCTTTGCTGCCAGTTTATGAGCAACGTTCCCACGGCAATTCTCCTATCCCAGTTCACAGAAAACTATAAAGAGCTGCTGATGGGTGTAAATATCGGCGGCTGCGGCACTATAATTTCCTCCTTGGCAAGTCTTATAACATTCCGTGAATATTCCTCGCACAATCCGGGCAAGGGCGAAAAATACCTGCTTGTATTCTCGCTTTTCAATTTTGCATTTCTCGGTATTCTGCTTCTTCTCTCGTTCCTTTTGCTCGCTATATAAGGCGAGGCGACAGATGCCACAATTAAGTTATCGATAAAAAATGGGCAAGGTACATATGAAGTACCCTGCCCGTTTATTTAAAATGAGATTATTCAAGCCCCAAAAGATAAGCGGGGCTTGTATTCAAAATTCTGCAAAGAGTTAGAAGCTCGTAATCAGCTACAAAACGAGTTCCTATCTCAATTCTGCTAATGCTATCCCTCTCGATAATAACCCCTTCAAGCTGAAGCTTCGCCGCAAGATTTTCCTGAGATAAATTGAGCTTTTTCCTAAGCTCCTTTATTTTTTCTCCGCATATATTTTTTCTACCGTTAAAATCATAAATCTTCATAAAAAGCACCTCTTATAGCAGTCTTTTGTGTTAAAGTTAAGAATCACCTTGACTTTAACATATTTTTAGTCGGCAATTGTGTTAAAGATAAGAATTTTGATTTTTCATGAAAAAGGAGAAAAATATGGAAGTTATCGGAATATTAAAAGAGGTCGATAAAATGGGAAGAGTGGTTATTCCAAAGGAATACCGTGAAAGATACGGACTCGACAAGCAGATAGAACTTATTGCTACCGACGAAGGTGTGTTTATCAGAAATCCTAAGTATGTTTTGGTAGAAAAGGTATAATCAAATTAATGCGGCAACGCTTCCCACAAAAACAAAAAGCGGCTTAGGGAGCCTTTATTCCCGAGCCGCTTATCTTTGATTTGCGCCGATAAATTTTACTTAACCGCTATAACCTCGACCTCAACGAGGACGCCCTTGGGAAGCTCCTTTGCCGCAACGCAGCTACGGGCGGGCTTGGTTGTGAAATATTTTCCGTACACCTCGTTAAAGGCTGCAAAATCCTTCATATCCGCAAGGAAACAGGTGGTTTTAACCGCAGCCTCAAAGCCTACGCCTGCCGCAGCAAGTACGGCTCCGAGATTTTTCATAACCTGCTCTGCCTGAGCCACGATGCCCTCGGCTTCAACTGCGCCGCTGGCAGGGTTTATTGCAATCTGCCCGGAGGTGAAAATCATATTTCCCACCTCTATTGCCTGGGAATATGGTCCTATTGCCGCAGGGGCAGCTTCGGTTGCTATCTTTTTTATTTCCATTTTTCAAAATCTCCTTTTAAAAATCCTTCGGGTATACTCCATCCTCAATAAACTTTGCGAATGCCGCTGCTACGGTTTTTTTATCTTCCTTGTATGTAACGCCGTACCACTTATCCTCGTTGTCAAGAACCTTAACGTCAGCTTTCCCTTCAGCTATCAGCTCGGCTACTACCGTAGGCAGGAAGAACTCGCACTTCTCTGGGTTCTTATCAAGATTTTCTGCGAGGAATTTTTTAAATCTCTTGTTGCACTCCTCTATATAAGAGGGGGTGAAGCCCCAGAAATTCATAGAAACCAGCGTTTCCTTATCAAGGTCAAAATCCTCACCGTTCTCGGTGTAGTATATTTTTTCTCCGTCGGTGCCTATTTTCGTGCGCTCAACTATATCGGTAAGCATTGAATTCTCGTTAGCCCGGCAGACTCCTCTGGAAACCGTCCCTTCCTCGGTTACGGTGTTCTTTATTCTGTATCCCACCATAGCGTAGTGATATTTGTCGTCGTCACGAGCATCCTTCAGGAAATCGTAAATTTTCCTAAAGGCGGAGGCTCCGTAAAAATCGTCCGCATTGATTACCACAAACGGCGCTTTGACAGTACCAAGGCAGCAAAGAATTGCGTGTGCAGTTCCCCAAGGCTTACGTCTTCCTTCGGGGACCGTGAAGCCATCGGGGAGCTTATCAAGCTCCTGGTAAACGTATTTTACGTTTATATCCTTCCCTTCAAGATGCTTATCAAGAACGGCTCTGAAATCCTCTTCAATCTCTTTCTTTATTATAAAGGTAAAGTCCTTAAAGCCTGCCTTCATAGCATCGTGAATAGAATAGTCTATTATAATATGACCGTATTCGTCGACTTTGTCTATCTGCTTAAGACCTCCGTATCGGCTACCCATTCCAGCTGCCATTATAACAAGTTCCGGATTGTTCATAGTATTCTCCTTCGGTGTTTTTTTATTAAAAGGATTACTCTTTTAAAAGTCCTAATTAGTTTATCATACTTTTTATGAAAAAGCAATAACCCCCTCTTGATTTTATTTGTAATTAAGTTTATAATTATAGTAAATTATTCTATGCGAGGGGGGGCGGCTTTGTGAGAGAGCTTTTAATAGGAAAAAACGATGCAGGGCAAAGACTTGATAAATTCTTGACCAAAGCCCTTGATATCCCCCAGGGGCTCTTATATAAATCTATACGCACGAAAAAGATAAAAGTCAACCGAAAAAGAGCCGAAATCAGCACGAAGCTTTGCGAGGGGGACAAGGTTCAGTGTTTCCTTGCGGAGGAATTTTTCAAGGATAAAGCTCCTATTAAGGCCGACGGAACTCTTGATGCCACATCAAGGCTTCTCGCATCAATAAACGCCGAGCTTGATATAATATACGAGGACGAAAATATTTTGCTCGTAAACAAGCCCCAGGGGCTTTCGGTACACGAGGACGAGAACAGTAAAAGCAACACACTTATCGCTTATATTCAAAGCTACCTTTATAAAAAGGGAGAATACGACCCCGACAGTGAATTAAGCTTCTCCCCTGCCCTCTGCAACCGCATTGACAGGAACACTATGGGAATAGTGATAGCCGCAAAGAACGCAGAGGCGCTACGCATAATGAACGAAAAAATCAAGGCAAGAGAGATAGACAAGCTTTACCTCGCCGCAGTTCACGGTACCCCCTCACCCACCTCCGATACGCTGAGAGGATATCTTATCAAAGACTCCTCCACAAATACCGTAAGGGTTTACGATAAAAATCCCCCAAGGGGCGCAAAGGAGATAATCACAAAATACAGGCTTATTGCCGGCGGAGATGGAATTTCATTGCTCGAAATTGAGCTACTGACCGGAAGGACTCACCAGATAAGAGCTCATATGGCGCATATAGGTCACCCTCTTCTTGGCGACGGCAAGTACGGCGTTAACCGCTCCGACAGAGAAAAAGGCTATAAATATCAGGCGCTATGCTCATATAAGCTCCGTTTTTCCTTTGCCGACGACTCCGGCGCTCTTGGCTACCTTAAGGGAAAAGAGTTTGCAATCCCTAAGAGTAACATATATTTTACCGAGATTTTTTGGAACAGGTGACGGATATGAGATTTAATGAAAAATGCGAATTTCTTAAGGAACTTATCCTTTCCGCAGGGGAGATAATGCGCTCAGCAGACCTCGCACGCGAGGATATGGTTCAAAGCAAAGGCTCTGCCAATTTCGTTACCGAATACGACCTGGCAACTCAAGAGTTCTTAATCAAGAAAATAAGCGAGGCTATTCCCACCGCTCGCTTTATCGCAGAGGAAAAGGAAAACAACAACGAGGCTCTTTCTGCAGAGGATTGCTTTATAATAGACCCTATCGACGGAACTGCAAACTTTATAAACGGACTGAAGCATTCCTGCATTTCCTTAGCTCTTGTGAGCCGTGGTGTGACGGTTTTCGGCGCTATATACGACCCTTATTTTAACGAGCTGTTCTACGCAAAGCGGGGCGAGGGAGCTTATCTTAACGAAAAGCCTATCCACACATCAAGCCGCGAGGGTGACAGGGCGCTGGTGGTTTTCGGCTCAAGCCCTTACTGTAAGGACACTCTCGGCGCGCCTACGCTGACTCTTATTGAGCGGTGCTTAGACGCTTTTGGCGATATTCGCCGCCTTGGCTCTGCCGCTCTTGATTTGGCTTATATTGCCGCTGGCAGATTCGACCTATTCTTCGAGCTGAAGCTTTCCGTTTGGGATTTTGCCGCAGGAGAATTTATAATCCGCGAGGCGGGGGGCGCAGTTTCGCAGCTTCGTGGCGAGCCTCTTTCCTTAGATAGGCCCTGCTCGGTCTTCGCAGGTAACGCTGCTAATCATAAAAGACTCCTTGAGCTGGCGACTGATATAAAAATTTAAAAGGTACACTTCCGCTTTTATATAAGAAAAAAGAGAGTATTTCGGATTATTGCGCCCAAAAATCGGGCTCACACACAAATTCCGATATACTCTCTTTTTATAGCCTTTTAGAAATTATTTCGTACCTGTGGAGCCGAAGCCGCCTGCGCCTCTTGCTGTGTCGGAAAGCTCCTCTGCTACCTCAAATTCCGCTTTAAGGAAGGGGACGATTGACAGCTGTGCTACACGCTCTCCACCCTCTACCTTAGCTTCTATATCACTGTGATTGTGGAGCGCTACCATAAATTCGCCTCTGTAATCGGAGTCGATAACGCCCACCTTGTTAGCCGGAGCAAGTCCTCTTTTAGAAGCAAGACCGCTTCT